>NZ_JBWXUE010000027.1:0-111836 GCF_057158765.1 Kitasatospora sp. NEAU-69
CCCCCCCCCCCCCACCACTACGGCTACTTCTTCAGGCGGGACGAGGCGACGATCGAGACGATGTGCGCCGGCACCAGCACCCAGACGATCGCCGTGACGCCGATCACCACGCCCTTGGTCGCGGTCAGGTTGCCGAGCGCCTGGTCGACGATCGCCGCGACGAGCAGCACCAGCGTGCACTCGATGCCGTTGACCAGCCGGTGCAGGCCCACGGCGGAGGTCAGGCGGCGCACCTTGGCCAGGCCCGAGGAGCGCGGCACGACCGACTGGTCGGTGGCCTTCGCCAGGCCGCTGTCCGCTCGCGCCACGTGCACCAGGTCGGAGGAGGCCTTGAGGATCAGTACGCCGACGGCGGCGGCCATCCCGGCGACCACGTACCACGAGAGCCCGTGCGAGGACGCCCGAAACCCCATGCCGATCATCACGGCGGCGTCCGCGAGGTACGCGCCGAGCCGGTCGAGGTAGACGCCGAGCGGGCTGAACTGCTGACGCCAGCGTGCGACTTCGCCGTCCACGCAGTCGAGCAGCAGGTACAGCTGCATGAACAGCACGCAGAGCACGGCGCCGGGCAGCCCGGGGAGCAGCAGCGCGACTCCGGAGAGTACGCCGGCGACCACCATGACGCCGGTGATCTGGTTCGGCGACCAGCGGGTGCCGAGCATCAGCCGGGTCACCCGCAGCGAGATGGAGCGCATGTAGAGGCGTCCGGCCCAGTGTTCCGCCCGGCTGTCGAGCTTGCCCGGCGGGTGGATCACTGCACGCAGTTCTTCGAGTTGGACCCTGGTCATGCCGTCTCCGTGTCTTGGTCTTGCTAGAGAGTCTTGCTTGCGAAGCGTCCGCTCGGCCAATCCGGCCCGCCTGCGTGATCACCACGCAAGCGCAGGGCGCGGCGTCAGCGCAAACGAGCCGACCGGCACGGCCCGCGCAGTACGGTCGGGGCGTGCCATTCGCCCGGCGGGTCATCCTCCCACTCGTCGCTGTGCTGCTCGTCGGCGGCTGTACCAGTGCGCACCGGGCTCCCGCTCATCCGGTCTCCGCCGCCCCGGCCGCCACCTCGGAGGCCGCCCTCCCCGGCGCGCCGGACTGGGCGATCGGCGCCCCCGGGCCGGTGGACGAGATCCAGGGCTACGCCGATCGCACCGGTGTGGCGCCCGGCACGCCGGTGCACCTGATGGTCTCCACCACGGCCGGCAGCTTCCAGGTCCGCGCCTACCGCTTCGGCGCGTACGCCGGCGGCCTGCCCGCCCGCCTCGTCTGGAGCTCGCCGCCGACGCCCGGCCACACGCAGCCCGCGCCGACCACCGACGCCCGGGGCATGACGGTCGCACCGTGGCAGCAGAGCGTGACCGTCCACACCGACGGGTGGCCGCCGGGGTCGTACCTGCTCCGGCTGGACGCCGCGTCGGGCGGCAAACGCTGGGTGCCGCTGACCGTCGAGTCGCCGTCGGTGGCCGGGCGGGTGGTGCTTGTCCAGCCGGTCACCTCCTACCAGGCGTACAACACCTGGGGCGGGCGGAACCTGTACTTCGGGCCGGACGGCGCGTTCGCGACCCGCGCGCGGGCGGTGAGCTTCGACCGCCCCTACCAGGACGAGGCCGGCGCCGGTGACTTCTTCGACCTGGAGCAGCCTCTGGTCGAGTTCGCCGAGCGCCAGGGCCTGCCGCTCGCCTACCGCACGAGCGTGGACCTGGACCTCGACCCGCACGCGCTGGACGGCGCGGCGGCGGTGCTGAGCGAGGGGCACGACGAGTACTGGTCCCCGGCGATGCGGGCCACCGTCACGCACGCCCGGGACGCCGGCAGCGACCTCGCGTTCCTCGGCGCGAACGCGGTCTACCGCAAGATCCGGTTCGAGCCGGCCGCCGACGGGCCGGACCGGGTCGAGGTCAACTACAAGGTGCCGCAGGAGGATCCGCTCTATGGCAAGGAGGACAGCCGGGTCACCGGCGACTGGCCGAGCCCGCCGGACGCCGACCCGCAGAGCTCGCTGACCGGCCAGTCCTACGCCTGCGACACGCACACCAACGCCCCGCTGGTCGTGGACGCACCGGGCGGCGCGTTCTGGTCGGGCACCGGCGTCACGGCCGGGCAGCAGCTGACCGGACTGGTCGGCCCGGAGTCCGACCACCTCGACACCGTCTCCGGCCGCGCCCCGCAGGTCACCGTGCTCGGCCACGCCGCCGTCGCCTGCGCCTTCGGCCCGCCGACCACGGCGAACGCGACCTCCTACACGGCGGCGAGCGGCGCCACGGTCTTCGACGCCGGCACCGAGAACTGGATCTGCGCCCTGCGGACCGACGACTGCCCGGGGGTGCCGGCCGACGTGCGGCAGATCGTCCGCTCGGCGACCGGCCGGCTGCTGAAGACCTTCGCGCAGCACCGCCAGGCCGGGTAGAGCGCGGCGACTGGTTTTCGGCCACTTCCGTTCACCTGGTGACGCCTATTCGTATCAAAACCTCATCAGGAACTGGCCGGAAAGAACTAGTTCGCATTAAAACTCCTGTCGTGTCGTGCGTGGATGAACTACCGTCCGGGAGTCGCCGCCGAACCGGCGGCCGCGGGGGAGAGAACTGCTGGGGGGCCGTCTGTCGACGGCGTGTTGACCCGGTGGCTGTTGTCCGCCATCGCGGCGCCGACGGCGGTGCGGCTCAGCCATGCGCGCTTCCGGTGAGTATCCGGTCGCCATATCGGGCGGCTTGTCCGGTATGTCATCGAACAATCCTCACGGGGGTTGTGGCGGATGAGTCTGAGTCATATGTGCAGACGACCCCGAAAGGCTCTCGCTTCGTGAAGAACGTCCTCAAGAAGATCGGCGCTGTCGCAACCGCGACGGGTGCGGCGGTCTCCATGCTGCTGGCGGGTGCTCCGTCCGCGTCCGCGACCGGGACCGGCCCCCAGATCCCGCTGACGGCGAGCACGCCGAACTACAGCTGCGGTGCCACCTGGTACGCGTACCAGACGTACCTGAAGTTCCAGTGTGACGGGAACCTGGTCCTGTACCGGACCAGCGACAACCACGCCCTGTGGGCGACCGGCACCTACTACGGCGACATCCCGAACGTGCTCAACTTCTCGCGCCAGGGCTACATCTCGCTCTGGTCCGGCAACACCGACATCTGCTACCTCGGTACGAGCAACCCGGCTCCCGGCGGTGTGGTCGCGGTGCAGGACGACGGCAACCTGGTCATCTACAACACCGGGGGACAGGCCGTCTGGTCCACCGGCACGTACAACCTCCAGCAGGGCAGCGTGCACGCCTGCCAGGGCGGCTGAGCTTCACCAGGTACCACGGCAGCAGATCCTGATTCCTCGGGTCTGCTGCCGCAGTGCGTCCGGGGCGCTCCCGACTCCTCCACACACCTTCTGAAGGACAGTCAACTGTCATGTCTTTAAATAGAATTCGACACAAAACGAGCTGGTACGCGCTGGGCGTGCCAGGCGTCGTCGTCGGCCTCTCGGTCTCCCTTGCCATCGGCCTCACCAACCCCGCCGCCGCGGCCCCGCACCCGACCGCCGCCCCCGCCGCGACCCCGCGGGGTCCCGCCGCCAAGCCGGTCACCACGCCGCTCGGCCCGGCCGAGGACGTGCTGCTCAACGGCTGGGGCGACGCGAGCGGCTACCACCTCGCGGTGGCCAGGGGCGGTACCGGCTACAGCTGGCACGAGGTGGCGCTGCTGCGCCCGGCCGGCATCGAGGACGAGTCCTGGACCGGCTACCAGTGCACCTCGGGCGACGGCAAGTTCGCCGCCGTCACGGTGCTGCCGTCCTCGGCCGTCAACGTGCAGGAGGCCCGCGACCACGGCGCCATCGCGTACTCGGTCGACCTGCACAGCGGTGCGGTCAAGCCGGTCGCCTCGGGCGTCGCGCTGAAGTACCACTCGCCCGGCTGCGGCACCGGCGACCTCGCCGCGTTCACCTCCAACCCGGGGGCGGAGCAGCAGAGCACGCAGATCCTGACGGTCGATCTGGCCGCCGGGAAGGTCGAGCACACGACGACCGTCGGCGCCCAGGTCACCTCGGTGGTGCCGACGAACGACGGCCCGGTCGGCGTGGTCGGCGCGAACCTGGTGAAGATCCCGGAGACCGGCTCGGACGCCGGCAAGCCGCAGCGACTCGCCCAGGTCTCCGGCACGGCCTTCGACCTGCGGCCGATGGCCGACGGCTCGATCGGCCTGGTCACCACCACGACGCAGGACCAGAGCGCGACCGTGCTGAAGGAGCACGGCGGCAAGCTGACCACGGTCGGCACCGGGCCGCGCACCTCCGTGCAGCTGCTTCCGGGCCGCGCGGGCAAGCCGGTCGTCGTCGGCACCGACAAGCTGGACGGCAAGTCCGGCATGGTCGGCGTCAGTGCCAAGGCGCTGCCGCTCGGTGCCGAGGCCGTCTCGCTGGACGGCGGCGCCGTCATGGGCGCGGCCCCGCAGCCGGCCGCCGCGACGCCGCAGGGCGACGAGGCCGCCGCCGCGCCGGACAGCGCCGCGACCCCGCTGGTGGTCGCGACCGCCGGCAGCAAGGTGCTCCAGCAGCCGAAGGCGAGCGAGACGCCCTCGCCGAACACCGTGCTGCCGGACACCACGGTCGGCGCCGATCCCTCGGCCGACCCGTCCACCGCGCCGCGCCCCCCGAACGCGGCCGCCCCGAACGCGGCGGCCCCTGATGCGGCCGCCCCTGACGCGGCAGCGGCGCCCAGCGCAGGCAACCGCCTCGCCGCACTCGCCGCCGCGGGCGCCGCGAACACCACCACCCCCAAGTGCGCGGTACCGCGTCTGGACGAGAACCGCCAGGTCATGCAGACCTCGCCGCAGCAGGTGGAGTGGGCGGTGCAGATGGCCGAGCAGGGCCTGCTGACCGGCCCGCAGTACACCCGCCCGGCGAACTTCGCGAACCTGGGCCTGGTCGCCTACGCGCCCAACAGCGACTTCCCGCGGATCCCGCTGAAGCACCCGGCCGGGGACAGCTGGGACTCGGTGCCGCGCTCGGTCTACGAGGCGGTCGTCTCCCAGGAGAGCAACTTCAGCCAGGCGTCCTGGCACGCGCTGCCGGGCATCCCGGGCGGACCGCTGATCGGCGACTACTACGGCGCCGGCGGCACGGTCACCCAGCTGGACTACTCCAAGGCCGACTGCGGCTACGGCCTGGGCCAGGTCACCGCGGGCATGTCCGTCGGCGACGGCATCTTCTCGGCGCACGGCCAGTGGAAGATCGCGGTCGACTACCAGGAGAACGTGGCCGCCGGCCTGCAGAACCTGGAGAACACCTGGAACTCGCTCTACAACATGGGCATCCTGGTGAACGGCGGCGACCCGCGCTACCTGGAGAACTGGTACCTGGCCACCTGGGCCTACAACTCCGGCATCCAGCCCGACGCGAACCACGGCAACACCACCAAGTGCACCCCGAGCCCGACCTGCACCGGGCCGGACGGCACCTGGGGCCTGGGCTGGGGCAACAACCCGGTCAACCCGGACTACCCGCCGAACCGCGCACCGTTCCTGCGCACCAGCTACGACGACGCCAAGCACCCGGGCAGCTGGCCGTACGAGGAGCGGATCATGGGCTGGATGGCCAGCCCGATCCTGCGCTTCAACGGCACCGCCTTCACCCCGTCCTTCGCGAAGCCGACCTACCACGGCGGTCAGAACTGGCTCCAGGTCCCGCCGGTCGCCACCTTCTGCAGTGCCGACAGCAAGTGCGACCCGAACTACATCAACCAGTCGAACCCGAACATCAGTTACTGCACGCTGGCGGACCGCGAGTGCTTCTGGCACACCCCCACCAGCTGGGCGGGGGACTGCACCAGTACCTGTACGACCAGTGACTACACCTGGTCGTCCGGCTCCACCGAGCCCACCCAGGCCGATCCGCACCCGCCGACCTGCAACGTGGACCCGGCGAAGGTGCCCACCACGTCCAACGGCGCGCCGGTCATCGTCGCCGAGTCGCAGAGCTACCCACCGCTGAACCTGGTCGGCTGCAGCAGCCCGAACTGGACCCAGGGCGGCACCTTCAACCTCAGCTACGGGACGAACGCCGCGGGCGCGCCGCTCGGCGCGATCGACACCCACCAGCTGGGCGTCGGCTTCGGCGGCCACATCCTGTTCAACCACACGGTGGACGGCTCCGACCCGAGCCAGGTCAACACCGGTACCTGGACGCCGAACCTGCCGAAGCTCCAGTACTACAAGATCAAGCTGCACCTGCCGGCCACGGCCGCGACCGCCACCAACGTGGTCTACACGATCAACCCCGGTGGGGGCGTCTCCCCGTGGAAGATCCGGGTGAACCAGAACTGGGGATCCGAACAGTGGGTCACCATCGGCACGTTCGCGATGCAGAACGGCGGCAACGTCCAGCTCACCAACAAGAGCGAGACCGCAGCCCCCAGCGGAGTCGACTACAGCAACTACGACGTGGCCTACGACGCCGTCGCGTTCGTCCCGATGGGCGGCACGCCCGGCCAGCCGATCGGCGGCCCGCCGACCGTGCAGGACGCGCCGAAGGGCAGCAACCCGTCCTGGGTCCAGTGCGGTTGTGTCGCGCGCACCGCCGGCGACCCGGTCAGCACCAGTACCGGGTACTTCGGTGACGACTTCACCGACCTGACCACGCCCGGCCGCGGCATGCCGCTGAACTTCGGCCGCAGCTACGCCTCCGCGCTCGCCGACCCGAGCGGCCCGAACGGCTCGCTCGCCGTCAACGGCCCGTTCGGCTGGGGCTGGACGTACTCCTACAACCTCAGCGCCACCACCGATCCGGGCACCGGGAACGTGACCGTCCACCAGGAGGACGGCTCCCAGGTCACCTTCGTCAACACGAACGGCACCTACGCGCCCTCGGCGCCGCGCTACAACGCGACGCTGGTGAAGAACGGGGCGACCTACACCCTCACGCGCAAGTCGAAGGAGATCTACACCTTCGACACCGCCACCGGACACTTGACGGCCGAGACGGACCTCGCGGGCACCAAGGCGAACCCGCCGTACGCCACCACGCTGGCCTACGACGGCAACGGCAACCTGTCCACCATCACCGACCCGGCCGGCCGCGCCTACACGCTCACCTGGTCCGGCGGCCACATCACCGCACTCGCCGACACCGCCGGCCGCCAGGTCACCTACGGCTACGACGCGAACGGCAACCTGACCGACGTCTACGGCGTGGGCACCACCCGCACCCCCACACTGCAGGACAACGACCACGCGCAGTACGGCTACACGGCCGCGCACCTGCTCAACTCGATGACCAAGCCGACCGCCTTCGGCAGCACCGCCACCCCGGCGCCGGTCGTCTCGATGACGTACGACTCCGCCGAGCGCGTGCTGACCCAGACCGACCAGCTGGGCCGGACCACGCAGTTCACGTACGGTCCGGACACCACCAACAACCTGGTCACCGGCCAGACCCTGGTCACCGACCCGGCCGGCCACAAGACCCTCGACACGTACCAGAACGGCCTGCTGGCCACCGAGACCAAGGGCTACGGCACTTCGGACGCCGGGACCTGGAGCTACTCCTACGACCCGGTCAGTCTGGGCATCTCCGGGATCACCGATCCCAAGGGCGGCACCCAGACGTTCACCTACGACGATCACGGCAACCAGATCTCGTCCAGCGACCAGCGCGGCTTCACCACCGTCAAGTCGTACGACGGGAACGACAACCTGATCCTGCTGGTCGACCCCGATGGTTTGCAGACCTCTTATCGCTACGACGAGGCCGGCCACATTGCGACCGCGAGTGGCACGAACTCGGCGGCAGACGGCCACAACCAGCTGACCAGCGTGTCGAAGCAGGCATCCGATGGCCTCACCCCGGCCCGCAGTGCAGCCCTCTACTACGACAACGCCACCTACCCGGCCGACCTGACCCGTACGGTCGATCCCAACGGCAACACCCGCAGCGCGAGTTACGACGCCTACGGTGACCAGGTCTCCGTCACCGACGGCCAGGGCAACCAGACCCGGGCAGGCTACGACACCGCAACCGGCCGGCTGACCTCCACCGTCACGGCCAACGGCGTGGCAGCGGGCACGACCCCCGGCTGCACTCCGCCCGCGAAGGGCTGCACCACGATTCAGTACGACTCCTGGGGCAATGCCGTTCGCACCACGGACGCGCTCGGCCACACCGTCGGCGCGGGTTACGACGCGGACGGGAACCAGATCTCGGCGACCGATGGTGACGGCCGCACCACCACGTACTCCTACGACTTCGCCGGCCAGCTGACAGCCGCCACGATGAACGACGGCTCGGTCACCCGCACCGACTACAACGCCGACGGCACGATCGCCGACGCCGTGGACGCGGCAGGCCAGAAGTCGACCTTCGGGTACGACAACCGCGCTCGTCGGACAAGCCAGACCGACCCGGCGAACCGCACCACCTCGTTCGGCTATGACGCCAACGGCAACGCGGCGACCACGACCGATCCCGCCGGCCAGGTCACCACGTTCCAGTACGACCCGGCGAACCAGCTGACCTCGGTGGCCTACTCGGACACCACGACACCCGCCGTCCGGTCGATTTCCTACACAGCCGGCGGCCGGCGGGCCGCGGTCGTCGACGGCACCGGCACCTCCAGCTGGAAGTACGACGCCTTCGGCGAGGTGGTCTCGAAGACCACCGGCGCCGGTCAGACGGTCGGCTACGGCTACGACGCCAACGGCAACCAGGTCACGACCACGTACCCCGGCGGCCCCTCCCAGCAGGTCACCGAGACCTTCGACAAGAGCAACCACCCAGCCAAATTGACCGACTGGAACGGTCAGAGCACCACATTCGGGTTTGACGGCGACAACAACCTACTCACCACCGCCTTCCCGAACGGCGACACGGTCACCAACACCTTCGACGACACCGACCGGCCCAGTGCCGGCCAGGTCACGAACAACGGTGGTGCGCTCGCGTCGCTCGTCTACAGCCGCGACAACGCCGGCAGCCTGACCGGACTGACGCCGACCGGGCTGCCCGGCGCGGCCCAGAGCCTCGGCTACACGGCGCTGGGCCAACTGGCCAGCTCGACGACCGGCTCCAGCACCTCGTCGTACGCCTACGACGCTGCGCGCAACCCCACCACCACCGCCGGATCAAGCCAGGCGTTCGACGCCGCCCACCAGCTCTGCTGGACGCTGCCCGGTGCGACCAGCACTGCCGGCTGCGCGAGCGCTCCAGTCGGCGCGACCACCTACACCTACGACAAGCGCGGCAATCGGACCACCACCGCACCGGCCACCGGAATCGGCAGCACCTACACGTACAACGCGGGCAACCAGCTGACCAGCTTTACCGGTCCGGGAGGCTCGGGCAGCTACAGCTACGACAGCCAGGGTCTGCGCACCTCCAAGACGGCCGGCGGCAGCACGCTCGCCTTCACCTGGGACGACGGGCAGACAGCCGACCTGCTGTCCGACGGCACCACCAGCTACCTGTACGGGCCCGACGGCGCACCGATCGAGCAGATCTCCGCGAGCGGCACACAGTGGTACTTCCACGACAGCCTGGCATCGACCCGGGCGCTGCTGGACAGTACCGGCGCGATCGTCGGCGCCTACGCCTACGACCCGTTCGGCAATGTGACCGCCCACACCGGTACCGGCACCACGCCGCTGCAGTTCGGCAGCGGGTACACGGACGCCGAGAGCGGCCTGATCTACCTGCGGGCCCGCTACTACGATCCGGCGACCGCGCAGTTCCTCACCGTCGACCCGGCCCTGGGCGCCAGCCGATCGGCATATACCTACGCGGACAACGACCCGGTCAACAAAGCCGATCCGTCGGGCCTGCTCTGTGCGCTGGCGATGGGCGACAAGGGCGGCAAGGGCGGATCGCGCAAACCGTACTCGAAGCAGAGTGGGGCCCAGCTCAGCCAGGACGAGCAGGACGCGCTGGATCGTCAGCAGAACGGTGACCCGCCACTGCCCGGCGACAAGAAGCTGGTCAACAGCGCTAAGCAGAAGCTGAAGCAGGGCGACAAGTTCTCCGGCGACCGCAACGCGCGCAAGCGCGGTGGCGGTGGTCAGAGCAACTTCTCCTCCGACATTCAGGATGCCGTGGTGACCACCGCAGTTGTGGTTGCCGCAGTCGCGGTGGTGGTCGTCGCAGTGGCGGCGATCCCGTTCGAGGCAGTCGGAGCGGCAGTCGTCGGCGCAGTCGCCGCAATCGGCCTCGGCCTGTCGGCGGTGTTCGACTGGTAGCCCACACCTGAACCGCGGGGAACCTCCCCCGTGGCTACTGTTTCCGCGGGGTGGACCGGCGCTGCTCAGCAGTGCCGGTCCACCCGGCTCATCCGAACGAGAGGCTGGACGCGTGTCCGAGCAAGAGCAGTCCTGGTACAGCGTGCGCACCTTCTTCCGCTGGACGCCATGGGAGGGCGAGCCCTTCGAGGAACGTATGACCATCTGGCAGGCGGACTCCATGGAGGCCGCGATGGAACTGGCCGAGAACGAGGCAGCGGCGTACGCCGCCGAGAACGACTTCGAAGTGCTGCCGCTGACCCAGTCCTTCCACCTGGCCACGGAGGGAGCGCCCGGGAGTGGCAGCGAGGTCTTCTCACTCATCCACCGCACCGAGCAGGACATGGACGACTTCCTGGACCGCTTCGACGAGCAGGGGGCCGCAAAGCAGGCGGAGACGCCCGAGGAGTGAACGGGCCGGCGTCGGCCTCGCGCTGTCCCGGGATGCGGCCGGGCTCCTTCCCGGTGATCCTGGGGGGAGTCAGGCGATCTCCCAGGAGGACGACCATGTCGATGCTCGACAAGCTCAAGGGCCTGCTCAAGGGACACGAGGACACGGCCCAGCAGGGCGTCGAGAAGGCCGGCGACGCCTTCGACGCGAAGACCGGGAACAAGTACCAGAGCCAGACCGACATGGTCCAGCGGAAGATCGACGAGCAGATGGGCACGGACCAGCAGGAGTCCGAGGACCGCTAGTACTGCACCAGGGGCGGTCTCATCGAGGCCGCCCCTGGCCCGGAAATCACCTCGCCCGTCTTCGCCTCGTCCGGTACGGTCGCCGGGTTGCTGTCACCTCCCGGACGAGAGCAGGTTCCGCTCATGGCATGCCGTATCAGTGAGCTCGTGCTCGACTGCCGTGACCCCGAGCTGCTGGCGCGGTTCTGGTGCGAGGTGCTGGACTTCGTGGTGCTCGATCGCGAGAGCGACGGCGCGGTGGAGATCGGCCCGCGCGAGGGCTTCGGTGGTGCGCAGCCGACGATCATCCTCAGCCCCACGGACGAGCCGGAGCGGGCGAAGCCCCGGCTGCACATCGACGTCAACGCCACCGACCGCGACCAGGCCGCCGAGCTCGAACGCCTACTGGCCCTCGGCGCGCGCCCGGCCGACATCGGCCAGACCGGGGACGAGCCGTGGCACGTCCTGATCGACCCCGAGGGCAACGAGTTCTGCCTGCTCAGGGCTCGCCTCAAGTCGCTCTGATCTGACCTGATCCGACGGGAGGTTCGCGGCCCGCCCCGCCTGGCCTGATCGGGGTCAGGCCGCCTCGGCTGCCGTCTTCCACGCGGAGCGGAGCTGCGCGACGACGTCGCCGGCCTGGCGAAGGCCCGCCTGGTACGCCGGTTCCCAGGCGGCCAGGTCGCCCGGATCCGAGCCGAAGGCGAGTACCGAGGCCGGGTCGGGGCCGATGGTCACCACGGTGTCCGCCCCCACGGTCGCCAGCTGCTGGTTGAGCGGCTCGCGGGGGAACAGGTGCGCCATCGGCTCGATCACGACCAGCGTGCGGGCTCCGGCCGCGAGATCGGCGTTGGTGCCGGCCCGCAGCGCGCCGTCCAGGTACCGCCCGCCGTCGATGGCGACCGGCGGCGCGGCCCCCGGGAAGGCGCTGCTTGCCGCCACCGCGTGCACCAGCGGCACGCCGCTCTCGCGGTCCCACACCACGGGCTCACCGGTGGTCGCCTCGACGGCCGCGATCAGCAGCCGCCGCTGCGGCCACGCGTCCGCACCGATCAGGGCGGCGCGCCCCGCGATCAGTGCCTCCTCGGCCTCGGGCGTGGCGCCGTCGAGCGCGAGCCGGCCGACGCGGCGCCTGGCCTCGCCGGGTTCCAGGCTGCGGTCGCCGAGCACGGCGAACACCGCGCCCATCCGCCCGGGGTCCGCCTTGACCCGGTGAGCCGGCAGACGGGTCGAGGTCGCGAGCCGCCCCGGGTCCTGCCCGGTGGCGAGCAGCGCGCCGACGATCGCGCCGGCCGACGTGCCGACGATCAGGTCGGCCTCGCCCAGATTCACGCCGTCGCGGCGCAGACCGTGGGCCAGCCCGGCCGTCCAGGCCGTGCCGACGTGACTCCCGGGGCCCAGGACGAGTGCTCGGGCGAAGGCGTGCATGGCGGTCATGGCGGTCATGGCGGTCTCCCCTCGTTGTTGAAACAGTCGTACCATATACTCGCTGACGCTGATTCACTTCCGAGTTGCCGACGAGCCATTGAGCGGAGACCGACGACCGTGGGGCGACCCGCAGATCCCGCCCGCCGCGAGCGCACGCTGGCGCGGGCGACCGACTACGTGCTGACGCACGGCCTGGCCGGGCTGAGCCTGCGGCCACTGGCCGTGGCCCTCGACACCAGCCCACGGATGCTGCTCTACGACTTCGGCAGCAAGCAGGAGCTGGTCGCGGCGGTCCTCGCCGAGGCCCGCCGCCGGGGCGCGGTGCGTCTGGCCGAGCACCTTCCGCCGAGGACGGGCTCCGTGCAGGAGCGGCTGCGCGGCATCTGGGCGTGGATGAGCGCGGACGAACGCGCGCCGTTCGTGCGGCTGTTCTTCGAGGTGCACGCCGACGGGCTGGTCCACCCCGAGAACTATCCCGACCAGCGCGAGGCCATCACCGACTGGTTCGACACGCTCGGTGCCACCTTCCGCGACGTCTCCAGCGGCGCCGACGACACGGTCACACCCACGCTGGTCATGGCGGTTGTCCGGGGCCTGCTGTTCGACCTCACCACCACCGGCGACCGGGAGCGCACCGATCGTGCTCTGGACCGCTTCGCCGAACTCCTCGCGCGGTGAAACGCTGCGGTCTTCCCCCTGCCGGCGATCGGCGGGATGCTGCCCTCGGGGGAGGGTGACATGAGCTGGATGGGACCGAGCACCGCCGACGAGGTGACAGTGCCCGACATCGTCGGGCTGGTCGTGACTCACGCCCGCAAGGTCGCGTGGGCGGCGGGCGTGGTCATCGCCGCCGCCGATCCGGACGGACCGCCGGTCGGGGCGCTGACCTGGCCGGGCACCTGGGTGGTCACCGCCCAGGACCCCGCCCCCGGCTCCCGGATGCGCCGCCGGGGCTCCCTGGTGATCGAGTTCAGGAAGCTCTCCGACGCCGAAGCCGGGGACTCGGAGCCGTCGTAAACCGTGCGGCTGCCGGGAGTTGATCTAGTGGGTGCCGAATTCGCCGGCCTGGAGTGCGCCGAGGAAGCTGCTGAAGGCCGGAGCGGTGAAGAGCAGGGCGGGGCCGTGCGGGTTCTTGCTGTCCCGGACGGGGATGACGCCGGGGAGGTTGCTCGCCACCTCGACGCAGTCGCCGCCCTCCTGGTTGCTGTGGCTGGACTTGCGCCAGGCGGGAGTGAACTCGCCGGCCTGGAGCGCCCCGAGGAAGGCGGTGAAGGCCGGGGCGCTGAACACCAGGGCGGGGCCGTGCGGGTTCTTACTGTCCCGGACGGGGACGACGCCGGGGAGGTTGTTCGCCACCTCGACGCAGTTGCCACCCGCCTGGTTGCTGTAGCTGGACTTGAGCCAGGCGGCGGCGGTCAGGTCGGGTCGGGACGCGTGAGCCAAGGTATCTGCCCTCCATGACGTCGCGGATCATGCGCAGCGACATGTCCGGCGGTAGGGCTAGCGCCCGGATCCGATCGTATTCCACGGCAAAGGGATTGACCTCGTCCGGGTCCGTGAAGAGCCGCCCATGGTGCGCACCTTCTGTGTACGCGAGTTCGTCGCCGTTCGGCATGGTCAGCATGGTCAGCGAGCCGCCCATGCACCAGTGCGCGCCCGCGCCGAACGGGAGCACCTGGAGGGTGATGCGTGGATCCTCGGCGGATTCCAGCAGGTGCTCCAGCTGACGTCGCATGACGACCGGTCCGCCGATCGGATGCGCCAGCACGGCCTCGTCCAGGACCGCCCAGAGCTCCGGTCCGTCCTCCGCAGCGAGCCGCTTCTGGCGTCCGAGGCGGGCTGCCAAGCGTTCGTCCAGCTGCTTTTCGCCCTTGAGGCCGGGATCGACTCGCAGGAGAGCCCGGGCGTAGTCCCGCGTTTGCAGCAGGCCAGGGATTACATGCGCCGCGTACTCGCGGATCGCCACCGCGTGCGCCGAGTGCTCCATGAACGCCCGCGCCCAGTCCGGGAAGCGCTCCTTGTCCACGTGCACCCAGAGGTCCACCAGCAGGTCCTCCGCGTGCAGCGCCTCGTCCAGCTGCTTCGCGAGTTCCTTCGTGACCGGGTACCCCGTCGTCCGCTCGACCTGGTTGATCCGCGACTTGTGGACCAGGGCCACGTGCCCCAGCTCCTGCTGCGTCAGCCCGGCGGCCTTCCGCAGGCGGGTGACGCGCGCCGCGAAGAGCGCTGCCATGGACGTCGTGGGGTCAATCTCCTTACCCACAAGATCACTTCTTTCTGTTTCTTGTATACCCAGAAAGGATTATTCCGCTACCCCCTGGTGCAGCGTAGCTCCATAGCGCCACTCTTGAGGCACAGTCAGTAATTTCCGGGAGGGCGGATTCCATGGCCTCGAAGTACCACTCCTACATGCGCCCCCAGCGCACGGCCGCACGGCGTGCGCTGGAGCAGCTCGTCAAGGCCCTCGCGGCCGCCGGTATCACCCTGCCGTCGCTCGGGATCGACGAGCCGTCGCTGCTCACCGGGCTCGTCCTCGTGCAGCTCGGAAACGCCCGCCCGGAGATCGTGCTGCGGATCGCCGAGCTGATCAGCAGAGGCGTGGAGGCTTCCGATGCCTAACGCCAACCCCATTGCCAGCAGCAGCTGTTGGCTGGCTGCTGCGGTTCGCAAGCGCGTCCAGCCGCTGCTCACACTGCTGGACCACCTCGAAGGCCCGCACTCGTACCACCACACCAGGAGCCGGAGTTGCCCGCTCGACTGGCCGAACTGCCCGGTGTGTGAAAGGAACTGACGAACAATCATGGCCAAGCGACCGACCCCGCGCGAGAGCATGATGTCCGTGCGCACGTACCGCGTCACCGCCAGCGGCGAGCGGATCGAACTGTCGAACTGGGACGTCGTGCTCGGGGAGCCGTATCTGCGCCCGATCACCGATGTCTGGCCGGCCTGTGACTGCCTTCGCTGCAAGGGATCGTGTGGTGATCAGTCTGTGTGACTAATTCGGAGACGAATCGACTGGGCGGAAAGCGATAAATCCGCCCAGCGGATTTCCGTGCCCCGCCGCTCGCGAGCTGCTGGTACCGCATCGAGGTACCAGCAGTGTGGAACCGTGGTGCAGTACCACCGGGTACAAAGGGGCAGGTTATGGCGATGACCGCCGATGAAGCGCGCAAGCGACTCTCCCGCCTCATCGAGGAGGTGAACGACAACCAGCAGGCCATCGAGATCATCTCCGACACTGGACGCGCCTACCTGGTCGCGGCGGATGACTACGAGTCCCTGCGGGAGACCGACTACCTGCTGCGCAGCCCGGCCAATGCCACGAGGCTGCAGTCGGCCGTCGCCGACATTCGCGCGCAGCAGGAGGGTCTCATCGCCGTTTCGGCGGAAGATCTCCAGCGGATGGCAGAGGGCGAGGAGTGAGGAAGCGCACCACTACTGATCGACCCACCGGGGCGCCGAGCTCACCCCCGGCGCCCGTGCAGGTCCGGTACCGTGCGCAGCCAACTCGGGCGGCCCGCCTGCGCCTTCGCCGCCCGCTCGGCCTCGGCCGCGCGCAGCTGCTCTTCCGTGGCGAAGCCCTGCGGCAGCCACTCCTGCGAGAGGGCGGCGCGCGCCGCCAGGTGTCGTACGTACGCCTCGCGCTGCTCCTCGCCGCTCGCGAACTCCGGCTCCTCGCCCAGCCATTCCTCCGGGACCAGGCCGACCACCTCGCGCAGCAGCTGGTCGGTCACCTTCGGGGCGAGCTCGGCGTCGGCGGCGGCCAGGTCGGGGGAGTAGTCGCCGAGGGCGTGGGCGCTCAGGTCGTACGCGCGGCCCACGGCGGCGTCCGCGCCGGACCATCGGTGGTGGAAGACGAGCCCGGCGCCGTTGTCGATCAGCCACAGGCGGCGGTGCCAGACCATCAGGTTCGGGTTGCTGCGGCTGCGGTCCACGTTCGCCGTCAGCGCGTCGAGCCAGATGATCCGGCCGGCTTCGAGCGGGTCCACCGTCACCAGGCCGGGCCGGAAGTCGCGGGCACCGGGCAGGTAGTCCATGCCGAGGTTGAGGCCCGCGCTGGCCCGAAGCAGGTCCTGGATCTCCTGGTCCGGCTCGTGCGCGGCCACCGCCGGGTCGAAGTCCACCAGCACCAGCTCGGGCACCGGCAGGCCGAGCCGCCGCCCGAGCTCGCCGACGATCACCTCGGCGACCAGCGCCTTGTGGCCCTGCGCCGCGCCGGTGAACTTGACCACGTACGTGCCGAGGTCGTCGGTCTCGACGATCCCCGGCACCGAGCCGCCCGCCCGCAGCGGGTCGAGATAGCGCAGGGCCTTCACCCGGGTCAGCTCAGTCAGCACACCGAACACCCTAACGGCCTTGTGGGTGATCGGGGGCGGGGCCTGACCGCCTGAGGAGTCGATCGGTGGGCGGTCGGCTCAGGGCGCCGTCGTCCGGCTGCGGCGAACGCCTGGATCGCCGTGACCGTCGTTACCGCCGTTACCGCCGTGACCGCCGGGACCGCCGATCAGGCCGACCGACAGCCAGGTCAGCGCCACCGCGACCAGCGCCAGTCCCCACAGCAGCGAGGCTGCCGGGAGGATCCCGCGCAGGCCGATCGGGACGCAGTCGAGCGCGTAGAGCGCGACGGCGACCCGGGGCAGCGCCGTCCGCAGCAGCGCCAGGCCGAGGAGCAGCGCGCCCAGCAGGAAGACCAGCGAGGAGGCCTTGAGCACGGTGCCGGTGAGCCCGGCGCGCAGCTGGGCCACCTGTGCCGGTGGTATGGCCGGGAAGATCAGGTTGAGTACGAACTCGCCGCCGACCAGCGCGGCCATCCCGACGAAGTTCAGTCCGAAGCCGACCACTCCGAGCAGCCCCGCGCGGTCGCGCCCGCGCAGGTAGACGCCGGTGATCGCGGCCAGGCCGAAGATCTCGGCCAGCGGGGCGAGGGCGTGCGCGAGGTCGGAGTCGGCGACCAGTCCGCCCCGGCGGGCGGCGTTGAGCAGCAGGATCGCCGAGCAGAGCAGCCCGGCGACGCCGGCCAGCCGGTACAGCGCGACAGGTGCGGTGGGTGACGCGGACGGTGCCACCGCGGTGGACGTGTGCGTGCGTGCGAAGGGTGGCATGACAGCTCCCTATAACGAGTGTTATTACAACTGTTATAGCTGCGTCGGGCAGCTCTGGGAAGAGGGGCGACGGCGGTCGGCTAAGGTCGTTGGCAGCCCAGGGGCTGTCGGGAAAGGCCGAAGTCGGGCACGACCGGTCGGATCGGGAGGCAGGGAGCTCGCCCATGGCACGCCAGACAGCGCGGGGCGGCGCGGTGGCATCCGGCTCGACCGCCCAGGACGAGCTCACCGAGCGGCTCGTCGCGGCCGGCCTGCGCGTACTCGCAGGCCGGGGGCCGAGCGAACTGACCATCCGCCGGGTCGCCGAGGAGGCGGGCTCGTCGACGATGGGTCTCTACACCCGCTTCGGCGGGCGGGCCGGCCTGCTGGAGGCCCTCTACCAGCGCACCTTCGCACTCCTCGGCGAGGTCCTCGCGGCCGTCCCGGCAACCGCCGACACGCACCATGACCTCGCCGAAATCGCCTATGCCTACCGGGAATTCGCGCTCGCCGGCGCACAGCGCTACGGCTTCATGTTCAGTCGCGCGCTGCCTGACTTCGAGCCGGCCGGCGGTCTGCGCGCCGAGGCCCTGCAGACGGCGTTCGCGCCGCTGATCGCCGCCGTCCGCCGGGCCGGCGCCGAGGGTGGCGGGGCCACCCGTGCGGCGTACTGCCTCTGGTGTGTGATGCACGGGCTGATCGGTCTGGAACTGACCGACGTCCTGCGCACGCCGCTGACGGAGTGGGGCGTCACCGGGGAGGACGAGGCCGCGGCGGAACGGATGTACCGCGCCGGGGTCCGCGCGATGATCACCGGTCTGGAGCTGCCGGGTGGCGACGCTCAGGGGTGACGAGCCGTGTGGTTGGCTTGCCCCGTCGAATCGTCCCCACACAGCCGTACCCCTCCCGAGGAGCAGCACATGGCCCAGGTCCAAGCCGTCACCGAGCGGACCTACCCCGCCACGCCCGAGCAGGTCTACGAGGCGCTGGCCGACTACACCGTGGTCCGGCCGAAGCTGCTGCCCGCGCAGTACAGCGAGTACGAGGTCCGGGCCGGCGGCATCGGCGCCGGCACCCAGGTGCACTGGAAGCTCCAGGCCACCGAGAAGCGCGTCCGTGACTGCCTCTTCACCGTCAGCGCGCCCGCGCCGGGCACGCTGGTGGAGACCGACGCCAACTCCTCGATGGTGATCACCTGGACGGTCAGTGCGGCCGGTGCCGGGCAGACCCGGGTCGGCATCGAGACCACCTGGAACGGCGCCGGCGGCATCGGCGGCTTCTTCGAGCGCACCTTCGCGCCGAAGGGCCTGAACCGGATCCACGACGAGGTGCTGAGCCGGCTGGCCGACCAGCTCAAGTAGGTCCGACCATAGGACCAACCGACTGACACGCACGTGCGAGCGCCCGGCTCGTACGGGTGGACCCCGCCCCCGGGCGGGTGAGAACGGGGTCGCCGCCGCGCCGGGCCGCCCTAGGCTCGCGCCCGTGCATCTGACGATCCTTCATGTCTCCCAGCCGGTCGACGGCGGCGTGGCCCGGGTGGTGACCGATCTGGTCCGCGGCCAGCGCGCCGCCGGGCACCGGGTGCTGGTCGCTTGCCCGCCCGGCGGCCGGCTGGCGCCCGAGGCGGCGGCGGCCGGGGCCGAGGTGCTGGAGTGGCCGGCCCGCCGCTCGCCGGGGCCGAGCGTGCCGCTGGAGACCGCGCGGCTGCGCCGGCTGGTCCGCACCGCCGGTCCCGACCTGGTGCACCTGCACAGCGCCAAGGCCGGACTGGCCGGCCGGCTCGCGCTGCGCGGCCGACTCCCCACCGTCTTTCAGCCGCACGCCTGGTCGTTCGCCGCCGCGACCGGCACGCTGGCCACCGCCAGCACCCGCTGGGAGCGGTACGCGACCCGCTGGGCCACCGGCGTGCTCTGCGTCAGCGAGCAGGAGCGGCTCGACGGCGAGGCGGTCGGCATCAGCGCCGACTTCACGGTCGTGCCCAACGGCGTCGACCCGCGCCACTACACGCCCGCCGAGCGCCGCGCCGCCCGGCTCTCGCTCGGCCTGGACCTCTCCGAGCCGCTCGCCGTCTGCGTCGGGCGGCTCTGCCGGCAGAAGGGGCAGGACGTGCTGCTCGCGGCCTGGCCTGCGGTGGCCCGCCGGGTGCCGACCGCAGGGCTGGCGCTGGTCGGCGGTGGGCCCGACGCGCAGGCGCTGGCCGCCCAGGCCCGCGCGCTGCCGGAGCCGTACCGGGTGCGCCTCGCGGGCGAGGTGGCCGATCCGCGGCCGTGGCTGGCGGCGGCCGACCTGGTGGTGCTGCCCTCGCGCTGGGAGGGGATGGCGCTCGCGCCGCTGGAGGCGATGGCGATGGCCCGCCCGGTGCTGCTCACCGATGTGCCCGGGGCCCGCGAGCAACTGCCCGAGGCGCACCGGGCCGGGGCGCTGATCCCGCCCGGCGATCCGGCCGCGCTGACCAATGCGCTCGCCGAGGCGCTGGCCGATCCGCTGGAGTGCGCTCGCCGGGGGGCCGAGGCGCGGGAATGGGTGACGCGGCGGCATGACGTCCGTTCGGTCGTCGCGCAGGTGTCCGAGCTGTATCAGAAGTCGATTAATCAGAACTCGATCACCCCTCAGTGGGCGATTCCCCGTGTCCCGACCGGAGCCTGATCGTTGATCGGGGCGTGAGAACGCATCGGCGAGCCGCCCGCATGTCAGAAAAAATGATTAATGGGCGGGTGGAATGAAATGGCAAGTCAACTGCCGGAATTGTAGCCATCGTTCGGTATTGTCTGATTTTGCCTGCTTCGTTCCGTGAGTTCGACATCCCTGGTCAGAGTCGCTGATCAGACTCCTGTGCGACTGGGAACGGGCGCGGCTCGCCGCGGCGGCAGGTGCTACCCGGACCGGGCCCACGGCGCCGGGCTCGCGGCGCCGGCCGTCCCGGTTCCGGGAACTCGCCACCAAGGGCACACAACAGGGGAGTTCGTGCGCTGATGACCATTGACCACGAGAGCGTGCCGCGGCCCGGGCGCCCCGCGGACCGCGACCGGCGGCTCGCGACCGGGCTGCTCGACCGGCCCGCCCGGTCGGCGCAGTCGCGCGCTGCTCCGGTGCTCGGTCGGCACCGCCGCGGGCTGCGCGCCCGCGGCCTGCTGCCCGCCGGGCTGCTCGTGGTCGACGCCCTGGCCACCTGCACCGCCTCGGCCTGCTGCGCGGGCGAGTTCGCGCCCCCGTTCACCGCAGCGGCTGCCGTTCTCCCGCTGCTGGTCCCGCTCAACCTGGCCGGCGGCCTCTACCGGACCAGGATGACGCCCTCCGCGCTCGACGAACTCCCCTCGCTGATCGGCCGCTGCGCGGTCGCGGTCGCCTTCGCCGTCACGCTGGCCGGCTGCCTGCCCGGCCACTGGCCGTCCACCGGCCCCGCCCACCCCGTCCGGCTGGTCACCCTGCTCGCCGTGCTCGCGCTGGCCGCCGCCTGCGGCCGGGCGTTCCTCTACCACCTGCTGCGCAAGGTCCGCCGCCGCCGGCCCGTCCCGGTGCTGGTGCTCGGCGCCGGGCCGCTCGGCCAGCGGGTCGCCACCGCGCTGCGCGAACGCGCCGAGTACGGCATGCGCCCGGTCGGCTACCTCGACCCGGATCCGGTGCTGCTGCCGGGCGACTCCCCGGTGCCCGCGCTCGGCGGCGGCCGCGAGGCGCTGGAGCGCGAGATCCGCCGGCACGGCGTGCGCCAGCTGATCGCCACCGCCGGCGCGGCCGACGAGCAGGAGACCGCCGTGCTGCTGCGCGAGGCGGTCCGGCTCGGCTGCCAGGTCTGGCTGGTCCCGGCGCTGCGCGAGCACGGCTCGCTGGAGCCGGGCGTGCGCCGCTCGGCCGACCACCTCTGGGGCTTCCCCTGCCTGCGGCTGACCCGCCCGCCGCTGCGCCGGCTCGGCTGGCGCGGAAAGCGCGCGCTCGACATCGGCGCCGCCGCGTTCGGCCTGCTGCTGATCTCGCCGGTGCTCGCGGTCTGCGCGCTCGCCGTCCGGTTCGACACCGGCCCCGGCGTGCTCTTCCGCCAGCAGCGCACCGGACTGGACGGCCGGGTCTTCACACTGCTCAAGTTCCGCACGCTGCGCCCGGCCAACGAGCACGAGTCGGCCACCCACTGGAACATCGCCCAGGACCACCGGATGAGCGCGGTCGGCCACCTGCTGCGCCGCAGCTCGCTGGACGAGCTGCCGCAGCTGTGGAACGTGCTGCGCGGCGACATGAGCCTGGTCGGCCCGCGCCCCGAGCGCCCGTACTTCGTGATGCGGTTCGGCCAGGCCTACCCGGAGTACGCCGACCGGCACCGGGTGCCGGTCGGGCTGACCGGACTGGCCCAGGTGAACGGGCTGCGCGGGGACACCTCGATCGAGGACCGGGCCCGCTTCGACAACCGCTACATCGAGAGCTGGAGCCTCTGGCAGGACGTCAAGATCCTGCTGCGCACGGCGGTTCTGATGCTCCGCCCGGACGGGAGCTGACGCACCGTGGCCTTCACCCTGCCCGCCCGACCCGCGCCGCCCGGTGCGGCGGCCTCCGCCTCGACGGCCGCTTCGGCGTCCGCGACGCCGCCCGCGTTACGGGCGCACGCCTGGTCGGCCCTGCTGCGCCGGCCCAGCCTGCTGGCCGCCGTGACCGTGCTGCTGGTCTGCGTACCGACCGGCGAGAAGGACGTCACGGCGGCGGTTCACATCACGGCCGCCGACCTCGCCTCGATGGCGCTGGTCGCGCTCACCGGCCTGGAGCTGCTGCGCGGGCGCCCGCTCGGGCTGAGCCGGCGGGCCTGCGCGGCCTTCGCGGGCGTGGTCCTCGCGGCCGCGGTCGCGACCGTCTGCTCGATCGACCCGGCCGCCAGCCTGACCGGCTTCGTGCGGCTGGTGCAGATCTTCGTGCTGGTCCCGGCGGCGGTGCTGTGCGCGCTGCGCGACCGCACCGACCTGCGCCTGGTGCTCGGCGCGTTCGTGCTGGCCGCGCTGGTCGAGGGCGGGGTGGGCGCCGCGCAGTTCCTGACCGGCACCGGCGCCTCGTACACCGGCCAGCCGATCCGGGCGGTCGGCACCTTCGGCGCGCTGGACATCATGGCGATGTCCGGCGTGGTCAGCTTCGGCCTGCTGGCGGCGCTCGCGCTCGCGCTGATGGAGCGTCAGACAGCGTGGCTGCGGCGCTTCCTGTTCGCCTCCGCGGCCTTCCTGCTGTTCCCGCTCGCGGTCTCGTTCAGCCGGGGCAGCTGGATCGCCACCGCCGTCGCGGTCGCCGTGCTGCTGCTGCGCGCCGACGCCCGGCTCGCGGTGCGCGGCGCGGTGATCGCGCTCGCGGCGGCGGTGGTGCTGCTCGGCGGGCTCAGCGCCGGCGGCTGGCTGGGCGCGGGCGGCGGCGACGTCACCGAGCGGCTCAGCAGCATCGGCTCCGTCTCCGGCGGCAACGAGGACCACTCGGTCAGCGACCGGTACGACCTGTGGACCACCGCCCGGGCGATCTTCGCCGACCACCCGGTGGCGGGCGCCGGGCCGAAGAGCTTCCAGCGGCTGCGCGACTCGCACGCGCCGCTGCGGCTCTCCTCCGGCAGCGACGCCGCCGACTCGACGATCGGCTTCGAGCGTGAGCCGCTGCTCTCCCCGCACAACATGTACTTCCTGGTGCTGAGCGAGCAGGGGCTGATCGGCATCGTCGCGTACGGCACGCTGTTCGGCGCGCTGCTCTTCGGCTGCCTGCGCCGGGCCGGTGGGCCGGGCCTGGCGGCGCTCGGGCTGCTGGTCTGGGTGCTGGTCGACTTCCTCTACGCGGACATCGGCGGCACCACGACGGTGCTGACCTCGGTGATCCTCGGCGTGGCGGGCTGGTGGGCGTTGCCGGTGGAGAGAGGCGCGTCACCGGCGGCCGGGCCGGTCGCGGGGGCGTCGGCGTGACGGCCGGACCGAGTCTGGCTCCGCCCCCACCCGCCGCCCCCGCGCCGCCGGCCCCGCGCAGCGCGTCCTTCCTGGCCCGGGCGTTCGGCATCACCGCGCTGCTCAGCGCGGCCGGTTCCGCGCTCGGGCTGCTGCGCGACCTGCTGCTCGCCCGGTTCTTCGGCGCCTCCGAGGGCACCGACGCGTTCCTGGTCTCCTGGACCGTCCCCGAGACCGCCGCGCCGCTGCTGATCGAGGACGCGATGGCGTTCCTGATGGTGCCGGCCTTCAGCCTGGCCCTCGTGCTGCGCGAGGAGCGGCCGGAGAACCCGGACCCGGTGCGGCAGTTGACGGCGGCCACGCTGCCCTGGCTGCTCGCCGGGCTGTGCGCGCTCTCCGGCGCCACCGCGCTCTGGGCGCCGCAGCTGGTGCACACGCTGGCACCCGGGCTCGCCGACCCGGCCCTCGCGATCACCTGCACCCGGATCACGGCCGTCACGATCCTGCCGTTCGGCGTGGCCGGTTACCTCGGCGCCGCGCTGCGCGCCCACCACCGCTTCACCGCGCCCGCCGCGATCTACGTCGCCTACAACCTCGGCATCCTCGGCGTCCTGACGCTCGGCCACGGCGCGCTCGGGGTGCGCGCGGCGGCGCTCGGGGTCGCCTTCGGCAGCCTGCTGCTGGCCGGGGTGCTGGTCGGCCCGTTCGTCCGCGCGCTGCGCAGTCGTCGCCCCGGCCGCGGCCGGCCCGCCCTGTCAGGGTCCACCGCACGGGGCTCCACTGTGCTGGGCTCCTCCGCGTCCGGGCTCCGCCTGCGCCCGGCGAGGCCGGCCGGCCGGGCGCTAGGGCCTGTCCGGCGGATCTTGCCGGGCGCGCGACGCCGGGCATCCCGGCTGGACGCACGCCCGAATCGCCCAAGTACGGCCCAGTACGAGGCCGACTCGGGCGCACGCCCAGCCGGGCGCCCAACGCCGCGCGCTTATCCGACAAGATCCGCCGGACAGGCCCTGGTCCTCAGCCCGCTCGCGCTGCTGCCGGTGGCGGCCTTCACGCTCACCCGGCAGTCCCAGGTCTTCATCGAGCGCTACCTCGGCTCGGCGCTGCCGCCCGGCACCATCTCGCACCTCAACTACGCGGCCAAGGTCTCCCAGCTGGCCATGACGACGGCCATCCTGATCTGCACGGTGACCTTCCCGCTGGTCGCGAGGGCGCTCGCGGCGGGCGACCTCGACGCGGCGCGCGACCGGGTGGAGAAGGACCTCGGGCAGGCCGCGGCCGTCGTGATCGCCGGCACGGCGTTCCTGATCGCCTGCGCGCCGGCCGTGGTCGCGCTGCTGTTCCAGCGCGGCGCCTTCAGCCCCGCCGACACCGCCGCGACCGCGCAGGCGATCCAGGTCTACAGCTTCGGTCTGCTCGCGCAGGCGCTGATCGGCGTGATGGTCCGGCCGTTCTTCTCGATGCGCCCGGCCGTCCGGCGGGCCGACGACCCGGGGCCGGACGAGGCCGGGCGCCGGCTGCTCGACTGGTACCCGGTCGGCGCGATGGCGATCGGGCTGGTGGTCACCACGCTGGTCGGCGCGCTGACCGCCCACCGGTTCGGCGCGGCCGGGCTGGCCGCCGCCAACGCGGCCGGCATCACCACCTGCGCCGTGCTGCTGCTGCGCGGCCTGAAGCTGCGCGGCATCGCCCTGCGGATGCGCCAAGTGCTCGCCGGGCAGGCGAAGTTGGTCCTCGCCGGGGCGGGCGCGACGGCGGCCGGCGCGCTGGCCGCGCGGGCCTGCGGGCAGCCGCTGGCGTCGATCACGGTCGGTGGCGCGGTGGTCCTGGCGGTCTACGCGGGCCTGGGCAGGCTGCTCGGCGCGCACGAACTGACCGGGTCGATCCGGCTGCTCCTCGCACCGGTGCGGGCGGGCCTGGGCCCCCGGCTGGGCCCGGTGGTCGGCCCGGTGCGCGGCCTGCTGCCGCCCGCCCGCCGCAGCCCCGGCGCGCACCGCAGCCCCACCCAAGGCCCCCAGCGCACACGCGCCACCCACGGCGCCGAGCACGGACGCGCCGGCCATGGCGGCCGTCCCGGCCCCGCCACCCATGGCGCCCAGCACGGACCTGCCACTCATGGCGGTCAGCCCGGCCCCGCCCCCCACGGCGGCCAGTACGGCACCGCCCCCCATGGCGGCGAGTACGGACCCGGCACCTACGGCCCCCCGGCGGACCTGCGCCCACCGGAGGAAGGAACGCTGCCAGATGGTCGTTGAAGTCACCCGCCACCATCGACACCTGCGGCCGCCGGATCCCGGTGCCGTGCCGGGTCAACGGTTCGGGGCGCCCTGGGTCCTGATGTACCACTCGGTGGCCGAGGAGGAGGAGGATCCGTACCTCCTCACGGTCAACCCGCGGCGGTTCGCCGCCCAGATGCGCTGGCTGGCCGGGCGCGGCTGGCGCGGCGTGAGCATGCGCGAGCTGCTCGCCGCCCGCGCGGCCGGCCGGCGCGACCGGCTGGTCGGCCTGACCTTCGACGACGGCTACGCCGACTTCGCCCGGCACGCAGTCCCGGTCCTGCGCCGCTACGGCTTCACCGCCACCGCGTACGTGGTCGCCGACCGGCTCGGCGGCGACAACGGCTGGGACGTCGAAGGGCCGCGCAAGGCTCTGCTGACCGTCGACCAGGTCTGCGAACTCGCCGCCGCCGGCTGGGAGATCGGCTCACACGGGCTCAGCCACGTCTCGCTGCCGGGTGTCGCGGCCGACCTGCTGCGGGCCGAGGTCCGCGACAGCAGGCGGGTGCTGGAGGCGCTGGTCGGCGGCCCGGTGAGCGGCTTCTGCTACCCGTACGGCGCGGTGGACCTGCCCGCCGCCCGGGCCGTCCAGGAGGCCGGCTACGACTACGCGGTGGCGATCCGGCACAGTCCGCTGGCCGGCCGGTTCGCGCTGCCCCGCTGCTACGTCGGCGACCGGGACGGTGCCTGGCGGCTGCGCGCCAAGCGCGGCCGCCACGAACTGCGGGACGTGGTCACCGAGTTGCGCCGCGCCGGCGGGATGAGGGCCGCGCGGTGAGGGTGCTGCACATCATCACCGGGCTGGCTGCCGGCGGCGCCGAGCAGCAACTGCTGCTGACACTGCGCCACCTGCCGCCCGGCATCGACTGCGAGGTCGCCACGCTGACCAACCCGGGCTCGGTGGCCGACGCGCTGCGTGCCGACGGCTTCACCGTGCACGACCTCGCGATGCGCGGCAACCGCGACCTCGCGGTGCTGCCCCGGCTCACCCGGCTGATCCGGGGCGGCCGCTACGACGTCGTGCACACCCACCTCTACCGGGCCGGTCTCTACGGCCGTCTCGCGGCCCGGCTCGCCGGCGTCCGCACGGTGCTGGCCACCGAGCACTCGCTGCACGCCGGCACGATCGAGGGCCGGGCGGTCGGCCGGGGCGTGAAGTCGCTCTACCTGGCGGCCGAGCGGCTCGGCGGTACCACGGTCGCGGTCTCCCGGCAGGTGGCCGGCACGCTCGCCGACTGGGGGGTTCCGGGTCAGCGGGTCGCGGTCCTGCCGAACGGCATCGACGCGGCGCGCTTCGAGCGGACCGCCGCCGACCGGGAGCTGCTGCGCAGCCGGCTGCGCGGCACGCTCGGGGTGCCGGAGTGGGCCTGGGTGATCGGCGCGGTCGGCCGGCTGGTGCCGGGCAAGCGCTTCGAGGTCCTGGTGGCGGCGCTCGCCGCGCTACCGGTCGAGCTGGACGCCTGGCTGCTGATCGTCGGGGACGGGCCGCAGCGCCCGGCGCTGGAGCGGCGGGCCGCCGAGCTCGGGCTGGCCCGCCGGGTCCGGTTCGCCGGGGAGCGCGCCGACGTGCCCGAGCTGCTCGCCGCGATGGACGTGCTGGCGGCCCCCTCGGTCGAGGAGACCTTCGGCCTCGCGGTGCTGGAGGGACTGGCCGCGGGTCTGCCGGTCTGCCACAGCGGCTGCCCGGCGCTGGAGGAGCTGCCGCCGGACGCCGCACCGCACGCGCGCAAGCTGCCCTCGGATCCGGTGGCCTACCGGGACGCGCTCCAGGAGCTCGCCGCCCGGCGATCCGAGGGCCCCGCGGCCCGCCCGGCCGCCGTGACGCACTACGACATTGCCCGCACGGCCACCGAACTGGCCGAACTGTACGAGCGGTTGGGGCGCGGCGACCGGCCGGCCCCAGCCGGGAGGGAGTCCTGAGATGTCCGAGTCACAGTCCGCAGAGTCCGCACGGTCCGCATCAGCAGAGTCCGCTCAGTCCGCAGAGTCGGCAGGGCGCGCGAACACGGGCCACGGCGGCGGCCGCGCGCTGCGTGCGCTCGCCCGGCACTGGTGGCCGGTGGCCGTCGCCGTCCCGCTCGGCGCGGTGGCCGGGGCCGGCTACGCCGTCGTCACACCGCCGTCCTACTCCGCGAGCTCCTACGTCGTGGTGGTCCCGGAGAACACCGCCGATGCCGCGGTGGCGGTCAACTTCGCCCAGGCGTACGGCCGGCTGGCCGGGCAGCCGCAGGTGCTGGCGCTCGCCGCGGCCGAGGCCGGGCAGAGCGAGAGCGAGCTGGGCGGCGAGGTGGCCGGCACCACCTCGCCGGACGCCCCGGTGATCGAGATCGCCGGCAGCGGCCGGCAGCCGCAGGCCGCGGTGAAGGCGGCGGACGCGGTGGCCAAGGCGCTGATCGGCTTCGCCAACACCGGCAGCAAGGAGACCGGGGTCAAGCTGGTCCCGCTCGCGGCCGCCGCCGAGCCGGACAAGCCGACCACGCCGAGCGGCAAGCTGGACGTGGCCGTCGGCGCGGCGGCCGGCGTGCTGGTCGGGGCGCTCGGCATGATGACGCGCCGCAAGGCGGGCCCGTCGGCGCTCGCCGCGCCGCTCGCCGCCGTGCCCGGCCCGGCGCCGGTCCCGGTGCCGAAGCCCGCTTCGGCCTCGGCGGTGACGGTGGCGGCGACGGCGGCCGAACCGGTCCGGAGCGCGCAGTGACCACCGCCCGGCCTGACCAGACGCAGGCCCAGGCCCAGGCCCCGGCGGACGGCGAGGCGAGACTGCCCCGGTGGACCACCGAGCTGCGCCGCGAGGACGACGCGCTCGACGGGCTCGCCGCCGAGTGGAACGACCTCGCCGCCCGCTGCCGGACCGCCACGCCGTTCCAGTCGGCGGCCTGGCTGGCCTCCTGGTGGCGCGCGTACGGCCGGCCCGGCGCGCTGCGGGTGCTGCTGGTCCGCCGGGACGGCCGGCTGGTCGGCGCCGCCGCGCTGGCCCTCGGCCGGCTCGGCGGCTACACCGCGCTCGGCGGCGCGCTGGTCGACTTCACCGATCTGCTGCTGGACGACGCCTACGCCGACGAGGCGGCCGCCGAGCTGGCCGCCGCGCTGGCCGACGAGCTCGCGCTGCACCGTCCCTGGCACAGCCTGGAGCTGCGCGAGGTCCGCCCTGGCTCGGCCGCCCACCGGGTCTACGCGCACTGGCGCGGCCGCCGCCACCAGCTCGTCGACTCGGTCTGCCAGCACCTGCCGGCCGTCCCGATGGAGGAACTGCTGGCCCGGCTGCCCGGGCGCACCGCCCAGCGCAGCCGGGCCAAGCAGCGCAAGCTCGTCGAGGCCGGCGTGCAGGCGCGGCGGGTGCCGGTCGAGGAGACCGGGGCGGCGATGGTGGAGCTGCTGCGGCTGCACGCGCTCCAGTGGGAGAGCCGCGGGGTCACCGCCGAGCACGTCACCGACCGGTTCGCGCGGCACCTGACCGAGTCCACGGCCGGACTCGCAGCGCTCGGCCAGGCGGTGGTGTACCGCTACTACCTGGACGACGAGCTGATGGCGGTGGACCTGCTGCTGCTCTGCCCCGCCTTCGCCGGCCTCTACCTCTACGGCGCCCACCCCGGGCTGCGCGAGCGGGTGGACATCGCGGGGCTGCTCTTCGGCACCTCGCTGGAGGAGACCGTCCGGGCCGGGATCCCGGAGATAAGCCTCATGCGCGGCGAGGAGCA
Source organism: Kitasatospora sp. NEAU-69 (assembly GCF_057158765.1). Taxonomy (NCBI): domain Bacteria; kingdom Bacillati; phylum Actinomycetota; class Actinomycetes; order Kitasatosporales; family Streptomycetaceae; genus Kitasatospora; species Kitasatospora sp. NEAU-69. The sequence goes on from NZ_JBWXUE010000027.1 coordinate 29,276, forward strand.
GTACAAGGAGCGCTGGCGCCCCGAGCGGGAGCAGAACCACCGGTTGCTTTTCGGCCCCCGCTACTGCGCCGCCGCCCTCACCCTGCGCCTCACCCTCGCCCGCACCCGCACCACCCTCGCCCCCCACCTACGCGGCCCAGTCCGCCGCACCCGCACCTGGCTGGGCCTGCCCTGAGCCCCACCGAACCCCGCCCCACCCACTCACCCCCGCTGCGCGATCACCCGAGCACCGGACCGCCCCCGGCCCCCGCTCGTGCCTCAGCCCTCGCGCTGTGACCACCCCCTCTCCAGAGGCACCCGAGCACCGGATCGCCCCCGGCCTCCGCCCGACAGGGCGGGGGCCGGGGGCGGTCCGGTGTCTCAGTCCCCCTTGATACGCGGTGTCGGCCGATCGAGCGGCCCGCCCGGCAGCACCGGCAGCACCGGCGGGACCGGCGGCGACGGAACGGCCGGCGGCGAAGGCGGCACCGGCGGGCTGGGCAGCGCCGGGAGGGTCGGCAGGGTCGACGGCGCGTCAGTGTCAGCGGGCGTGGGCGTCGGGCTCGACACCGGCGACGGCGACGGTGACGGCACCGCCGACCCCGACGCGCTCGCCGTCGCCGACGGCTGCCACCCCGGGCAGCCGAGGCCCGGCCGCGGCGGCCGGGCGCCGCCCGGGCACGGCGGCGAGGGGATCGTCACGTCGGCCGCGCCCTTGGAGCCGCTCATCAGCTGCTTGTAGACGGCGCTGGAGCGCGGGTTGCTGTGGCACTCCCAGAAGCCGTGCGGGCAGTAGTCGGTCACGGTCTGGTAGGCGGTGTCGTGGGTCCGCATCCACTCGACCATCCGCCGCACGAACTCCGGATCGTCCCCGTTGCGGAACAGCCCCCACTCCGGGTACGAGACCGGCTTGCCGCGCTTGGCCGCGAAGTCCACCTGGTCCTGCAGGCCGTACGGCTCGCGCACGTACTCGTCGAAGGTCCCGCCGGCCGGCTGGTCGTAGCTGTCCATGCCGATCACGTCGACCACGTCGTCGCCCGGGTAGCACTTGGTCCAGGCGATCGCGTCCTTCCCGCGGTTCGGGTCGAAGTCGAAGCGGAACCGCTGCCCGGGGACCGACCGCATCACGCCGACGATCCGCCGCCAGTACGCCTTCCAGGCCGTCGGGTCGGGCCGGCAGCGGCTGGTGTAGGTGATGCCGTTCATCTCCCAGCCGGGCACGATCACGGTGTCGGAACCGCCGAGCGCGACGAGCTTGCGGGCCAGCTTGAGGAAGTGCTGGTCGAACGCGCCGCGCACGCCCTGACCGAGCAGCCGGGCCACCTGGTCGTCCGGCAGGTCACCCTCGTTCGGGACCAGCATCGGCACGTTCAGCACCAGCGTCCGGTTCGGGTCGGCGAGGCGCCACTGCGACCAGAGCGCGAGGACCTTCGTCTCGCCCTCCACGTCGTTCCAGCCGTTTCCGGCCAGATAGGTGTGGCCGACCTGGAGGTTGGCGCCGTTCAGCCAGCCGGCCATCCGCGCGATCTGCGGGATGTACTGGTCCCAGGAGCCGACGAACGCGCCGAACGGCACCTCGTGCAGTGCCCGCTGGGACGGCGGCCGGGGCGCCGAGCCGCGCGGGCGCTGTCCGCCGTCGGGTGGCGGCGGGGCGGCCGAGACGGCGGCGGACGGGCTCCGGTCGGCCGTACCGTGCTCCGCCGTCATGTGCGGGCTGCCGCTGGTGACGCTCGCGGTGGCGACCAGCAGCAGCGCGGAGCCGGCCAGGGCCAGGCGGCCGATTCGCATCGTCTCGTCTCCTAGGGGCTCCGCGCGGTCTCCGCGCGATCAACGCGATCAAGGGGGCTCCGCACGATGCCGGCAGGGCAGTCGTGTGCTCCCGCCGTGTGCTCCCGCGCACACCGACAGTAAGGCGAGCTGCCGTCAGAAAAGCCGAATGTCACCCTAAAGTGGACATTTGTCGCGAGTCTGGCCGAACTCGGCTGGAAACGGCCGCGGAGCGGCTCGCGGACTGACCGGTCATCAGCTCTCCGTGAGCACCGGACTTCGCACCGTCAGTCCACCCCCGCCAATCCACCCCCGCCGAATGTCCGGTTATCCGTCCGTAGGCCGGACGCTCGGCCACGCCATGCTGACGGTTCAATGTTCGCCAGGTACCCTCCCGAGGTGTCCTGGAAGCCGTTTCGTACTCTGACCCCGAGGTCGGCGCTGCCCGCCCTCGCCGTGCTGCTGGTGCTCGGCGTAGGTGCTGCCGCGCACGCCAACCGCCCGGTTCCGTTCGGCGACCAGGTCTCCGCGCCCGGAAACGCACAGGCCAGCCCGGTCGGCGCGCAGTCCGCGGACGCGCCGCTGCCGGACTTCAAGCTGAGCACCGGCCTCGACGCCTACGACCCGGCAACTCACACGCTGCTCTGGAGCTACCAGCGCGACGGCGCGACCGCGCTGCACTACTCGCTGCTCGGCAACCAGAGCGCGGTCGTGGTCTGGGACGACGGCATGGTGACCTCGGTGCAGCTCAGTGACCACTCGGTCCGCTGGCACCGCGCGGTGCCCGGTCTGTCCGACTGGCTGCACGGCTCCGACGACCCCGGCGCGGACCAGCGCACCGAGGCCCAGCGCAAGCAGCTGCTCCAGGAGCGGGCCGCGGCCGCGGTGCAGGTCGTGACCGGCCCGGAGCCGTGGGTCCAGGTGCTCACCCCGGGCCTCACCATGGGCTTCCGGGACCGTGACGGGGATCTCAGGTTCAACTCGCGCCCGTACGCCGGCTGCTCCTACGACCCGCTGCGCGCCGTCGCCACCGACACCGCGGTGCTGGTCCCGCGCACCTGCACCGGCACCACCAGCTCCGGCCGCCCGCTGCCCGGCGCGGTCGCCGGCTTCAAGCTGGACGGCCACGGCTACCAGATCAACGCCGGCCCGAAGGTGCTGCTCAAGCGGCTGGACGGCACCCGGGTGGAGCTGGACGACGGCCCGCTGGTCGGCAACCGGGTCTACGACGCCGAGCAGGGCGCCATCGAGACGCCGTGTGACAGCGCGGCCGCGCCGTTCGCCGCCGTCAAGCCGGAGGCCGGCTGCCCGGCAGTGGCCGTCACGCCCGCCGCGGGCCCGGCTGCGGGCGCGGCCCAGTAGTAGGCCCAGCAGTAAATGACTGAAAGCAGCTGTCGGTCTCCCGGTAGACTGGCCGGCATGGCTGTTCTCCCCGGGCATTAGCGGCGGCAGTCGGTACGGCCGACGGCCTGCGCGCTCGCGCGTCCGGCTCCAGGCCACGCCGGTCCGTCCAGCACGCCCAGACCTTCGCCGCGCCCCCGTGCCCGGTCCGCTGCGTCCCGCTGACGCGCCCGGGCCCGCCCCACCCCAGGAGTTCCCCCAGCCATGATTTCCGCCAACGCCCTCGAACTGCGCGCCGGTGCCCGAATCCTGATCGAGTCCGCGAGCTTCCGGGTCGCCCCCGGTGACCGGATCGGTCTGGTCGGGCGCAACGGCGCCGGCAAGACCACGCTGACCAAGGTGCTGGCCGGCGAGGGCCTGCCGGCCGGCGGCACCGTGACCCGCTCCGGCGAGGTCGGCTACCTGCCGCAGGACCCGCGCACCGGCGACCTCGACGTGCTCGCCCGCGACCGGATCCTGTCCGCCCGCGGCCTCGACTCCGTGCTCAAGAAGATGCGCGAGAACGAGGAGCGGATGGCGAACGGCAAGGGCGCCACCCGCGACAACGCGATGAAGAAGTACTCCCGGCTGGAGACCGAGTTCCTCACCAAGGGCGGCTACGCGGCCGAGGCCGAGGCGGCCACCATCGCCGCCGCGCTCGGCCTGCCGGACCGGATCCTCGGCCAGGAACTGCACACCCTCTCCGGCGGTCAGCGCCGGCGCGTCGAGCTCGCCCGGATCCTCTTCTCGGACTCCGACGTGCTGCTGCTCGACGAGCCGACCAACCACCTGGACGCCGACTCGATCGCCTGGCTGCGCGACTTCCTGAAGGTCTACAAGGGCGGCTTCATCGTCATCTCGCACGATGTCGAGCTGGTCGAGACGGTCGTCAACAAGGTCTTCTACCTGGACGCCAACCGCTCCGCGATCGACGTCTACAACATGGGCTGGAAGCAGTACCAGCAGCAGCGCGAGGACGACGAGAAGCGCCGCAAGCGCGAGCGCTCGAACGCCGAGAAGAAGGCCGCGACGCTCAACGCGCAGGCCGACAAGATGCGCGCCAAGGCCACCAAGACGGTCGCCGCGCAGAACATGGCCCGCCGCGCCGAGAAGCTGCTCTCCGGCCTTGAGCAGGTCCGGGCCTCGGACAAGGTCGCCAAGCTGCGGTTCCCCGACCCGGCCCCGTGCGGCAAGACCCCGCTGACCGCGAGCGACCTGTCGAAGTCCTACGGTTCGCTGGAGATCTTCGCCGGCGTGGACCTGGCGATCGACCGTGGCTCGCGGGTCGTCGTGCTCGGCCTCAACGGCGCCGGCAAGACCACGCTGCTGCGGATGCTGGCGGGCGTGGAGAAGCCGGACACCGGCGAGGTGATCCCGGGCCACGGCCTGAAGATCGGCTACTACGCGCAGGAGCACGAGACGCTCGACCCCGAGCGCACCGTGCTGGAGAACATGCGCTCCTCCGCGCCGGACACCGACCTGGTGCAGATCCGCAAGATCCTCGGCTCGTTCCTCTTCTCCGGCGACGACGTCGACAAGCCGGCCGGGGTGCTCTCCGGTGGCGAGAAGACCCGGCTCGCGCTCGCCTCGCTGGTGGTCTCCTCGGCGAACGTGCTGTTGCTCGACGAGCCCACCAACAACCTCGACCCGGCCAGCCGCGAGGAGATCCTGGGCGCGCTGCGCTCCTTCTCCGGCGCCGTCGTCCTGGTCACCCACGACGAGGGCGCGGTGCACGCGCTCGCGCCGGAGCGGATCATCCTGCTGCCGGACGGCGTCGAGGACCTCTGGAGCCCGGCGTACCACGACCTGGTCTCGCTCGCCTGACCCTGCCGAGCCGCTCCCGGAGGGCTTCCGGCCGTGTCCGGGGCGCTCCCGAAGTGCTCCCGAACGCTCCCAAACACCGCCCGTGACCGGTCCGCCGGTCGCGGGCGCTTGTCTCGGGTAGACACGCGCTCCTGCATACGGCGGATGCCGAATCATCAGGCACCGCGATCCGGGAATGCAGTGGTCGAGGATTCCGTTTTAGCCATTTCACCTGGCCATGACGTCGGGGCGACCCTGCTGATCAGCTCTTTCGTCCGTCGCCGCCGATTTCCGCGAGGGGGCGCACACCCAGGGTGAGCGCCAGCGCGCGCTCCGATCACCCCCGAGCGGCGCCCCTTTGCGCTGACAGACCTTGTCGAATGGGTGGCCAGACCGCTGGCAATGGGTGATCATGGGAATCTGACCGAGCACAGCTACGAGGAGGCACGGGTGGCCGAGACTCTGAAAAAGGGCAGCCGGGTGACTGGTGCCGCGCGTGAGAAGCTCGCGGCCGAGCTGAAGAAGAAGTACGACTCGGGGGCTAGCATTCGCGCGCTCGCCGAGGAGACCGGCCGCTCGTACGGCTTCGTGCACCGCATGCTGAGCGAATCCGGAGTGAACCTCCGGGGTCGCGGCGGCGCCACGCGCGGGAAGGCCAAGGCTGCTGCCGCAGCCGGTTCCTGACTTTCCGTCAGGTCCTACCAGGTACGTCTATCGCAAGTGTCCAGGTGTATCGGCGACCGTGACATGTACCCGTCCGGCCGCCGATCGCCATGTCCCGGCTCCGGGCCCCATCGGGTCGCCGGGTGGGCGGTGTCCAATTGGCGGTCGATAAGTTACTCTCCGGTAGACATAGTGGGCAGCGCGCTGGAGCCTGCCCTGACCCTCGCCGGAGGTGCCCATGACCGCGCCCGTCCCCACCACTGCCAGCTCGGCCGACTGGGAGGAGGTCGGTGTCCGGCTGGAGGTCGAGGGCGAACTCGCCGTGGTCACGCTCTGCCACCCGAAGCGCCGCAACGCCCAGACCCCGGCCATGTGGCGCGCGCTCGCCGCAGTCGGCCGTGAGCTGCCCGGCACCGTGCGGGTGGTGCTGCTGCGCGCCGAGGGCGTCTCGTTCTCGGCCGGCCTGGACCGCGCGATGTTCACCCCCGAGGGGATCCCCGGCGAGGCGAACTTCCTGGCCCTGGCGGCCGAGCCGGCCGCCGAGCTGGACGCCGTGATCGCCGGCTTCCAGGAGGCGTTCACCTGGTGGCGCCGTCCGGACGTGATCACCATCGCCACCGTCCAGGGCCACGCGGTCGGCGCCGGCTTCCAGCTCGCGCTCGGCTGCGACATCCGGATCTGCGCCGAGGACGCGCAGTTCGCGATGCGCGAGACCTCGCTCGGCCTGGTCCCCGACCTGGCCGGCACCAAGCCGCTCATTGACCTGGTCGGCTACGCGCGGGCACTGGAGATCTGCGCCACCGGCCGCTGGGTGGCGGCCGACGAGGCGGCCCGGATCGGCCTGGCCAACCTGGTGGTGCCCGGTGACGAGCTGGCCGCCGCCGGCCGCGAGCTGGCCGCCGCGCTGCTCGCCGCGCCGCGCGCCGCCGTGATCGAGACCAAGGCGCTGCTGCTGGGCGCCGGGCAGCGCTCGCACCAGGAGCAGTGCGCCGCCGAGCGCGCCGCCCAGGCCCGCCGGCTGCGCGACCTGGCGGGCATCGGTGACTGATCCGGCTGGATCAGCGTGTGGGAAGGGCCCGGCTCCAGAGGGGGGAGCCGGGCCCTTCCGGCGTTCCCGGGCCCGCGGCCACCGCGGCTGGGCCACCCCGCCGAGCGGCCGCACCGCCGCTCCCTGCGGGCGCAGGTTTCGTGGCGGAATGTCAGAGTTGGTGGAGTTTGCGGTATAGCTGGAGACGCACCCCCAGGAGGCACCCCCATGCCCGAGACCCCCAAGCCGTCCGATCTGCCGAAGGCCGTCCACCCGCAGCCCGGACCGGCCGTCGAGGAGCGTGGCCGCACCGCGCTCGCCGACGGCGTGGTGGAGAAGATCGCGGGCATGGCCGCCCGGGAGGTTCCCGGTATCCACGCGCTCGGTTCGGGCCTGGCCCGCACCTTCGGCGCGATGCGCGACCGGGTGCCGGGCGGGCGGGCCAGCATCTCGCGCGGCATCAAGGCCGAGGTGGGGGAGAAGCAGACCGCGATCGACATCGCCCTGGTGGTCGAGTACGGCGTGGTGATCCCGGAGCTCGCCGCGGCGGTGCGGCGCAACATCATCACCGCGGTCGAGCGGATGACCGGCCTTGAGGTGGTCGAGGTGAACATCGCGGTCAACGACGTCCACCTGCCCGACGAACCGGACGAGGAGGAGGGTCTGCCGCCGTCCTCCTCCGAACGGCGGTCCCGGGTCCAGTAGCCGCAGAGACACCCTTCGCACGGCCCACTTCGACCGGGAGACCTCTTGAATCTCGCCCTGATCGGCATGGTGGCCGGCATGGCCCTGGGCTTCGCCGGCTATTTCGGCGGGTTCGCCGCGTTCCTGCTGGTCGCCGTGCTCGGCGTGCTCGGCTTCGTGGCCGGTCGGCTGCTGGAGAGCGACATCGACCTCGGTGATCTCGGGGACCTGCTGCGCAGCCGCGACCGGCGCCGCCGCTGATGTCGCTGGGGATGGAGCGCGCCTGGGGGCGGGACACCGGACCGGCCACGCCGCCGGGCCGGCGCGGGCGGCTGCGGATCGCCGACCGGGTGCTGGTGCGGATCGCGCAGGTGGCCGCCCGGGACGCGCTGCGGGTCGGCGCGGTGGGCGAGCCGCCGCGGGTGACGGTCTCGGTGCTGGACGGCGCGGCCCGGGTGCGGGTCGGTGTCGATCTGCCGTTCCCGTCCGACCTGGGCGCGCGGGCCGCTGCGGTGCGGGCGGCGGTGGCCGAGCAGATCGGCGGGCTGACCGGGATCCCGGCGCGCGAGGTGCTCGTGGTGGTGGAGCGGTTGCACCCGGAGACGGCCGAGCCCGAGACCGAGATCGAGATCGACGCCGGGGGCGAGGCCGAGGCCGGGGCCGAGACCGGGGCCGAGACCGGGGCCGGGGTCGAGGCCGACGTTGAGGCCGGGTCCGAGACCGAGACGGTGGGTGGGGCTGAGGCTGAGACGGCGGGCGGCTCCGAGACCGAGCCGGGCTCAGGGGCCGGGCCGGGAGCGGGTGAGCAGGCATGAGCGATCCCGCCCTGCTGCCCGCCGTCGTGGAGCCGGCGCCGCCGCCGGAGCGCCAGCAGCACAGCTTCCCGTCCAGCCGCGGCACCGCCGCCGGGCTGGTCGCGCTCCTCGTGCTGCTCGCTGCGGGCGCGCTGCTGTACGACGAGGTCGCGGTCTGGACCGGGCACCACGCCGGCAGCTGGCGCTCCTGGACGGCCCGTCAGCTTGCCACCCGGCATCTGGACTCCCCCTGGGTGCTGGCCGGCGCCGCGCTGGTCGCCGTGCTCGGCTGCGGGCTCTGCGTGCTGGCCGTGAGTCCCGGCAACCGGCGCTGGCTGGCGCTGCGCCAGGACCTGCCGGACGAGCGCCCGGTGGCGATCGACCGGGTCGGGGTGGCCGCGCTGCTGGAGACCCGGGCGCTGGAGCTGCCGATGGTCGCGGCCGCGCGGGTGCGGGTCGGCCGGCGGCGGGCCCGGGTCACGGTGCACGGCAGCGCGGACCTCGCGCGGGTGCGCGCCGTGCTGGGCGCGGAGCTGGCCCGGATCGGGCTGTCCCGGGAGCCCGAGCTGAAGATCCGCGGCCGGGTGGCCCATCACCGTCCGCCGATGTACTAGCCGACGTACCAGGCGAGCTGGACGTCCTAGCCGAGGAGCGCGGGTTGTTGCCGAGCCGGTCCACCGTCAACCGCCTGCTGCTCGGGCTGGTCGGTCTGCTGCTGCTGGCCGGCGCGCTGCTGGTGCTGGCGGGCGGCTTCGGCCTCTACCGGCACGTGGGACTGCGGCCGCCCGGCTGGTGGCCGCTCACCTCGCCGTCCCAGCCGGTGCTCAGCCATGCCTCCCGCACCCGCTGGCGCGACCACGGCTGGTGGTGGCCTGCGGTGATCGGTGGGCTCGCGGTGCTGGTGCTGCTGACGCTCTGCTGGCTGGTCTTCCAGCTCCGCCGCCCGGCGCCCGACGAGCTGGAGCTGCCGACCGGGGGCGTCCCGGGCCTGCGGCTGCGGCTGCGCAGCCTGGCGCTGGCGGACGCCGCCCAGATCTCGGCCCGGCAGTTGCCGCAGGTCGAGACGGCGGTGGTCAGGCTGGTTGGCCGCCAGCCACGCCACCGGCGGCTGCGCGCGGTGCTGCTGCTCGCGCCCGGCACGGACGTGCCGGCGGCGGTGCGGGCATTCCGGGCCGGTCCGCTCGCGCAGGCGCGCAGCGTGGTCGCCGGGCTGCCGGTGGAGCTGCGGCTGCGGGTCGCGCCGACGGCGGTGCCGCACCACCACCCGCACCGGCGCCGCCGTGGCAAGCGCGCACCGCGGGTGGACTGAGCGGGTGGGCTGAGCGGGGATCAGCTGTTCGCACATCAGCCTGTGCATATGAACATCAGTGTGTTAGAAATGCGGCATGGGAGTAGCCAGCCGTCTTGATCTGACCCTGCGCCTGGTGCAAGGCGCCGCCGACCGCGTCCCGGTCTCGGAACTCGCCCAGCGCCTGGGGGTCTCCGAGATGACGGTGCGCCGCGACCTCGATCTGCTGGAGCGGCAGGGGCTGGTCCGGCGCGTGCACGGCGGCGCGATCGCCGCGCGGGCGCGCGAGGAGGGCGCGGGCTTCGCCGCCCGCGAGCCCTGGCAAGGCGCGACGAAGAGCCGGCTCGGCGCGGCGGTCGCCGCTCTGGTCGAACCCGGCTCCAGCGTGCTGCTGGACGCGGGCACCACCACGGTGCACGTGGCCGAGCAGCTGGCCGCGCGGGCACCGCTGACCGTCGCGGTGCTCAGCCTCCAGGCGGCGGTCTGCCTCGCCGACCGGCCCGGCATCGAGCTGCTGGTGGTCGGCGGCCGCTCCCGCCCCGGCGAGCGCTCGCTGGTCGGCCCGCTCGCGCTGCGCACCCTGGAGTCGCTCGCCTTCGACTGCTTCGTGATGTCGATCGGCGGCGTGCACGCCGAGCACGGCTGGTCGGAGTTCTCGCTGGACGACGCGGCGGTCAAGCAGGCCGGGCTCGCCCAGTCCACCCGGACCGTCGCGGTCGCCGACGCCACCAAGCTCGGCGTGCGCGCGTTCAGCCAGGTCGCCCCGCTCGGCAGCGTGCAGGTCTTCGTGACCGATGCCGCCGCCGAGGACACCGCCACCCACCCGAACGGCCCGCAGACCCTCGCCGCCATGCGCGACGCGGGTGTGCGGACCGTCCTCGCCTGAGAGGTCCCGACCCGCATGAGCCTGATGATCCTGGTGGCCGGCCCCTACCGCGCCGGCACCGGCGACGACCCCGAGAAGCTCGAAGCCAACGTCCGCGCGATGAACGAGACCGCGCTGGAGCTGTTCCGGGCCGGCCACCTGCCGGTCACCGGTGAGGCGCTCGCGCTGCCGCTGCTGCGCACCGCCGGCAGCGCCGCCCCGGGCGACCCGCTCTTCGAGGAGATCTTCCACCCGATAGCCGAGCAACTGCTCTCGCGCTGCGACGCGGTGCTGCGGATCGGCGGCCCCTCGGCCGGCGCGGACCGGATGGTCGCGCAGGCCCGCGCCGAGGCCAAGCCGGTCTACCGCAAGCTCGCCGACGTCCCGACCGCCACGCGGTGACCGCGGGCCTCGACACCCCCGACCGCCGCGGCCGCACCGGCCTCGACCGGCACGGACGCGACCTGACCGGCAATCCGCGGGTGCGGATCACCGACGTCGAGGTGCTCTCCTGCGACTGGTACGTGCTGCGCCGGACCACCTTCGACTACCGGCACCGCGACGGTCACTGGAGCCGCGAGCAGCGTGAGACCTACGACCGCGGCGACGGCGCGACCGTGCTGCTCTACGACGCCACCCGCCGCACCGTGCTGCTGACCCGCCAGTTCCGGCTGCCCGCCTACGTCAACGGCCACCTGGACGGCATGCTGCTGGAGACGGCGGCCGGCCTGCTCGACGGCGACACCCCCGAGCAGGCGATCCGCCGCGAGGCCGAAGAGGAGACCGGCCACGCGGTCGGCGAACCCGAGCACGTCTTCGCCGTCTACATGAGCCCGGGGTCGGTCACCGAACGCCTGCACTTCTTCGCCGCGCCCTACGGCCCGGCCACCGCGAGCGGCGCGGGCGGCGGTGTCGCCGCCGAGGGCGAGGACATCGCGACCGTGGAGCTGGCGTTCGATCAGGCGCTGCGGATGATCCGCTCCGGGGAGATCGCGGATGCGAAGACCATCATGCTGCTCCAGTGGGCGGCGCTGGACGGGCCGTTCCGCGCCTGACCGGGCCGTTCCGCGCCTGACCGGCTCCCGCCGGACAGGCGCGGGTGAGTCAGAGCGCGGACATGGCTCCACCGTCGACCGGGATCATCAGGCCGGTCAGGTAGGAGGCGGCGGGGGAGAGGGCGAAGGCGGCGACCCGGCCGAACTCCTCGGGCGTGCCGTAGCGGCCCAGCGGGATGCCGGCGGCGGCGCGGGCCCGGGCGGCGTCGGCGTCGCCGGAGAGGGCGTCGAGCTCGCGGACCCGGTCGGTGTCGATCCGGGCCGGCATCAGGCCGAGCACCCGGATGCCGCGCGGCCCGAGCTCGTTCGCCAGGGACTTGGCGGCCATCGCGAGGCCGGGACGCAGTCCGTTGGAGATGCCGAGGCCGGGGATCGGCTCGCGGACCGAGGAGGAGAGCACCAGGCCGATCACGCCGCCCTCGCCGAGCACGCCGGCCGCCGCCCGGGCGAGCCGCAGCGCGCCGAGGAAGACGGTGTCGAAGGCGGTGCGCCAGGCCTCGTCGGTCGCCGCGAGCACCGGGCCGGCCGGCGGGCCGCCGACGCTGATCAGGATGCCGTCGAGCCGGCCGAAGCGCTCGACGGCGGCGGCGATCACCCGCTCGGCCGCCTCGGGGTCGGCGTTGTCGGCGACCAGGCCGGCCGCGACCGCGCTGCCGCCGAGCGATTCGACGGCGGCGTCCAGGCTCTCCTGGCGGCGGCCGGTCACCAGCACCCGGGCCCCGTCGCCGGTCAGCTCGCGGGCGGCCGCGAAGCCGAGGCCCCGGGTCGCGCCGGTGACCACGTACACCCTGTCCTTGAGTCCAAGATCCATGGGGCCATTCTGCCCCGGGCGGTGGTTTCAGCGGTGGGCGATCACGCGGTCGCGGCGGTTGCGCTCCCGGCGGCGTCCCCAGCGGCGTCCCCGGCCGCGCCCTGGGCGCGGTCCCGGGCCTCGCGGCGGATCATGATCCACACGCCCACCGGCACCAGCGCGGCGAACAGCCACCACTGGATCGTGTAGGCCATGTGCGGGCCGATGTCGGAGTGGTCGGGTGCGGGCAGCAGCTGGGCCTGGTGGCCGTCGCCGGGGTCGGGGGTGGTGGTCGCGAGCTCGATGAAGCCGCCGAGCACCGTGCTGCCGTTCGCCTTGGCCTGGTCGTCACTGTTGATCAGCATGAACTGCCGGGGCGGCAGGCCGCCGCGTTCGTGCAGGCCGCCGGGGGCGGCGGTCTCGTCCGGGCGCAGCCGGCCGGCGACGGTGACCTGGCCGGTCGGCGCGCCGGGGACCGTCGGGTAGGAGACGCCGTCGGCGCCCGGAGCCACCCAGCCGCGGTTGACCAGCACCTGGCCGTGCCCGTCGGCGAGCCGCAGCGGGGTGATCACGAAGTAGCCGACCGTGGTGCCGTCGGAGGCGGTGCGCCGGCGCACCACGAACTCGTGCGCCGTGTCGTACTCGCCGGTCGCGGTGACCGTCCGCCAGGTGAGGTCGGTGGGCACGGTGAAGCCGGGGCCGGTGGAGATCGAGTCGAACGGGACCGGCGCGGCCGTCAGGCTGGCGTCGATCAGGTTGTTGCGGGCGACCCGGGACTCGTGCCGGTGCAGCTGCCAGATGCCCAGCCGGATGCAGGCGGGGATCAGGAGCAGGGCGATCAGGACGGTGATCAGCCAGCGCCGGGTGAGCATAAAACGGTACACAAAGGGCACGCTACGCCCCCGGGACGAAGCCGCCCGAACCGGGGTCAGCCCGGGTGCGGCGCGACGTCGGCGAGCAGCTGGAGGAACGCGTCCTCGCCGATCACCGGCGTGCCGACCTCGCGCGCCTTGCGGGCCTTGCCGCTCCAGCTGCCCGGCTCGTTGGTGACCAGCAGGCTGGTGAGCCGGCTCACCGAGCTCGCGATGTGCAGACCGGCCGCGACGGCCCGGTCCTCCAGCACCTCGCGGTCGGTCGCGGTGTCGCCGGTGATCGCCACCCGCATGCCCTGCACCAGCGGCCCGCCCTCCTGCCAGCGCCCGGGGTTCGGGTACGGGCAGGCGACCCGCTTGCGGGCGGGGCGGTACGAGGAGTTCCAGGAGCCGCGGGCCGGTGCGGCGCCGGGCGCGGTGTCCTCGCCCAGGTCGGTGACGGCCACGCAGGTGGTCAGCGGCAGCGGCACCCCGCCGCTGCGGGCCAGCTGGAGGCTGGGACGGAACGTCTCGGCGAGCACCCGGGCGTCGTCCAGCGCGTTGTGCGCGTTGCGCTGGCGCACGCCGAAGTACTCGGCGAGCGTGGCGAGCTTGCCGTTCGGCAGCGGCAGGCCGAGGTCGCGGGAGAGCACCATCGTGCAGAGCCGCTGTTCGACCGGCGCGCGCAGCCCGGCCCGCGCGTACTCACGGGAGATCATGTTCCAGTCGAACAGTGCGTTGTGGGCCACCATCACGCGGCCGCGCAGCTGCTCGCCGAGCTCCTCGGCGATCTCCGGGAAGGTCGGCGCGTCGGCCAGCATCGAACTGGTCAGGCCGTGGATCCAGACCGGGCCGGGATCGCGCTGCGGGTTCACCAGCGTGTACCAGTGGTCGATGACCTCGCCCTCGGCGTCCAGCCGGTAGACGCCCGCCGAGATCACCCGGTCGGTGCGGCCCAGGCCGGTGGTCTCGACGTCGACCACCGCGTAGCCGCCCGGCTGCCCGGCGGCGTCGAACGGCCCGCCGGCGAGGAGCTCGGACGCGGCACCGGAATCGGCACCGGACGGGACGTCGGATGCACTGGTGCGCTGCGTGGGGAAGAGGCCGACCTGCGGCGGGAGCGCATGCATGGTGCACCAGCTTAAGGGGAGCCGGCGCCGGCTTGGGAATAGAGTGGCCCGTGGGAATAGTCGTACAAGCGGACATATCCATTCCCGTAAGGAACTGCACCATGCGCGCCACCGTCATCCACGGCCCGAACGACATCCGGATCGAGCAGGTCCCCGACCCCAGGATCCAGCACCCCACCGACGCCGTGGTCCGGGTGGTCAACGCCTGCATCTGCGGCAGCGACCTGTGGGCCTACCGTGGCGTGGCGGACCGCGAGGCCGGCCAGCGGATCGGCCACGAGTTCCTCGGCATCGTCGAGGAGGTCGGCCCGGGGGTCACCGACACCAAGGTGGGCGACTTCGTCGTGGCGCCGTTCGTCTGGTCGGACGGCACCTGTGAGTTCTGTCGCGAAGGCCTGCACACCTCCTGCCCGGACGGTGGCTTCTGGGGCAGCGTCGGCTCGGACGGCGGCCAGGGCGAGGCGGTCCGGGTGCCGTTCGCGGACGGCACGCTGGTCAGGCTGCCCAAGGAGGCGGCCACCGACCAGGCGCTGCTGCCGCACCTGCTGGCGCTCTCCGACGTGATGGCCACCGGTCACCACGCGGCGGTCGCCGCGAAGGTCCGTCCGGGCGCCACGGTCGCCGTGGTCGGCGACGGCGCGGTCGGGCTGTGCGGGGTGCTCGCGGCCCAGCGGCTCGGTGCCGGTCGGATCATCGCCCTGGGCCGGCACGAGTTCCGGACCGGGATCGCCCGTACGTTCGGCGCCACCGACGTGGTGGCGGCACGTGGCGACGCGGCGATCGAGGCGGTGCGCGAGCTGACCGGCGGTCAGGGCGCGCACGCCGTGCTGGAGGCGGTGGGCACCGAGGAGTCGATGCGCACCGCTATCTCGATCACCCGGGACGGCGGCGCGGTCGGTTATGTCGGCGTGCCGCACGGCGGCAGCGCGGGCGTGGACATCGGTCAGATGTTCGGCCGGAACGTTTCGCTCGGCGGCGGCGTCGCGCCGGCCCGCGCGTACATTCCCGAGCTGCTCGCCGACGTGCTGGCCGGGAAGATCGAGCCCGGACTGGTATTCGACCGCACGGTCGGCCTGGACGGCGTGCCGGAGGGCTACCGGGCGATGGACGACCGCTCGGCGCTCAAGGTGCGCATTGCGTTCTGACCTCTGGGTCCCAGGCGCAATCCAGCAGTTAGACAATCGAATTAAGTGATTGGCTGACGTTCAGTCAATTCCCTGAGGGGCGACACCAGTTCTGGGTGTCGCCCCTTTCGTAATGTCCGAAGATCGTCGCGGAGCGACGTATTTCGGCCAGATTTGCAGCTCGTCAGTGTGAATAGTGCGCCGAATGCGGCCAAACACTGTCCGCAAGTGCGCACTCGCTCTTAGCATGCATCGGCACGCACAACGGCTGTGACACCGCTCACACCGCCGTGATCCACTCGTGCGCCCACCGCGCGGACCGCCCCCGGCTGTCCCTCGATCCCAGGCCCGCGCGACCTGTCTCACCAAGACGTCAGGAGAGATAGTGGACCAACCCCCGCAGCCCGGTTTCCCGCCGGACCGCGCGACCGCGACCGACCCGGTGACGGGTGAACGTATCGCGCAGAGCCCGGAGTTCCGCACCCTGCGCTCGTCCTTCCGAGGCTTCGCCTTCCCGGTGACGCTCGGCTTCCTGCTCTGGTACCTGCTCTATGTGCTGCTGTCCTGCTACGCGCACGACTTCATGGCCGCCAAGCTGATCGGGCACATCAACGTCGCCCTGCTGCTCGGCCTGCTGCAGTTCGTCAGCACCTTCGCCATCGCCGCCTGGTACGCCAGGTACGCCGGCCGGCGGCTCGACCCGCCGGCCGCCGAACTGCGTCGCCAGTTCGCTCCCCCCGTCGCCGCATCCAGGGAGGCCGGCGAATGACCGCACCCCTCACCGCCGTCCTCGCCCCGCCGGCCCGGACGGCCGCGCTGCTGGCCGGCCCGGCCGGCAGCCACCGCACCATGACGATGTCGCTGTTCGGCTTCTTCGTGCTGGTCACCCTCGGCATCACGATCTGGGCCGGCCGGCAGACCAGGGACGCCACCGACTTCTACGCCGGCGGCCGCCGTTTCACCGGTTTCCAGAACGGCCTGGCGGTCTCCGGCGACTACATGTCCGCCGCCTCGTTCCTCGGCATCGCCGGCGCGATCGCGCTGGCCGGCTACGACGGCTTCCTCTACTCGATCGGCTTCCTGGTGGCCTGGCTGGTCGCGCTACTGCTGATCGCCGAGCCGCTGCGCAACTCCGGCCGCTACACGATGGCCGACGTGCTCGCGTTCCGGATGCGCCAGCGCCCGGTGCGCACCGCTGCGGGCATCTCGACCATCGTGGTCTCGATCTTCTACCTGCTGGCCCAGATGGTCGGCGCCGGCTCGCTGGTCGCGCTGCTGCTCGGCGTGGAGGGCAACGCGGCCAAGCGCTGGACCGTCGTCGCGGTCGGCGCGCTGATGGTGCTCTACGTCGCGATCGGCGGCATGAAGGGCACCACCTGGGTGCAGATCGTCAAGGCGGTGCTGCTGATCGCCGGCGCCGCGGTGATGACCGTCTGGGTGCTGGTCAAGTACGACTTCAACCTCTCCCACCTGCTCGGCGCCGCCGCGCACGCGAGCGGCAAGGGCTCGGCGTTCCTCGAGCCCGGACTGAAGTACGGCGTCAGCGGCACCAGCAAGCTCGACTTCATCAGCCTGGCGCTGGCCCTGGTGCTCGGCACCGCCGGCCTGCCGCACATCCTGGTGCGCTTCTACACCGTGCCGACCGCGAAGGCGGCCCGGAAGTCGGTGTTCTGGGCGATCGGCATCATCGGCGTCTTCTACCTGATGACGCTGGTGCTCGGCTTCGGCGCGGCCGCGCTGGTCGGGCCGAAGGTGATCAAGGCCAGCAACGCCGCCGGCAACACCGCGGCGCCGTTGCTGGCCCAGCAGTTGGGCGGCGGCGCCGGGTCGACCGGTGGTGCGGTGCTGCTCGCGGTGATCTCGGCGGTCGCGTTCGCGACCATCCTCGCCGTGGTGGCCGGGCTGACCCTGGCCTCGTCCGCCTCCTTCGCGCATGACCTGTGGGCGAACGTGATCCGGCGCGGCCGGGTCGGGGAGCGGGAGGAGATCCGCTCGGCGAAGCTGGCCGCCGTGGTGATCGGCGCGGTCGCGATCGGTCTGAGCATCTACGCGGACAAGCTCAACACCGCCGCGCTGGTCGCGCTCGCGTTCGCGGTCGCCGCCTCGGCCAACCTGCCGACGCTGCTCTACTCGCTCTTCTGGAAGCGGTTCAACACCGCCGGAGCGGTCTGCTCGGTCTACGGCGGTCTGGTCAGCTCGGTGCTGCTGGTGATCTTCTCCCCGGTGGTCTCCGGCGGTCCGGCCGCGCTCTTCCCGCACTCGGACTTCCACTGGTTCCCGCTGGAGAACCCCGGGCTGGTCTCCATTCCGATCGGCTTCCTGCTCGGCTGGCTGGGCACGCTGCTCTCCACCGGGGTCGCCGAACCGACGAAGTACGCTGAATTGGAGGTCCGCTCCCTCACCGGTATCGGCGCGGACTGAGCGCAAGGTCGCCCTGGATTAAGCTGGCGCCCGGCCCGCCCCCCCGGTGGCCGAGCGCCAGCTGACTTCTCGGGAAGGTGCGAACCGTGCTCCTGGACACCTTCGGTCGACAGGCCGTCGATCTGCGGGTCTCGCTGACCGACCGGTGCAACCTGCGTTGCACCTACTGCATGCCGGAGCAGGGGCTGCAGTGGCTCGCCAAGCCCGAGCTGCTCACCGACGAGGAGATCGTCCGCCTGGTCGGCCTCGCGGTGCGCGAGCTCGGCGTGCGGGAGGTGCGGTTCACCGGTGGCGAGCCGCTGCTGAGACCGGGCCTGGTGGGGATAGTCGCGGCCTGCGCCGAGCTCGAACCGCGCCCCGAACTCTCGCTCACCACGAACGGCATCGGGCTGGCCCGCACCGCCACCGCGCTGCGGGCGGCGGGGCTGGACCGGATCAACGTCTCGCTGGACACGCTCGACCCGGAGGCCTTCCACCGGCTGACCCGCCGGCCGCGCCACCAGGACGTGCTCGACGGGCTGGCCGCCGCCGAAGCCGCCGGGCTGACCCCGGTGAAGATCAACACCGTCCTGATGCGCGGCGCCAACGACCACGAGGCCGCCGACCTGCTCGGCTGGTGCGTGGACAACGGCTACCAGCTCCGTTTCATCGAGCAGATGCCGCTGGACGCCCAGCACGGCTGGGACCGCTCGCAGATGATCACCGCCGAGGAGATCCTGGAGCGGCTGGCGCAGCGGTTCACGCTCACCCCCGAGCCCGCGGCCGCCCGTGGCGCGGCCCCCGCCGAGCGCTGGCTGGTGGACGGCGGGCCGGCCGTGGTCGGCGTGATCGCCTCGGTCACCCGGCCGTTCTGCCGGGCCTGCGACCGCACCCGGCTGACCGCCGACGGGCAGGTGCGCAACTGCCTCTTCGCGACCACCGAGACCGACCTGCGCGGCGCGCTGCGCGACGGCGCCTCGGACGCCGAGATCGGCGCGCTGTGGCGGGCTGCGATGTGGGGCAAGAAGGCGGGCGCGGGGATCGACGATCCCGAGTTCCACCAGCCCGAGCGGCCGATGTCCGCGATCGGCGGCTGACCGGGCGCAGTCGGCGGGTCGCGGCGCGGGTGGGTCAGACCTCGGGCTCGTGCCAGTCGGCCAGCGCGACGACGTCCTTGAGGAAGCCGCGGATGCTCAGGAACTGGGCGAGCGACTCGCGGTGCTCGGGGCAGGCCAGCCAGGTCTTGCGGCGCTCGGGCGTGTGCAGCTTGGGGTTGTTCCAGGCCAGGACCCACTCGGCGCTCGCCCGGCAGCCCTTCGCGGAGCACTTGGGGGGACCGGCGGGGCCCTGGGAGGCATCATCCGCCGCGCCGTTCGCGCCGCCGAAGAAGTCGATACTCATGATCGACAGTCTCTCACCCCGCTAGACTCGCGCCATGGAGCTGACGCGGACATGACGACGCCGGGCAGCCACGGGGGGAGCCGCCCGGCGTCGGTCCGTCGCTCCGACGGGGGATGCGGAGCGCGTACGCAGTATGTCACGAAGAGCCCCGGTGTTGGCTAGGGCCCCAAAGATTTGTTTGAGCATTTCCTGAGGTTGAGAGGCGGCAAAAGGGCATAGGGGTGGGCAAATCGGGCGTGATTTGAGGGAAATCCCCTTGGGTGGGTTCGTGCTGCCTGCATACGGAGAGTTAGCAGACGGAGTGTCGGCTGACGGGGTGTCAGCCCTCCGTCGCGGTGGGCCACCGCCCGATCGTGCTCAGCTGCCGCTGGGCGATTCGCCTGGCTGGGCGGCATTGGCGGTAGCCGTGGCGGCGGCTGCGGCCGCGCCACCACCGCCGGTGCCGCCGGGGCCGAGCATCAGCGGCGTGGTGGCCGGCACGTCGAAGGTGCTCGGCAGGCCCGGTGAGCGCTCCCGGCCGGCGTTGGCGATGATCACCGCGAAGTACGGCAGCAGCACCGCCCCGCCGAGCGCGCCGAAGGCCACGTAGCGCTGGACGTTCCACAGCGCCACCGCGAGCAGGACGCAGGCGGTGCGGATCAGCATCGAGATCACGTAGCGGCGCTGCCGGCCCCGGACGTCCTCGGTGAGGCTGGTCCGGGCACCGGTGATCCGGAAGACCCCGTCGTCCGTGTTCCTGCCCATCTGCATCTCCGCCTCGCCGCCGTAGCTCTTGACCAGCATCCACCCGCGCGACACCGATTCCGCCCGGTTTCGTCCACCGTACGCCGAGCTTGCCCGGCCGTGGAGAGCGGGGGCGCGAGTCGCTGCCGCGCGGGTTCAGCCGCTGTGGCGGGTGAGGTGGGTGGGCGGGACGGTGTCCGTCAGCCAGACGCCGTTGGCGCTCACCCGGAAGACGTGCCCGGCCGCGGCCAGCCCGGCCGCGTCCACCTGCAGCACGACGGGGCGCCCGTGCCGCGCGCCGACCTTGACGGCCGTCTCGACGTCGGCCGACAGGTGGACGTCCTGACGGCCCATCGGCCGCAGTCCCTCGCGCATGATCGCGGCCACCGAGCCGTGCCCGGTGCCGTGGTAGAGCACCGCGGGTGGCTCGGTGGCGGCCAGGCCGAGATCGACCGCCACCGAGTGCCCCTGGCTGGCCCGGATGGACCGGCCGTCCGCGGAGTAGGCGAAGCGCCGCTTGTTGTTGTGCTCGACCACGTGGTCCAGCTCGGCGCGGCTCAGTCGGGTGCCGCGCGCCGCGAGTGCGGCGAGCAGCGCGTCCACGCCGACCCAGCCGGCTTCGTCCAGCGTGATCCCGACCGAGCCGGGATCGTGCCGGAGTATCCGGGAGAGTCGCTTGGAGGTCTTGACCGTGCTTCTTTCGTCCACTCCGTACCTCTTCTGTCGGTTATGAAGCCTGGCTGACCGAGCTCATGTTGAAGTCGGTCACCCGGACCGGGGGCATCGCCGCCCGGTTGAAGTAGTCGCCCCACTCACGGGGCAGCGTGGGCTCGGTGCGGCCCACCTCGGTGATCCGCCCGAGCAGGTCCACCGGCGACTCGTTGAACCGGAAGTTGTTGACCTCGCCGACCACCTGGCCGTTCTCGACCAGGTAGACGCCGTCCCGAGTCAGGCCGGTGAGCAGCAGCGTGGCCGGGTCCACCTCGCGGATGTACCAGAGGCAGGTGAGCAGCAGCCCGCGCTCGGTGTTCGCGATCATCTCGGCGAGTGTCGGCGCGGCGGCCTGGTCGGCGGTCTCCAGCACCAGGTTGTCCAGCGCCGGCCGCACCGGCAGACCGGTCAGCTCGGCGGAGTGCCGGGTGCTCGCCAGGTTGGCCAGCTCGCCGCCCCGGATCCAGTCGGTGGCCTCCAGCGGCAGGCCGTTGTCGAAGACCGAGCCGGTGTCGCCGGAGGAGTGCGCGAGCAGGAACGGCGCCGACTCCAGCCCGGCGGCGGCCGGGTCCGAACGGAGCGTCAGCGCGAGCTCGGAGAGCCGCTCGCCGACCCGGGTGCCGCCGCCGGCCTTGCTGAAGACCGTGCGGCCCTCGAAGGCGTCCCGGGCGCTCATCGACCAGTACAGGTAGATCATCAGGTCCGAGACGGCGGACGGCGGCAGCAGCGTCTCGTACCGGCCGGCCGGCAGGTCGATCCGCCGCTTGCCCCACTCCACCCGCTCGTCGAGCTGCGCGTGCAGCGCGTCGACGTCGACGTCGCGGAAGTCCCGGGTGGCCGCGCCGGCCCAGGCGGAGGCGGCGCCGACCTTCGCGTTCAGCTCGACCGAGCCGGTCGGCTGGTCGTGCCGCAGCCGCAGACCGGTCGAGCTGCCCAGGTAGGTGCTGGTGACCTCGTGCTGGGCGAAGCCGTACAGCGCCTGGCCGGCCGCGCGGGCCCGCGCGAAGGCGGCGCCGAGCTCGTCGGCGAAGCCGTCGAAGACCTCGATCGAGGTCCCGGCGGGCGGCTCGGTGAAGTCCGCGGACGGGGTGCCCGCCGGCAGCAGTGGCTGGGCGTCCTCGGCCGGGCCGGCCTCGCGGGCGGCGGCCTCGGCGGCCCGGACCAGCTCCTCGACCTCGTCGAGCGTGACGGCCTCGCGGGCCACCACGCCGGAGGCGGTGCCCTCGGCGCCGTCCACCGTGGCCACCACGGTCAGCCGGCGGCCGCGGCTGACGCCGTTGGTGGTCAGCGCGTTGTTCGCCCAGCGCAGGTTGGCGTTGGTCACCTCATCGACCAGCACCACGCAGCCGTCGGCCCGGGAGAGCTCCAGGGCGCGCTCGACCAACTCGTGCGGCTTGTACGTTCCCGACATCAGCGACCCGCCTCCTGCTGCGTGTTGAGCACCTTGACGCCCTCGAAGAGCGCCGACGGGCAGCCGTGGCTGACCGCCGCGACCTGCCCCGGCTGGGCCTTGCCGCAGTTGAACGCGCCGCCCAGCAGATAGGTCTGCGGGCCGCCGACCGCGGCCATCGAACCCCAGAAGTCGGTGGTGGTCGCCTGGTAGGCGAAGTCCTTCACCTGGCCGGCCAGTCGGCCGTTCCTGATCGCGTAGGCGCGCTGGCCGGTGAACTGGAAGTTGTAGCGCTGCATGTCGATCGACCAGGAGCGGTCGCCGACGATGTACAGGCCCTTCTCGACACCCTCGAAGAGACCCTCGGTGTCGGGACCGTCGGCCGCCGGCTGGAGCGAGACGTTGGCCATCCGCTGCACCGGGACGTGTGCGGGGGAGTCGGCGAAGGCGCAGCCGTTGGAGCGGCCCAGGCCCTTGAGCTTGGCCATCCGGCGGTCCAGCTGGTAGCCGGTCAGGATCCCGTCCCTGACCAGGTCCCAGGACTGGGTGGCCACGCCCTCGTCGTCGTAGCCGATGGTGGCCAGGCCGTGCTCGGCGGTGCGGTCGCCGGTGACGTGCATCAGCTCGGAGCCGTACTTGAGCGTGCCGAGCTGGTCGAAGGTCGCGAACGAGGTGCCGGCGTAGGCCGCCTCGTAGCCGAGCGCGCGGTCCAGCTCGGTCGCGTGGCCGACCGACTCGTGGATCGTCAGCCAGAGGTTGGTGGGGTCGATCACCAGGTCGTAGACACCGGCCTCGACACTCGGCGCCTTGACCTTCTCGGCCAGGTACTCGGGCAGCCTGGCCAGCTCGCCCTGCCAGTCCCAGCCCTCACCGAGCAGGTACTCCCAGCCGCGCCCGGCCGGCGGTGCGACGGTGCGCATCGACTCGAACGCGCCGGTCCGCTCGTCGACCGAGACGGCCTCCAGGTCCGGGTTCACCCGGATCCGCTGCTGGGTCGTCACGGTCCCGGCGGTGTCCGCGTAGAACTTGTTCTCCTGCACGGCGAGCAGGCTCGCCGTCACGTGCGAGACGCCGTCGGCGGCCAGCAGCGCGCTGCTCCAGTCGGCGAGCAGGCCGGTCTTCTCGGCGTCCGGCACCTCGAACGGGTTGATCCGGTACGAGGAGATCCAGCTGGCGTCCCGGTGCACCGGCTCCGCCGCCAGCTCGACGACGTCGGCTCCGCCGGCCGCCCGGCTGATCCGCGCGGAGAGCCTCGCCACCGCGACCGCCTGCTCGGCCACCGCGGCGGCGGCCTGCGGGGTCAGGTCGACACCGGCCGCGAAGCCCCAGGCGCCGTCCAGCACGACCCTTACCGCGAAGCCCAGTTGGACGGTGTCGGAGCTGCCGGCGGGCCGGGCGTCGCGCAGCCGCCAGGAGGCGCTGCGGACCCGCTCAAGCCGGAAGTCGGCGTGGCTGACGCCGAGTTGCCTGGCCCGGTCGAGCGCGGCGTCGGCGAGCTCGCGCAGCGGCAGAGCGAGGAAGAGCGGGTCGACGGCACGGCCGTCCGGCGCGGTGCTGCGGAGTGTCGGCGGCATCGGACTCCCTGGGTGCGGGGCATGGTGCGCCGCCGCCTGACTATGACGGCGGGCGGGTGACCCCGGGTCAGGGTTACCCGCATCGCATCATGTCGTGTCAGGGGAGTTCTCGGCCAGCGGTTATCGCCGGGTGTCACACCGTCGGACCGCGCCGTGACGGGCGGCTCAGGCCAGCCCCTCCCACCAGGCGTCCAGCTCCGGCGGGTCGAAGACGTCGATCCGCTCGCCCGGGCGCGGCACCGCGACCGTGACGCCCTGCGCCTTGGCCTCGGTGAGCAGCCGCTCGATCGGCTCGGCCCACGGGTGCAGGCCCAGGTTGAAGGTGCACCAGTGCACCGGGACGAGCAGCCCGCCGCCGAGGTCGCGATGGGCCAGCACCGCGTCCTCGGGCGTCATGTGGATGTCCGCCCAGGCCGCGTCGTACGCGCCGATCTGCACCAGTGAGGCGTCGAACGGGCCGTGCTCGGCGCCGATCGCCGCGTAGCCCTCGAAGTAGCCGGAGTCGCCGGTGTAGAACACCTTGCGGCTCGGGCCGGCGATCACCCAGGAGCCCCAGAGCGTGTCGTTGCGGGT
Organism: Kitasatospora sp. NEAU-69; assembly: GCF_057158765.1. Lineage (NCBI taxonomy): Bacteria > Bacillati > Actinomycetota > Actinomycetes > Kitasatosporales > Streptomycetaceae > Kitasatospora > Kitasatospora sp. NEAU-69. The sequence continues at coordinate 53,248 of NZ_JBWXUE010000027.1, forward strand.
CAGCGAGCGGCCGGAGAAGTGGTGTGCCGAGGTGAGCGTGACGGTCAGCTCGCCCAGCGTGCAGGTCTCGTTCCAGTCCAGCTCGATGATCCGGTGCTCCGGCACGCCCCAGCGGCGCAGGTGGCCGCCGATGCCCAGCGGCACGGCGAACGGCGCGGACTGGCTGCGCAGCAGGCGCTTGACGGTCGGCATGTCGAGGTGGTCGTAGTGGTCGTGCGAGATCAGCACCACATCGACCGGCGGCAGCTCCTCCAGCTCGACCGGCACCGGGTGCAGCCGCTTCGGGCCGACGTGCTCGGACGGCGAGCAGCGGTCGCTCCAGATCGGGTCGAGCAGCACCCGGGCGCCCTCGATCTCGACCAGCGCGGAGGCGTGCCCGTACCAGGTGATCTCCACGCCCTCGGCGGCCGTCCCACCGGGGCGGTCGGCGGTGCGCACCAGCGGCACCGGGCGGACCGGGGTGCGGCCGTCCCGGTCGAGGAGCATCCGGCGGACGGTGTCGCGATCGGGGCGCGGCGGGTGGTCGGAGGCGCGGGCCAGGGTGGACGGCGCGTTGTGGAACGTGCCGTCGGCGAACTGCGGGGAGTTGCGGATCCGGGCGTCACGCTCGGCGTCCGGACGGCGGCCGAAGGCGGCGGGCAGGTCGCGCAGCGCCCAGGCGGCGGTGCCGGCGACGGCCGCGAGGCCGGTCAGGGTGAGCAGTAGGCCCGGGCGCCTGCGAGTGCCGGGGATTGCCTTGCTCATCGGGGGCCGCCCTTTGCTCTGGGAGGGTCTGTGGTGGTCTGTCGTCGGGATACCGTCAGGGGCAACGGGTGTCCGCGGCCCGGTGTTCCCGGCCGCGCCGCACCGGACGGTGCCGGTGAAAGGTCCAGGGTAGCGACCGGGACGATTGTCGGAACGCGACAGTTCCGGAGGTGTGGACCTGTCGAGGGTCGATGCGCCGCGGTGCGGAAGCGACCGATAGCGTCACACTGCGTACGTTTCCCGAATATCGTCCGCCCCCGTACCACGCGGGGCTGCGGGCAGCGGGACCATGACATCCGCGCAGGAATTTCACGACTAGGAGAGGTGGATCGTTGAGCCGCTCGGTTCTCGTCACCGGAGGTAACCGGGGCATTGGCCTCGCCATCGCCCTGGCCTTCGCCGAGGCGGGCGACCAGGTCGCCATCACCAGCCGTTCCGGGGAGGTCCCGGCCGAACTGGCGCCGTACGGCGTGCTCGCGGTCAGCTGCGACATCAACGACAGCGCGCAGGTCGACGCCGCGATCGCGGAGATCGAGGCCAAGCACGGCGGCGCGATCGAGGTGCTGGTCGCCAACGCGGGCATCACCAAGGACGTGCTGATGCTGCGGATGACCGAGGAGGACTTCACCTCGGTCATCGACACGAACCTCACCGGCACGTTCCGGGTCGTCAAGCGCGCCTCCGCGAAGATGCTGCGGGCCCGCAAGGGCAGGATCGTGCTGGTCTCCTCGGTGGTCGGCCTGCTCGGCTCGCCGGGCCAGGCGAACTACGCGGCCTCCAAGGCCGGCCTGGTCGGCTTCGCCCGTTCGCTGGCCCGCGAGTTCGGCCCGCGCAGCATCACGGTCAACGTGGTCTCGCCCGGCTTCGTGGACACCGACATGACCGCGGTGCTCAGCGACGAGCGCCGCAAGGAGATCGTCTCGGGGGTGCCGCTGGGTCGTTACGCCGCGCCCGCCGAGGTCGCCTCCACCGTGCGGTTCCTCGCCTCCGACGAGGCCGCGTACATCACCGGAGCCGTCATTCCCGTGGACGGCGGATTGGGCATGGGCCACTGATCATGAGCGGAATTCTCGAGGGCAAGCGGATCCTGATCACCGGGGTGCTGATGGAGTCCTCCATCGCGTTCCACGCCGCGAAGCTCGCCCAGGAGCAGGGTGCCGAGATCATCCTGACCGCGTTCCCGCGGCCCACCCTGACCGAGCGGATCGCCAGGAAGCTGCCCAAGCCCACCAAGGTGCTGGAGCTGGACGTCAGCAGCACCGAGCAGCTGGACGGCCTGGCCGACCAGGTCCGCGAGCACCTCGGCAGCCTGGACGGCGTCGTGCACTCGATCGGCTTCGCGCCGCAGGACGCGCTCGGCGGCAACTTCCTGAACACGCCGTGGGAGTCGGTGGCGACCGCGATGCACGTCTCGGCGTTCTCGCTGAAGTCGCTGACCATGGCCTGCCTGCCGCTGATGGAGAACGGCGGTTCGGTGGTCGGCCTGACCTTCGACGCGCAGCTCGCCTGGCCGCAGTACGACTGGATGGGCCCGGCCAAGGCCGCGCTGGAGGCCACCTCCCGCTACCTGGCCCGCGACCTGGGCAAGCAGAACGTCCGCTGCAACCTGATCTCGGCCGGTCCGCTCCGCTCGATGGCGGCGAAGTCGATCCCGGGCTTCGACCAGCTCGCGGACACCTGGAACGTCCGTTCGCCGCTGCCCTGGGACATGACCGACCCGGAGCCGACCGGCCGCGGCATCGTCGCGCTGCTCTCGGACTGGTTCCCGATGACCACCGGCGAGATCATCCACGTGGACGGCGGGCTGCACGCGATCGGCGCCTGACCGGCAGCTGATCGGCCGTTGATCACGGCCACGAACCCCGCGGGCCCGGTCGCACCTCTGAGGTGCGGCCGGGCCCGCGGGGTTTTCCGCGTCAGGACTGGTTGCGCTGTCAGGTTTGGGTTCCCTCCGCGGCCCGCCGGGCGTCCGCGCGGCTGCAGGCGCCGATCACGTCAGAGGACTCGGTGGACGCCGCGGCCGCGTCGCCGGCCCGGATCGCGCGCAGGATGCCGTCGTGCCCGATGTAGCGCTCGGGCGAGAGCACCGGGCCGATGTCGAGGCGCAGGTGGGCCCGGAGCACCTCGCCGAGGTCGGCGTAGAGCGCGGCCAGCACCTCGTTGTGCGAGGCGGCCACCACCGCCTGGTGGAACGCGGCGTCCGTCTGCACGAAGAACTCGGCGTCGCCGCTGAACCAGGCCTCCTCGCGGCGGGCCAGCGTGGTCTCCAGCAGGTCGAGGTCCCGCTCGGTGCGCCGGGTCGCGGCGAGCGCCGCGGCCGAGGCCTCCAGCACCGAGCGCAGCTCGGCCACCTGCTCCTGCTCGGCCGAGGAGAACCGGCGGTGCATCACGCCGGCCAGCTCGCTGGTGGCCAGGACGTACGTGCCCGAGCCCTGCCTGATGTCCAGCAGGCCGTTGTGGGCCAGCGCCCGGACGGCCTCGCGCACCGTGTTGCGGGCCACCCCGAGCTGCTCGACCAGGGCGGCCTCGGTCGGGATCCGGGAGCCGACCGGCCACTCGCCCGACGTGATCTGGGCCCGCAACTGGGCGATCACCTGGTCTGCCAGCGGTGTGCGCCGGGGCGAGGACAGCGTCATGGTGCTCCTATCCGGGGGTGGCCGAGCGGAGTCGTGGCCGGGGAGTCACTATCTTTCCTCCTTCTCGACTGTGCCAATTCATCCCATCATTCTATGATGCTGCCTATGCCCACCGCAGCAGAGACCATCGACGACCCCGCCGGCACCACTCCCACGACTCCCACCGGTGCCGCCGAGGGGGTGACCACCCGTCCGCAGCCCCGCTACCTCGGCTGGCTGCTCGCCACCGCGATCGCCGTCGCGGCCTTCAACCTGCGTCCGGTGGTCACCAGCCTCGGCCCGCTGCTCGACCGGGTCCGCACCGACCTGCACATGAGCGCGACGATGGCCGGGCTGCTGACGGCCGTCCCCTCGGTCTGCTTCGGGCTGCTCGGCTTCGCCGCCCCCGCGCTGGCCCGCCGGTTCGGGCCGACCGTCGTGGTCGCCGCCGGCATGGGCGCGATCACCGCGGGCCTGGCGGCCCGCGCGTTCGCCGGCGGTACCGCCGTCTTCCTGCTGCTCACCGCGCTCGCGCTGGCCGGGGTGGCGGTCTCCAACGTGCTGATCCCGGTGGTGATCAAGCGGTACTTCCCGGAGCGGGTCGGTCCGATGATCGGCCTGTACTCGATGTCGCTGTCGGCCGGCACCGCGCTGGCCGCCGCCGTCACCGTGCCGCTGACCAGCGCGCTCGGCGGCAGCTGGCGGCTGGGCCTGGGTATCTGGGCGGCGGCCGGCGCCTTCGCGGTGCTGCTCTGGCTGGTCACCCTGGTGCTGCGCCGGGACGGCCGCCCGAGCACCGGCGCCGGGGGCGCGGCCGAGCAGCGGATGCCGATCCTGCGCAGCCGTACCGCCTGGGCGCTGGCCGTGTTCTTCGGCTGCCAGGCCACCAGCGCGTACGCCACGATGGGCTGGGTGCCGAAGATCTACCAGGACGCCGGGATCTCGGCGAGCGGCTCCGGCGTGCTGCTGGCGGTCATCATGGCGATCGGCGTGCCGGTCTCCTTCATCCTGCCGAACTGGGCGGCCCGGCGCGGCGACCAGCGCGCCTTCGTGGTCGCGCTGGCCTGCTGCGGGATGGCCGGCTACCTCGGGCTGATGCTCGCGCCGGCCGGCGGTGCCTGGCTCTGGGCGGTGCTGGTGGGCCTGTCCAACTGCGCGTTCCCGCTCACCCTGACGATGATCGGCCTGCGCGCCCGGACCAGCGGCGGGGTGGCCCAGCTCTCGGCCTTCGCCCAGGGGATCGGCTACCTGATCTCGATCCCCGGCCCGATCCTGGTCGGCACGCTCTACCAGTCCACCGGTGGCTGGTACCTGCCGCTCGGCTTCCTGACCGTGCTGCTGGTGCCGCAGCTGCTGATCGGCCTGCGGGCGGCGATGGCCCGGCACATCGAGGACGAGGTCGGCGAGGCCGCTGGGGCCGCTGACGGGACCGGCGCGGCGGCGGCCGGCTGACCGGTCCGCGACCGTCCCCGGGGACCCCCGAATCGGGGGACCCCGGGCTTCGCGCACTCCGCAAAGGATGCGAGACTCGCTCCATGCCCGTTCTGGAACCCAATCCCCCGGACAGCCACAAGAAGCTCCTGCAGCTGGGTGGCCTGATCCTGCTCGTCGTCGTGGTGATCTCGATCGTCGCCATCGTCGCGCAGTCGATGGGCTGACTCCGTACCCGGGACGTAGCCGGAGTGCGACTGACGTGCATCCGAAGTGCACCTGAAAACGCCAGCGCCGCGCCCCTGACCCGGTTTTCTGCCAAGCTGGCGCCATGAGCGTCGAAACGTCCCGCAGGATCATTGTGCTCCGGCACGCCAAGGCCGACTGGCCTCCGGTGGCCGACCACGAACGCCCGCTGGCCGACCGCGGCCGCCACGAGGCGCCGGCCGCCGGCCGCTGGCTGGCCGACTCGGGGCTCAACCCCGAGTACGTGGTCTGCTCCACCTCCCTGCGCACCCGGGAGACCTGGAAGCTGGCCCAGCACGAGCTGCCCAAGCGGACCCGCCGCACGGTCTACGAGGACCGGGTCTACGACGCGGTCGCGGGCCGGCTGATCGAGGTCCTCCAGGAGACCCCCGAGGACGTCCTGGACGTGATCCTGGTCGGCCACAACCCGGGGGTGCAGAACCTCACCGAGATCCTGGCCGGCGGCGAGAGCATCGGCGACGAACTCGACCGCCTGCGCCAGAACGGCTTCCCGACCGCCGGCATCGCCGTCCTCACCTTCGACGGCCCGTGGAAGTCGGTCGAGCCGGGCATCGCGAAGCTGGTGTCGTACTTCGTCCCGCCGCAGGACTGAGCCGCCGACTCGTTCGTCGCCGATCAGAGCACGGTGAGGTCGACCGTCACCGGGAACGGGGCGACGGCCTTCACGACGCCGGTGAAGACCTCGGCCTCGCCGTAGCCCTGGGTGGTCGCGTCGAGCACGTAGGTGTACACCAGCGGCACGCCGCTGGTGGCCTGCTCGACGCGCCAGTAGTACTGGATCCCGGCCCTGGCGTACTGGCTCGTCTTCGTGACCCGGTCGGTGGTCTCCGAGCCGGGGGAGACCACCTCGACGACCAGCAGGATGTGCTCGGGTCGGGCCGGCATGATGTCGAGCGTGTCGGCGCGGTAGACGACGACGTCGGGCCGCCGGTTGGTGAGCGGGACATCCTGGAGGCGGACGTCGAAGTCGAGATCGGCGTACCACTCGGGAGCACCAGCGGCTTCCAGCGCGATCGCGAGGATCTTGGCCAGGCGATTGTGCAGCCTCGATGCACTCGGGCTCAAGACGACCATCCCGTCCACGATCTCGATGTCCGCGCACTGCTCCTCGGACCAGGAGTCGTACTCCTCCGCGGTGACCTGCGCGTGCATCCAGGCCGGTGCGACCATCTCGGCAGTCATGCGTACCTCCTAAGGAGTCTTCGCTCGACGATAGCGCGGTTCCCCGACAGGGAGCCGCCCGCTCACTCCTCCCAGGTGCCGTGCAGGTCGTCCGCCGCCTCGACCTCCTCGCGGGTGATGCCGAGCAGGTAGAGGACGGTGTCCAGGAACGGGACGTTGACGGCGGTGTCGGCGGCCTCGCGGACCACCGGCTTGGCGTTGAAGGCGACGCCGAGGCCGGCGGCGTTGAGCATGTCGAGGTCGTTGGCGCCGTCGCCGATCGCGACGGTCTGGCCGAGCGGGACGTTGGCCTGTTCGGCGAAGCGGGTGAGCCAGCGGGCCTTGCCGGCCCGGTCGACGATCTCGCCGGTGACCCGGCCGGTGAAGCGGCCGTCCTCGACCTCCAGGGTGTTGGCGGCGGCGAAGTCGAGGCCGAGCAGCTCGACCAGGTAGTCGGTGACCTGGGTGAAGCCGCCGGAGACGATGCCCACCTGGTAGCCGAGCCGCTGGAGGGTGCGGATCAGCGTGCGCGCGCCCGGCGTGAGCCGGACCTCGGTGCGCACCTTCTCCACCACGCCGGCGTCCAGCCCGGCCAGCAGCGCGACCCGGGCGTGCAGCGACTCGGCGAAGTCGAGCTCGCCGCGCATCGCGGCGGCGGTGACCTCGGCGACCTCGGCCTCGCAGCCGGCGTGGGCGGCGAAGAGCTCGATCACCTCGTCCTGGATCAGGGTGGAGTCCACGTCCATCACGACCAGCCGCTTGGCCCGGCGCTCCAGCCCGGCCGCGACGACCGCGATGTCCACCCGGCGGGCGGCCGCCTCGACCGCGAGGTCGGCCCGCAGCTGCTCGGTGGCGACGCCGGAGACGGCCAGCTCGACGGCGGTCACCGGGTACTTGGCCAGCCGGAACATCCGGTCGATGTTGCCGCCGGCCGCGGTGATCCGGGCGGCCAGTGCGGAGACGGCGGCCGCGGTGAGCGGATGGCCGAGCACCGTGACGTGCGAACGGCCCTCACGGCGCGGACGGTTGTCACCGCGGCCGGAGATGATCTCGGCCTGCATGTGCTGGTCCTCGGCCCACCGGTGCACGGTGGCGCGCAGGGCGCCCTCGACGTCGGGTGCGCCGGCGGCCGGCGGGGTGACCAGGGCACAGAGCGTTATCCGCCCCCGGGTGACGAGCTGCTCCAGGTCGATCACGTCGACGCCGAAGTCGGCCAGCGTGGCGAACAGGCCGGTGGTGATACCGGGGCGGTCCTTGCCGAACACCTTGACCAGCAGAGTGCGCTCGTCGTCGGCGGTCCGGGGCTGCGAAGGCGTGGTGTTCATGGTGTGGTCCACGCTACCGGGAGCGGGTCTCGCGAAGACGGCGCGTCCGGTCTCTGGACGTCCTGCGTTCACCTGGTAAAGGGTCCCGTTCACCCAGTGCGGAGCGGGCGTCACCGGTGTGCGGTGAGTACGTTGCCGCCAGGTCACAGTCGGTGGGCCCGACTTTTCGGCGACCAGGACAAGCTGGAATGATTACCCCCCGTCAGACGCGATATTCCTCACCTCCCCGCAAAAGGGGAAACCATCGGGGGACCGAGAGAGCGGGGCAGGCGGACAGTGCCGCAACTCGTACTTGAGATCAACGGGCAGTACCGGACATTGGAGCCGGGACGGTCCTACACCATCGGGCGGGACCCGCAGTCGGACTTCCCGTTCGACGACGCCAGGGTCTCCTGGCGGCACGCCACCATCTCCTTCAACGGCTCCGGCTGGCAGCTGGAGGACCACGGCAGCACCAACGGCACGTACGCCGGCGGCGGGCGCACCCTGCACGCGCAGCTCGCGCCCGGCACGGCGCTGAACCTGGGCAACCCGGAGAACGGGCCCCGGCTGAACTTCAGCGCCCCGGTCGTGGCCGAACCCGTGGTGCCCGCGCAGCAGGTCGCCGCGCAGCCGGTGGCGGCGCAGCCCGTCCACGCACAGCCGGTGGCGGCACAGCCCGTTCAGGCACAGCCCGTTCACGCGCAGCCGCCCGTCAACGCCTATGTGCCCGATGCGGTGCACGACGCCGAGACCAGCCGCCACCACGCCAACCCGGCCGCGCCGCCGGCCTGGCAGCAGGGCGGCCAGGCCCAGCAGCAGCCCTACCCCGACGGGGTGTCGCACGGCGCGCTCGGCGAGCGCAACCCCACGATGATCCGCAACCTGAGCGCGGGGACGCGCACGGTCCGGATCGGCCGTGCGCTCGACAACGACGTCGTCGTCTCCGACCTCCAGGTCTCCCGGCACCACGCCGAGCTGCGCCAGCTGTCGGACGGCCGTTACGAGATCGTCGACCTCGGCTCGCACAACGGGATCTTCGTCAACGGCCAGCCGGTGCAGCGTCAGCTGCTTGGCCCGCAGGACCGGCTGACCGTCGGTCACTCGTCGTTCCAGCTGGTCGGCGACCAGCTGCAGGAGTTCATCGACAACGGCCCGGTCTCCTTCTCCGCACGTCACCTGACCGTGGAGGTGGACCACAAGGGCGGCAAGAAGGTCCTGCTCAACGACGTCAGCTTCGGCGTGCCGGAGAAGTCGCTGATCGCGGTGATCGGCCCGTCCGGCTCCGGCAAGTCCACGCTGCTGCGCGCGCTGACCGGCTACCGTCCGGCCGACAAGGGCGAGGTGCTCTACGACGGCCGCAACCTCTACAAGCAGTTCGCCGAACTGCGCCAGCGGATCGGCCTGGTGCCGCAGTCGGAGATCCTGCACAAGGAGCTGACGGTCCGCACCGGCCTCAAGTACGCGGCCCGGCTGCGGTTCCCCGGCGACACCGAGCCGGCCGAGCGCGAGCGCCGGATCGACGAGGTGCTGTACGAGCTGCGCCTGGACAAGCGCGCCGACAACCGGATCACCGCGCTCTCCGGCGGCCAGCAGAAGCGCGTCTCGGTCGCGCTGGAGCTGCTCACCAAGCCCTCGCTGATCTTCCTGGACGAGCCCACCTCGGGCCTCGACCCGGGCATGGACCGCGAGGTCATGCAGATGCTGCGCGGCCTGGCCGACGACGGCCGCACGATCCTGGTGGTCACCCACTCGGTGGCCGAACTCGCGATCTGCGACCGCCTGCTGGTGATGGCCCCGGGCGGTTCGGTGGCGTACTTCGGCCCGCCGGACGAGGCGCTGCACTTCTTCGGCTACGAGACCTGGGCGGACGTCTTCCAGGCCTTCGAGAACTACCCGGAGCACGACTGGGCCGGCCGCTACAAGGGCTCGGTGCACTTCCAGCAGTACTCGGCCGACGTGGCCGGGGTCACCGGGGCCACTGGGCCGCAGGCGCAGGTCAACCAGCAGCCGCCCGCGCCGATGGCCAGCCCGCCGAAGCCGCAGAGCTGGGGCTCCCAGCTGTGGACGCTGATCCGCCGCTACCTGTCGGTGATCGCCTCCGACCGCGGTTTCCTGGCGCTCTCGGTACTGCTGCCGGCGGTGCTCGGCCTGGTCTCCACGGTGGTCCCGGCCACCCACGGCCTGCGGCCCAACCCGGCGGGCGGCTCGAACAACGCGGCCGGCACCATCATGCTGGTGCTCGCGATCGGCGCCTGCTTCTCCGGTGCGGCCAACTCGGTCCGTGAGCTGATCAAGGAACGAGCGATCTACGAACGCGAACGCGCGACCGGACTGTCGCGCAGCGCGTACCTGATGTCGAAGATCATCGTGCTCGGCATCTTCAGCGTGCTGCAGGGCGCGATCATCGCGGGGGTCGGCTTCTCGACCCGTCAGCTGCCCACCAAGGGCCTGATCATCCCCGGTGCGCCGGCCATCGAGATGGCGATCGGCATCATCCTGCTCAGCTTCGCCTCGATGATGTTCGGCCTGGTGATCTCGGCGCTGGTGAAGACCGCGGAGAAGACCATGCCGCTGCTGGTGATGTTCGCGATCATCCAGGTCGTCTTCACCGGCTGCCTGTTCCAGCTCTTCGACAAGGCGGGCCTGGCGCAGTTCGCCTGGCTGATGCCGGCTCGCTGGGGCGTCGCCGTGGTCGGTACCACGCTGGATCTCGGGCACATGATGGTGCTCGACCCGGCGCACATGAACGAGCATGACGGCCTGTGGGCGCACAGCGTGCTGCAGTGGTCGATCGACGCGGGCATGCTGGTGGTCATCTCGGTCGGGCTGGCCTTCGCCGTGCTGCGGCTGCTGCGCCGCCACGAGCCGGAGGTCATGCAGAAGGGCTGACGGCGCGCCGAGCGGTGATCGACCGCTGACGGGCCTTCAAGCTGCGGTGATGCGGGCGGTTCCCCCATTCGGGGGAGCCGCCCGCACTCGTATCTCATAGATGAGATATCGTCTCGCCCATGGCAGATGACTATCTCTCGCGCATCGGCAAGCTCATCCGTGACGCCCGCAAGCACCGTGGCTGGACGCAGGCGGAACTCGGGGCCGCTCTGGGCACCAGCCAGAGCGCCGTCAACCGGATGGAGAACGGCGGGCAGAACATCAGCCTTGAGATGATCGCCCGGATCAGTGAGGCGCTGGACAGCGAGATCGTCTCGCTCGGCCACTCCGGTCCGATGCACCTGCGGGTGGTCGGCGGCCGGCAGCTCTCCGGCAGCATCGACGTCAAGACCAGCAAGAACGCCTGCGTCGCGCTGCTCTGCGCCTCGCTCCTCACCACCGGCCGCACCACGCTCCGCCGGGTCGCCCGGATCGAGGAGGTCTACCGCCTGCTGGAGGTCCTCAACAGCATCGGCGTGAAGACCCGCTGGATCAACGACGGCGCCGACCTGGAGATCACCCCGCCGGCCGAGCTGGACCTGGACGCGATGGACCAGGACGCGGCCCGCCGCACCCGCTCGATCATCATGTTCCTCGGCCCGCTGATGCACCGGGTGGACCGCTTCAAGCTGCCGTACGCCGGTGGCTGCGACCTCGGCACCCGCACCGTCGAGCCGCACATGGCCGCGCTGCGCCGGTTCGGCCTGGAGGTCACCGCGACCACCGGCGTCTACCACGCTGAGGTGGACCGCACCGTCAGCCCCGACCGTCCGATCGTGCTGACCGAGCGCGGCGACACCGTGACCGAGAACGCGCTGCTCGCCGCCGCCCGGCACGACGGCATCTCGGTGATCCGCAACGCCAGCCCGAACTACATGGTGCAGGACCTCTGCTTCTTCATGGAGCGGCTCGGCGTCAAGATCGAGGGCATCGGCACCACCACGCTCACCGTGCACGGCCAGGCCGTGATCGACTGCGACGTGGACTACGCACCGTCCGAGGACCCGGTGGAGGCGATGAGCCTGCTCGCCGCCGCCGTCGTCACCGGCTCCGAACTCACCGTGCGCCGCGCGCCGGTGGAGTTTCTGGAGATCGAGCTCGCGGTGCTGGAGGAGATGGGCCTGGACTACGACCGCGGCCCCGAGTACTTCGCCGACAACGAGCGCACCCGGCTGGTGGACCTCACCGTCCGTCCCTCGAAGCTGCGTTCGCCGATCGACAAGATCCACCCGATGCCGTTCCCCGGCATCAACATCGACAACGTGCCGTTCTTCGCGGCGATCGCGGCCACCGCGCAGGGCTCCACGCTGATCCACGACTGGGTCTACGACAACCGCGCGATCTACCTCACCGAGCTGACCCGGCTCGGCGCGAACGTCCAGCTCATGGACCCGCACCGGGTGTTGGTCGAAGGCCCGACCCGCTGGCGGGCCGCCGAGATGATGTGCCCGCCGGCGCTGCGCCCGGCCGTGGTCGTGCTGCTCGCGATGCTGGCCAGCGAGGGCACCTCGGTGCTGCGCAACGTCTACGTGATCAACCGCGGTTACGAGGACCTCGCGGACCGGCTCAACTCGATCGGCGCGCAGATCGAGACCTTCCGCGACATCTGAGTCGTCAAAGCCGTGCGGGGTGGGACCGGTTCGCCGGTCCCACCCCGTCGGCGTAGGGGCGGCTACAGCTTGGCGATCGCCGCGTCGATCCGGGTCAGCACCCGCTCGCGGCCGAGTGCCTCGAGCGACTCGAAGAGCGGCAGGCCGACGGTCCGGCCGGTCACCGCGACGCGGACCGGGGCCTGCGCCTTGCCGAGCTTCAGCCCGTGCTTCTCGCCGACCGCGAGCAGCACCGCCTTCAGCTCCTCGGCCTGCCACGGGGCGTCGGCCAGTGCGGCCCGTGCGTCGCCGAGCAGCGCGGCGGGCTCGCCCTTCATCGCCTTCTGCCAGGCGGCCTCGTCCTCGACCGGCTGGTCCAGGAAGAGGAAGTCCACGTACTCGACGATCTCCGAGAGCACGGTCAGCCGGGTCTGGGCCAGCGGCGCCACCGTCTCGAAGAGCTGCTGGTCGAACGCCTCCGGCGCCCACGGCACGGCATCCCCGGCCAGGTACGGCGCGCAGGCCGCGACGAACTCGGGCAGGCTCAGCGCGCGCAGGTACTCGCCGTTGAACGCGGTCAGCTTCTTCACGTCGAAGAAGGCGGGGGAGGTGTTGACGGCCTCCAGCCGGAACAGCTGCTCCAGCTCGCTCTGCGGCGCGATCTCGCGGTCCTCGCCCGGGCCCCAGCCCAGCAGCATCAGGTAGTTGATCATCGCGGCGGGCAGGAAGCCCTGCGCCAGGTAGTCCTCCAGCGCGACCTTGTCACGGCGCTTGGAGAGCTTCTGCCGCTTCTCGTTGACGATCACCGGCAGGTGCGCCCAGACCGGCGGCTCGGCGCCGAGCGCCTGCCAGAGCAGCTGCTGCTTGGGCGTGTTGGACAGGTGCTCCTCGGCGCGGACCACGTGGGTGATCCGCTCGTCGAGGTCGTCCACCACGTTGGCGAGCAGGAAGACCGGCGAGCCGTCGCCACGGGCGATCACGAAGTCCTCGATCGCGCTGTTCGGGAACGCCGGCTCGCCGCGGACCAGGTCCACGACCACCGTCTCGCCCTCGTCCGGCGTCTGGAACCGCAGCGCCCGGCCGGGCTCCTGCGTCAAGGCGCGGTCGCGGCAGAAGCCGTCGTAGCCGAGGTGCTCGGAGCCGGTGCGCTCCTTGAGCTGCTCGCGGGTGCAGTCGCAGTAGTACGCGCGCTTCGCGGCGAGCAGCTGCTGGGCCGCCTCGCGGTGGCGGTCGGCGTTGTGCGACTGGAAGTACGGGCCCTCGAAGGTCGGGTCGTCCTTGTGGATGCCGATCGCGGCGAGCGCGTTGATGATCCCGTCGATCCACTCGGGCTGGTTGCGCGCGGCGTCGGTGTCCTCGATCCGGAGCACGAAGGTGCCGCCCTGCTGTCGCGCCACCGCCCAGTTGTAGAGCGCGGAACGGGCGCCGCCGACGTGGAACATGCCGGTGGGGGAGGGCGCGAAGCGGACACGGGTGGGGGTGCTGACAGGAGAGGACATGGTGGGCAGTTTATCGACCTGCCGGTACCGGTTATCGACCTGCCGGTACCGGCCCGCTGCTGAGCCCTGGCTGCCGGGTCCGCCACCGTCGGACCCGCTGCCGCTGAACCCCCGCGCCGGTGCGCCGCGTGCCATCAGTGACGGCCGGTGACGGCTGGGACGGCCGGACGGGGACGGGGAGAAGGTCGGGTGTTCGGGGAAAGTCCGCTGTCTCCCAGGGGGTGCCATGGCATCCTCGACGCTGTGTACGACGCAGCCGGACGAGCGGCAGACCAGCAGGTGGACGAGACACGGCGGCTGATCGCCGGCTGGCTGGCGGCCGAGCCGGCCTCGCTCCCGGACACCGCCGATCCTTTCGAGCTCGACCTCGGCCGCGCCGCCTGGGCCGCGGGCCCCGCGGACCCCGCCGAGTCGCCGCCGGACGGCCACCGCACCGGCCTGGCGGTCCCCGAGGCCACGGCGGCCGAGGTGATCGAGACGGCCCGCCGGATCGCGCTCGCCGCCGCACCCGGCGAGCGCGGCATGCCGGTCACCCCCCAGCTGCCCGAGCCGCTCGCCGAGCTGCTCGCACTGGCCGAGGTGCTGGTGGTGGACGAGCACCCGTCAGCCCGGACCTGGACGGCGGGCGAGCGGGCGAAGGCGACCGCGTGGGTCGCGCTGCTGATCGAGCGTTTCGGTGAGGACGGGGTGCAGGCGCTGATCGCCGGGCTGAACGGCCGTTAACCGCCGGCGGCCGGTTGTGGCGGGCATCGGGGCTGGTCAGGGCCGGGCGTTGGAGGGCATTGGCGCGTTCTTGGCGCAACCTTGGCGGCGTCCGGCAGCCTGCTGAGCGCGAGGTCGGGGGACCAAGCAGCAACCTCGCGGGGCCACCCCACACGGCCCCTGGCACGAGCACCAGCCGGACCTGAAGAGGTAAGCGTGATGATGCAGCCTTCCATCGCCACCGAGCACGTTGCCACTGGGCACGTCGCCACCGAGAACCCGGCTCCCGAACACACCGCTGTTGCCGAGCAGCCCGTTGCCGATGCGTCCGTCGCCGAGCAGCCGGTCGCCGAGCAGCCCGTCGGATCGCGCCCGACGCTGGACCAGGAGACGCTCGCCGAGCTCTACCGCCTGCACGGCGGCTACCTGCTGCGCGGCCTGCTGCGGGTCACCAACGGCGACCGCGGCAAGGCCGAGGACATCGTGCAGGAGACGCTGCTGCGCGCCTGGCAGCACCCCGACGCGAGTGCGCGCGGGCCGGAACACAGCCGCTCCTGGCTCTTCACGGTCGCCCGCCGGATCGCGATCGACCACTTCCGCCGCGCGTCCGCCCGGGCCCAGGAGGTGGCCGCCGAGCTGCTGGACGAACCCGCGGAGCCGTACGACGCGTACGAGCAGGTGCTGGCCTCGCGCGATCTCTCGGCGGTGCTGATGCAGTTGCCGCCGCACCACCGCGAGGTGCTGGTCGAGCTGCACCTGAAGGACCGCTCGGTGCAGCAGACCGCCGAGCTGCTCGGGGTGGCGCCGGGCACGGTCAAGTCACGCAACTTCTATGCGATCCGGGCCCTGCGCCCGGTCCTGGACGAGCACGCCGACTACCGGCCGCGGGCGCGGCGCGCGGCCGTCTCCTGACCGGGCCGGGGCGGGGCGAGGCGGGCCGGGCCGGTCCGGTCCGGGCAGCCGAGTATGGGGACGGAGTCAGCGCGGTTCCAGCGACTGCTCGATCTTGGCGAGCAGCTCGGTGACCTCGTCCGCGAGGTGCCCGTGCAGCCGGTAGAGGCCGATCGCCGAGCGCAGGTGCTCGGCGGCCTCCTCGCCGCGCCCGTGCGTGTGCAGGAAGTCCGCGAACCACTGCTCGGCGATCGCGTGCAGGTGCAGGAAGCCGGTCTGGCGGCAGATCGCGAGCAGCTGCCGCCAGACCGCCTCGGACTCGCCGGGCTCGTCGAGCTGTTGCAGCGCCTGCGCCTCGGTGATCATCGCCCAGACGTGGACGGTCGCCGCCGGGTGGCCGGCCAGCAGCCGGCGCGCCTCGCGGGCGTGGCGCAGCGCGGTGCGCGGGCAGCCGCCCATCATGCTGGTCGCCGCGGCGTAGGCGAGCGCGGCGCCGGTCTGTCCGGGCAGCCCGCCGCGCCGGCTCAGCGCGACGGCTCGCTCGGAGAGCTGCCAGGCCTCCTGCGGGTCGCCGAAGACGGCGTGCACCAGCGCGAGTGTGAACAGCGCCCGCACGTGCGCGAAGCCGTCCGCCGGTGCGGTGCCGGCGACCGCCTGCTCGGCCAGCTCCCGGGCCTCGTGCGGTCGCTCGACGCCGACCAGCGCGTTCGACAGGGTGGCCCGCAGTGCGGCGACGGCCTGCGGATCGCCGCAGCGCACCGCGGCGCGCAGGCCGGCCCGCAGCGAGCTCAGCCAGTCGATCAGCCGGCTCGAACCGTAGTACAGCGCACCGGCCAACTCGGCCAGCCGCCAAGCCCGTTCGGGGTCGTTGTCGGCACAGGCGGTGACCAGCGCGCGGATCGTCGGCTCCTCGGCGCGGAACCAGGCGAGCGCGGCCCGGACATCCACGGGCCGGGGCAGTGCGCGCGGCGGGTGGGCGCGCTCGCCGTACTCGGCCAGGCCCGGTTCCAGCAGCCAGGAGCACTGCCGGACCGCCTCGATGAAGTAGTCCAACAGCCGCTCGGTGCTGAGGCGTTGGACCTCGGCCGGCTGCGCGGCGAACAGTTCCATGCCGAACAGCCGGATCAGGTCGTGCCGGGTGTATCGCCCGGGAGTGCTCTCGGTGAGCAGGTGGTAGGCGGCCAGATCGCCCAATGCCGCCCGGGCTTCGGTGAGTTCGCAGCCGAGCAGCGCGGCCGCCGCGTAGGCGTCCACCTCGCGGCCCGGGTCGGCGGCCAGTAGCGTGATCAGCAGGGCCGCCCCGCTGGAGAGGTGACGGTAGGTCAGATTGAGTGCGGAGCCGACACTGACCGCGCCCTGGGTGTTCAGTGCGGACAGCCTGGTGCGCTCGTCGGCGAGTTCGCCGACCAGGTCGGCGATCGTCCAGCCCGGTCTGGATGCCAGCCGGGAGGCGGCGATCCGCAGGGCGAGCGGCAGTTGGTCGCAGAGTGCGATCAGCTGCCGGGCCGCCGGCCGCTCGGCGCCGACCCGGTCCGGCGTCAGCATCCGTTCGAGCAGCCGCAGCGCGTCGTCGTCCGGCAGCGCCTCCAGCCGCAGCAGCGCGGCGTCCTCGGTGACCACCAGGTCCTCCAGCGTGTTGCGGCTGGTGACCACGGTGGCGCACTGCGGGCCGGCCGGCAGCAGCGCGGTGACCTGGTCCGCGCTGGCGGCGTTGTCCAGCACCACGAGCAGGCGGCGGTGCTCGGTCTGCGCGCGGTAGAGCGCGGCCCGGGCGGCGGGCTCCTCGGGGATCGCCGCCTCCGGCAGGCCGAGCGCGAGCAGGAACCGGCCGAGCACCTCGGCCGGGTCGGCGGGCCCGGCCGGGTCGAAGCCGCGCAGGTCGGTGAAGAGCTGGCCGCCCGGGAAGCCGGCGGCGGCGGTGTGCGCCCAGCGGATCACGGTCGCGCTCTTGCCGGCCCCGGCCGGGCCGACCAGCAGCGCCAGGCCGTCGCCGGTCCGCTGCGGGCCGCACTCGTCGTCCAGCCAGCGCGACTCGCGCTCCCGGCCGACGAAGCCGGACGGCTGGCGCGGCAGCTGGCGGGGGAGGTGCGGCGGGAGATGCCCGGCGGGCTGCTCGATGTCCGGCGCCGCGACCGGCGTGGCCGGCGGGGTTGGCGAGCCGCCGGTGGCGGTCGCGGGTTCCCGGGTTGCTGGTGCCCAGGTCGGTGGCGCGCCGGTGGCCGTGGTCGCTTCGGTGGTCGTCTCGGCGATCGCCGCTGCGGCCGTGGGCACGGCCGTCGACCCGGCCGCCGATCCGGAGGCCGACCCCGCCGGGTTCGCACTCGCCGATGCCTCGCCGCCGCGCTGCGCCGACGCCTCGCCGGTGCTCCGGAGCACCTCGTCCAGCGCCGCCCGCAGCTCGGCGCCCGGCAGCACGCCCAGCTCGCGGTCCAGCCGCTCGCGCGCCTGGTGGTAGGCCGTCAGCGCGTCGGAGAGCCGGCCGGCCTGGTACAGGCAGCGGACCAGCTGCGCCACCACCGGCTCGCGCAGCCCGTTCGCCCGCACGCTCTGCTCCAGCGCGGGCACGGCGACCGAGCCGCTGCCCAGCCGTAGCCGGCGCTCCGCCCAGGCGATCAGCACCATGGTCCGGGCCTCGTTCAGCTGGTCCACCAGCGCCCGGCGCAGCCCGGTGTCCGGCAGGTCGGCCAGCGCCGCACCGGTCCACAGGCCGAGCGCCCGCTCCAGCAGCACGGCCGACTCGGCGTCGTCGGCACCGCCCTCGGCCTGCGCCGCGAGTGCCTCGAAGCGCCGGACGTCCACCTGGTCCGGCGCGCCGACCAGCAGGTAGCCGGGTGCCCGGGTCTGCAGCGTGAACGGCGTGCCGGCCAGTGCCTTGCGCAGCGCGGCGACGTGGCCCTGCAGCGCGGCCTTGGCCTGGGCGGGCGGGTGCTCGCCCCAGATCAGCTCGAAGAACTGCGCGACCGGGACGATCCGGCCGAGATCGAGCGCCAGCAGTGCGAGCACCGCGCGCCGCTGCGCGCCGGCCAGCTCGGCCGGCCGGCCGTCCGCGGTGCGCAGTTCCACCGGGCCGAGGAGGCGGATGCCCCAGTGGTCCCCCATGTCGCCCCCTTCGGACTCTCGCGGGCTGCGGCGCACCGGGCCCGAGCTCGGAGCAGAAGTTTAACTAGGGCCTGTCGTCGAACCCCCTTCGTCGCCCGGAGGGCGGCTTGGCGGCGTCAGGTGCGGGCTCTCGGCGTGCCGGGCGCAGGCCCTCGTACTGGGTCGTACTTGGGTCTGTGCCCGGTGCGGCGAGAGTGCGTGCATGGCGTCGCCGAGCAGAAGGGGGTTCGACGACAGGCCCTGGGGCTCATGACCTCGTCAGGGCCCTGCCGCATCCCGGCCATCCCGGCCATCCGGGCCGTTCGACGCGTGCCGCCCGGCCGGACGGGTTCCCCGCTGCCACCGGAGCGCCGTGTCATCCCGTTATCCTCTGCGCGATCGACCCGGGGAGCATGATGCGGATCAACCTGCTCGGCCAGTTCGGTGTCCAGCACGACACCGGCGAGGCCGTCACTCTGTCGGCGCCCAAGCGCCGTGCGCTGCTGGCCGTGCTGGCGCTGGAGTTCGGACGGGTCGTGCCGACCGCCCGGCTGCTCGACCTGGTCTGGGACGGCCGCCCGCCGCCCACCGCCCGGTCCGCGCTGCAGGGCCACGTCGCCGAGCTACGCCGCCTGCTCGACGGGCGGCTCGCGCTGGTCACCCGCGATCCCGGCTACCTGCTCAGCGGCGATCCGGACCAGCTGGACGTGCTGCGCTTCGCGCGCCTGTGCGCCGAGGCACAGGCGGTGCCTGACGACGCCTCGGCCGCCCGGCTGCTGCGCGCCGCGCTCGACCTGTGGCGCGGACCGGCGCTGGCCGACTGCGGCTCGGCCGTGCTGCGCGAGACGGCCGGCCTGCAGCTGGCCGAGGACCGGCTGAGCGCGCTGCACCGGCTCGCCGAACGGCTGCGGCGCCTCGGGCGCGGTGCGGAGGCGGTGGACGAGCTGGCCGCCGCCGTGCGGGCCGACCCCGCCCGCGAGCCGCTGGTCGCCGAGCTGATGCGCTGTCTGCACCAGGCCGGGCGCGCGGAGGAGGCGCAGGACACGTACCGACGGGCCGCCGAGCACCTGTTCCGTGAGCACGGCGCCGAGCCGGGCCCGGCGCTGCGGGCGGCCCACGAGCAGCTGGCGCCGCCCGCCGCCTTTCCCACGGACATCGCTCCGGCCATCCCCACCTCCACCCCCACCACCGTCGTGCTCCCGAACTCCGCTCAACTCCCGCGCCAGGGCCGCCGGTTCATCGGCCGGGCCCGGGAGCTCGGCTGGCTGGACGCCATCGCCCAGCTCGACGCCCCGGCCGCCTTCACCCCGTGCCCGTCCGAACGCGGACCGATCCTGGTCACCGGCCCGGCCGGCGTCGGCAAGACGAGCCTGGTGGTGCACTGGGCGCACCGGGTCGCCGACCACTTCCCCGACGGTGTGCTCCACGCCGACCTGCGCGGTTTCGACGAGACCGAGCCGTGCGACCCGCTCGAGGTGCTGGCCGGGTTCCTGCACGCACTCGGCGAGCCCGAGTCCGCACCGCCGCGCCCGCTGGCCGACCGGTCCCACCGCTTCCGTGAACTGCTCGCCGGGCGCCGGATCCTGGTCGTCCTCGACAACGCCCGCAGCTACCAGCAGCTCGCGCCGCTGCTGCCCGACCCGGCCGGGCCGGACGGCCCGCTCGCCGTCGTCACCAGCCGCAGCCGGCTCGGCGACCTGCTGGTCCAGGAGGGCGCCGCGCCGCTCACCCTCGACGTGCTGCCGCCAGACGACGCGCTCGAACTGCTCACCCGGCTGCTCGGCCCGGCCCGGGTGGCCGCCGAACCGCAGGCCGCCGCCGACCTCGCCGAACGCTGCGACCGCCTCCCGCTCGCGCTGCGGCTGGCCGCCGCCCGGCTGGCAGCCCGGCCCGACTGGGCACTGCGCGACCTGGCCGAGGAGATCGCGGACGAGCAGGCCAGACTCGCCGCGCTCGCCACCACCGGCGGCGGCGCGCTCGGCATCACGGCCGCGCTCAACCTGACCCGGCGCGCGCTGCCCGCCCCGGCCGTCCACCTGCTCACGCTGCTCGGCCTGCACCCGGGCCCGGTGGTCGACCCGCACGCCGCCGCCACCCTCGCCGACGTCCCGCTGCCCGAGGCCCGCTCGCTGCTCGCTCTGCTGGACGCCGCCCACCTGGTCCAGGAGACCGCGCCCGGCCTGTTCGCCCGGCACGACCTGGTCCGCCTCTACAGCGCCCAGCTCGCCGCCGAACTCACCTGCGAGGAAAGGGAGGCGGCGATGGACCGGATGATCACGCACTACCTGGCCGCGACCGCCGCCGCCTGCACCGGCCTGCGCACCCCGAGCCTCTGCCAGACCGGCCCGGCCACCTCGCCCGGCGGCCTGCCGCCGCTCGACACGCCCGGCCTGGCCGTCGCCTGGTTCCGCCGTGAGGAGCGCGCGGTGCGCGGCCTGGTCGAGTGCGCCGAACGCTACGGCCGCTCGGCCGCCGCCTGGCGGCTGGCCCACCAGGCCGGCGTCCTCTACTACAACGAGAACCGCCACTGGGCGGAGAGCCGCAGCACCATCCAGGCCGGCCTGCGCGCGGCCCGCGCCGCCGCCGACCCGGCCGGCGAGGTCCGGATGCTCGCAGCCCTGGCCACCGTCGAGATCCACCTGGGCGACCACCGCGCCGCCGCCGACCAGCTCACCCCGGCGATCGCCCTGGCCGACGAAATCGGCGACCCGGTCCTCGGCCACCAGTGCCGTACCCGCCTGGCCACCAGCCTGGTCCGCGCGGGCGAGCCCGAGCGCGCCCTCCCGCTGCTCACCGAGATCCTCACCGCCGCCCGCGCACTCGCCGACCCCCGCCTGCTCGCCCAGGCCCTCAACAACCTGGCCAACGCGCTCAACCTGGCCGACCGCCCCGAACCCGCGCTCACCCACGCCGACGAGGCCGTCCGGGTCCTCGCCCCGTACGCCGACGACCCCAAGATCATCCTCGCCACCCAGACCCGCGCCGAAGCCCTCCAGGCCCTCGGCCGCAACGAAGCCGCCCTCGCCACCGCTCGCCACGCCCTCGCCCTCGGCCGCGCCCAGGGCAACCTGCGCATCGAAGCGCACTGCCGCGCCTTCGTCAGCGGCATCCTGCACTCCCTGGGCCGCACCACCGAGGCCGCCGAGGAAGCCCGCCTCGCCGGCGCCCTCCCCCCGACCCCCCGCGCCCGCTGACGGCCCCCGGCGCACACATCCGTGCCCTGGTCCGAGGCAGCTGCCTCGGACCAGGGCACGGATGTCCTACTCAGAAGGGTTTGATCAACTCGGCTTCGATACGGACCACTGCTGTGAGGCGGTCCCGTTGCAGCTGTAGAGCTGCAACTGGGACAGGCCGTTGTCCGTCTTTCCGCCCGGCAGATAGATGCAGAGCGGGTTGTCGCTCTTGCTGCCTAGGAAGAAGATGCTTCCGTCGCTCCGGGGCACGAACATCTGTGACCCGGTGCCGTTACAGTCCCAGAGCTGGACCAGCGTCCCGTTGACCATGCCGCCGTTGCTGGCGTCCAGGCACTTGCCCAGGACGTGGATGGTGCTGTCCCCGGGGAAGGAGAACGCCTGGGACGACATGCTGTTGCAGTCCCACAGCTGGATCTTGTTGCCGTTGGCGGTGTTGCTGCCGCTGTCGTCCATGCACTTCGTGGCACCCGGTGCCGCGCCGCTGGTGATCGTCTGGTGCGGCAGGTTGTAGAGCGCGGCGATCTGCTGACTGGTCAGCTGGTAGGGGTAGCTGCGCACGTCGGAGACCGATCCGTTGAGCTGATCGGTGATGCTGCCGTAGTTGTTGTTTACGTAGCAGCCGCCGATGCTCATCGGCCGGTTCTCACCCCACGGCGTCGACATGACGGTGGAGCTCACGAAGTAGCCGTTGATGTAGAAGCTCAGCACGTGCGTATCGGCGGAGTAGGTTGCTGTGAGGTGCGTCCAGGTGCCGGTGTAGCCCGTGTTAGAGTCCGCTCCCGTGTAGACCCAGCCGGCGTTGCCGTCGTCCTGTGAAGGGGCGAAGACGCCCCAGGCCTCCATGGACTGCCGGTAGACCAGGGCAAGGGAGGGAACCGAGTTACCGGGCTGGCACATGACGGCCTGGTCGTTGCCGGTGTTCTGGTTGATCTTCACCCAGGCTGAGACGCTGTAGCTCTGACTGGTGTCCACGGCAGGGCCGTTGGCGCCGACCGGCACGGTGTTGTAGGTGCTGTTGGCGGTGTAGCTGTTCCACTTGGCCGTGCTGGTGTTGTCGTAGACGACCAGATTGCGGTCGGTCTGTAGCCACAGCGTGTTGCTGCCGAACGTACCGGTGCTCCACAGGGGGTTGTGCGCGGTGTCGTAGACGACGAAGTTCCCGTCCGCCTGCATCGCGGCCGTTGCGCCCGGGTGTCCTGATGTCTTGGAACTCCACAGCACTGCGGGGGAGTTAATCATGGAGAGGACGAGGTTGCCGTCCGGCTGCATGGTCAGTGCCGCGGTGCTGGAGGTGATCCGCTGTCCGGAGGAGAGCCCGTTGCCGGCGGTCAGCTTGGTGGAGTTCGCGTTCGAGTACTGGGTGCTGGGAGTGCTGAGGACCCCGTTGCCGCTCAGGCCGGCCGATCCCGACAGCGTGGTGCCGCCGGGGTGGTCCGTGTTCATTGTCACCGCGTTGGGGGCGCTGCTGACGAGGTTGTTGAGGCCGGCCCGGTCGGCCGTACTGGTGGGCTCGGCCTTCACCTGGCCGAGCCACTGGTCGGGCACCGACGTCAGGCTGCCGATGCTCCAGTCCCCGCCGGTCCAGTTGTAGCCCGTGGCGGTGCCGTTGTTGATGATCGGCTGGCCGTACCAGGTCGAGATCCGGGTGCCGTTGGGAGTGACACCCCACAGCGACGGGTTGCCCTGGCCGTTGAGGTCGCCATCGGACTGCAGGATGGGAAAGTCCGAGACCGCGACGTTCCCGATCGGCACTGGCGCGCTGATCGCGGTCAGCGTGGGGCACGGGCCGAGGGGGTTCCCCTTCGCGTCGGTGCACATGCTGCCCGCCTGGGTGCCGACTGTGAAGGTGTAGCCGGTGAGCGCACCGGTTGCGCGGTTGCGCGCCCACAGGCCCGGCTTGCCGGTCTTGGCCCAGTCGCCGGGGGAGATGAGGTCCATGCCCTTCCAGCCGGTGGCGGCGAGGCGGACCGGCTGGTCGAGCTGGGTATCGACGTTGGTCGGGTAGAACCAGAGCGCGGCGTTCCCGTCGGGGCTGGTTTCCTCGGTGATCAGTCCGGTCTTGTGGAAGTTGGCCGGATTCAGCGTGGCGGATGTGATGTCGCCGATGGCCGCGACCTGCTGGGTGGTGTCCCAGTATTGGGCATAGCCCGTGCAGTCCGGGTTGATGGCGGTGACCACGCAGTTGGGCTTGTCAATCACGACCTTGAGCCCGAGCTGGCCCGGTATCCCACTGGCTGTCGAGTTGTTGGGGTACACGTAGAGCATCTTGTTGCCGGGGCCGTGGACGATCACGTCATCGTCGTTCTTGCCGCCGGTCGTGCTGCCGCGGTGCGTGATCTGGTACTTGGCCCAGGAATCCCCGCCGGGACTGGCGGCACTGGACGCGGAGATGGCGACGGCGGGGCCGGAGGCGACGGCGTTGCCGGGCACGCTGTAGGTGCGCAGGTTTCCGTTCGTGTCGGGGGTCAGGATGTCGGGTGCGCCGTCACCCGTGACGTCGCCGAAGACCGGCGGCGGCCCGTTCGGGTTCCACGGGGCGTAGTACGGGTACTGCGCGATCGCCGAGACGTTGCCGGCGTTGTCCATGGCCTGGATGTACTCGATGTTGGTGCCCCAGTGCCCGGGGGTGACCGGGATCTGGTTGCCGCTGGGCAGCGAATTCCCGCACTGCCACTGTGCGTTGGCCAGCTGCGGATCGAGGCTCCAGCGCATGCACGCGAGGCCCGACGAGACCAGGCCGGCCCCGGGAGCGGGGTCGGTCGCGTTCACCACGAGGTAGCCGGACTGGCCGGCGAACAACTGGGTGTTCTGCCCGTTGCCGGACGGCGGGAACTGGTGGGCGAGATCCGGCACCGAGGTCGGCAGCGTGACGACCGGTGGCGTCTGGTCCACGGCGAAGGTGCAGGTCGGGCCGAAGCCGGACCAGGTGGTACCGGAGAGGTTGTCGGTGGTCTGGAGGTGGTAGCCGTAGACGTGGCCGTCCCTGATGTATCCGCCGGGCACGGTGTAGGTCGCGCGCGAGCCGTTGGCGGTCACCGGCGACATGAGACTGCCGGACGGCCCGGCCATGTTGTTGCTGTAGTCCCACATGTTGATGTTGCTGTACAGCAGTGTCTGCTGTTGCGCCGGGCTGGAGACGGTCGTGCTGATCGTCACCGCCCCAGCGGCGTCCGTTCCGGTGCCGAGCCAACCCCAGCTGTTCCACGGAGCGTTGCAGGCCTGGGTGACGCCGCCGGTGATGGAGGTCGGACTGGGATTGACCTGCGGGTCGGTGGGTACGTTCGGCACGAGGTCGTAGTCGACGGACAGACTGGCGCTGTAGTCGAATCGCTTGAATGCGAGGACGTCGCTCTCGTCGCCCTGCAGGCCGATCGTGACGGTCCTGTTGCTGCTGATGGCCTGGGTCAGTGCGGAACCCAGATTGTCGAACTTGACCGGGACCGCGTTGGGGCAGCTCGCGTTCGGGTTGCCGGCGGAGAGCACCGAGGCGCTGCCCACGCTGCCGCCCACGGGCTGGGGCTGGTTGTCCCAGTCGGTGCTCGGGCCGATCTGGCCGTTCTCCAGGTAGACGTTGACGTTGTAGGCCTTGGTGCAGTCCCAGTTGGCCGCGTAGGTCTCCGAGACCATGACGGAGGCGTCGTTGATCACCGCCCCTTGCAGGGAACTGGTGTCGAACTGGTAGAACGAGCGGTACGTGCTCGCGTTCGCGCAGCTGCCGCCGTTCGCGTAGGTACCGCAGACGCCGACGCCGTTGCGTTCGCCGTCGCTGCTGACGTTGAAGTGCCTTTCGGTGTTGTAGTACGACTGGACGAAGGTGTTGCCGTTGCTGGTCCCACTCCACGGGATCCAGGCCGGGTCGACGTAGAACGGGGCCTGGCCGGTGCTGAGCAGTTGCTGATCGGGCACCAGGTCGATGCCGGCGGCGGTGGTGCTGACCGCCAGCTTCGCGACCTTGGCCATGCCGCCCGGAGCTTCGGCGGTGCTGGCGACCGGCTCCTGCGCAGGGGTCGGCGCGGCCGGCGGCGAGATGACATCGCCTGCCCCGGATGAGGCCAACGGGCCGTCGGACATGCTTCGCAGCGTCATCCTCGGCTGTTCGGCAGGGTTGCTCGGCGCGGTCGAACTGTCCCACATGGTGGGCGCGGGAGCGGTCCATCGGGGGCCGTCCACAGCCGCCACTGTGAGTGTCTGGTCAGGGGCGCTGGTGACCGCGACGCCGTCGGTGGTAGTGGCGAAGTGCAGCGACCTGATTGCGGGATTCGCCGCCGCAGCGGCTGTCTTGAGCACCAGGACGGTACTGACACTGCCGTCCCTGCCGACCGTGACCTTCAGGTCGGTGTCCGGCCCGAGAACACCTGGGTACACCAGGACGTTGTCGGTGACCTGCGGCGAGGGCAGCGCAAAGGGGGCCGAGAGCGCGAGCCTCTTGCCGTCCTTGCTGGTGAGCGTCGCCAGGGGCCCGGAGCCGCCGGAGGACAGCACCACGCCCGACGGTGTGTTCACCGGCGCGAAACCGCCGGCCGCCTGCGGCTTCAACGTGGCATCCAGTGGCTGCCACTGGCCGTTGGTCTTCATCCGCTGCTGATCCGGGTGACCGGTCAGCTGGTAGTGGCCCTGCGGAGTCGCGTACGTCTCGCTGAACTCGGTGGTGAGCGGGTCGATCTGGACGTTGTTCCCGCTCGCTTTGGCCTGTGCGAACGCAGTGGCATCGGGGAAGGTCGGACTGGCGGCCGCGGCGGGAACGGCAGCAGCGGCACTGGCGTGACTGGCAAGCCCGGTCTGAGCGGCCAGGGTTGCCGAGGCGAGCGCCAGAACGCTTGCGGTGGCCGCCCAGCGTTGCGCGCTGCCGCGCAGTTCGCGTCGTCGACGTGGAGATGGTGGGTTGGGCACAGGTCCCCCCTCGAAATCGTGGCGTGGTGCCTCCGACATGCATCGTGCGCATGCGCGCCGACACGCTGCGCGATCGATCGAGGGTGAAGCAAACGTGAACGTCCGATATGAGACGACATCAGAACAATTGCTCTGGGCGTGAGATGAATCACTTTATCCAATTCTTATGGGACCCCCCTGTTTGTCATCGGCAGGCGTTACGGTCGCCCAGATCATCTGTGAACATATGGCTACACATGCGGTGACAGAGTGTCACCTGGGGGGTTCTGGTGTCGGTACCCGCTGCCCGCTCGTCTTCCGGCGGCATATGGCGGTCTCTTCGTCCACGGCTGGCGATGGCCAGTGCACTAACGGTGGTGACGGCAATGCTGTCCGGTCCGGCGTTCGCCGCGACCGCGACGCATGACAAGGACCGGATCTGGTCCCCGCCGAACACGCCACTCCCACGCACCGCCTCGGTGCCGGGAAAGCGCCAGCCCGCACTTGCCGCGACCAAGCCGGTCTTCCCGGCCGGCCAGCTCTGGACGCCGCCGGCTGCCGGCGGGCACAGGACCACGCCGGGGCAGGCGGCCGTGACGCTGTCGGCAGCGCCGGCCGCCGGTGCGACGGCTCCGCGCGCCGCCCTGTCGGGTGCCGTGGAGCAGGCGCCGGCAGCCGGGGCGGACGTCCAGGCCGGTTCGCTACCGGTTTGGCTCGCGCCGGTCGCGCCGGTCCCGTCAGAGCAGGGCGCCACGCCGAACGCCGCGCAGGCCAGGACGGATTCCGCAGCGGCTCCGGCGGCCAGCACGGTGCAGGTGTCGCTCGCCGACCAGACGAAGGCCACTGCGGCCGGGGCGCCGGCCGGCTTGATCTCGTTCTCCGGTGACGGCGCGCAGCCGGGTTCGAAGCTGCGGGTCGGTGTCGCGATCGATCAGCTCGGTTCCTTCGGTGGTGACTTCGCCGCGCGAGCCGCCCTGGTCTTGCTGCCGTCCTGTTCGTTGACGACGCCCCAGGTACCGGGTTGCCTGACGCGTACGCCGATTCCCTCGCACTACGACGCGGCAAGCAAGCGCCTCGTGGCGGACTTGACGGTTCCCGCCACCGCGCCGGCCGGCGGCGTCCACCCGCAGGCCCTGGCCGGTGCCGAGGCAGCGGCCGCCGCTCCGGCGGTCGTCGGCGTGGTCTCCAACAGCAGCAGCGGTGCAGGCACCTACAACGCGACATCGCTCAATCCCAGCAGCAGTTGGACCGAGGGCGACGCCTCCGGCGCGTTCACGTACAACTACCCGGTGTCGGTCCCACCGTCGCTCGGGGGAAGCGCCCCGACCCTGGCGCTCTCCTACGACTCCTCCTCGGTGGACGGCATGACCTCCTCCACCAACTCCCAGGCATCCTGGGTCGGCGGTGACGGCTGGGGCCTCGGTACAGGTTTCGTCGAGCGGTCCTATCAACCGTGCAACCGGGATGGCATCACCGGGTCCGGTGACGAGTGCTGGGGCGGAGCCAACCTGACCCTCTCGTTGGCTGGCCACTCTGGTGAGCTCGTCCCCGACGACAGCAGCTGCAACAAGACCTTCGTCGCTACCGAGGAACAGTCCAACTGCTCCTGGCACCTGAAGAACGACGACGGCACCAAGATCGAGTACCTGACCGGAGCCAGCAACGGCACCTGGAACGGCTCGTACCTCAAGGTCACCGACACCACGGGCACTGTTTACTACTTCGGACTCGACCACCTGCCCGGCGCCGACGGCAAGCCGACCACGCTCGGCCCCGACGCCCAGTCGGTCTGGACGGTTCCGGTGTACTCGCCGAACCCCGGTGACCCGTGCTACAACTCCACGCTTGCGCAGGCCTGGTGCCAGAGCGCCTGGCGGTGGAACCTCGACGCGGTGGTGGACGTCCACGGCAACCTGTCGACCTACCGGTACAACGCCGAGGCCAACTACTACATGCGCGGGTCGGGCCAGAACCAGGGGCCGGCCGTGAACTCCTCGTACACCCGCGCCGGTGTCCTGGCCGAGATCGACTACGGCCAGCTGCTCTCCGACCAGCTCGCCGCGAACGGCAACTACCAGAGCGCCGCGAAGGTCGTCTTCAACTCCGGCGAGCGCTGTGTGACCTCGACGGCGGCCTGTGACCCCGGCCAGCGAACCTCTGCCAACGCGGCCAACTGGCCGGACGTGCCGCTCGACCAGCAGTGCGACCAGTCCGGCTGCACCAACACCGGTCCGACGTTCTGGACCACCAAGTGGCTGAACTCGATCAACAGCCAGGTCCGGAGCAACGGTTCCTACCGGACGGTGGACGGCTACCAGCTGTCGCACGTGTTCGTGAACGCGCAGAACCTCTCCGAGAACACCCAGATCCCGTGGCTGGCCTCGATCCAGCACACCGGTCAGGACAACCAGGGCGGCCAGTCCGCGATCACCCTGCCGGCGGTCTCCTTCACCTGGCAGCTGCTCCAGAACCGGATCGACGGCAACAGCCCGGCCCGCCCCGACTTCAACCGGCCCCGGCTGACCGTGATCACCAACGAGACCGGCGGCACCATCGGGGTGACCTACCAGCCGGCATGGTGCTCCGGTTCGGCACAGCATCTGCAGCTGCCGCCGGCCGACGGCGACCATCAGAGCTGCTTCAACGTCAAGTGGTATCCGCCGAACTCGACCGCCGACACCGCGCCGACGGACGACTGGTTCCAGCGCTACCCGGTCAGCACGGTCACGGTCGATCCGAAGCTCGCCGCCGGTGACAAGCCACAGGTCACCAGCTACAGCTACGGTGCTGCGGCTTGGCACCACAACGACGCCACCCTTGTTGACCCCAAGTCCCGGACCTGGGACCAGTTCCGCGGCTACGCCTCGGTCACCGCGGTGACCGGCACCGGCAACGACGGCACGCAGGGCCAGACGTCGACCACCTATTACCAGGGGATGAAGGGCGACACGGCGTACACCGGTACGGTGGCCGGCCCGGACAGCGGTCAGGTCGCCTCGCAGATCAGTGACGACGACTGGCTGGCCGGCCAGACGCTGGAGAACGACACCTACACCGGTGCCGGCGGGTCGATCGC
This sequence comes from Kitasatospora sp. NEAU-69, assembly GCF_057158765.1. Taxonomy (NCBI): domain Bacteria; kingdom Bacillati; phylum Actinomycetota; class Actinomycetes; order Kitasatosporales; family Streptomycetaceae; genus Kitasatospora; species Kitasatospora sp. NEAU-69. The sequence continues at coordinate 82,599 of NZ_JBWXUE010000027.1, forward strand.
TGCCTTCACCGTTCACACGAGCAGCGCGCCGGTGACCACGGCCACCCACACGCGCTCCGGCCTGCCGGACCTGGTCGCCCGCTACACCGCGACCACCGGCAGCACGGTCAACAAGGCGCTGAAGGCGGACGGCAGCTCCTGGCAGACCACCAGCACCGTCAGCACCACCGACCCGGCCCATGCCAACCGCCTGCTCACGTCGCTGAGCACAGCCGACGGCACTCCGGACGTCTGCACCGTGCCGAGCTACGCCACCAGCAGCAACCCGATGCTGACCGGTCTGGTCGCGCAGACCCTGACCGTCTCCGGCGCCGGAGCCTGCACGGCCACGCCGACCGCGGCCAACACCGTCTCGGGCAGCCGCACCCTCTTCGACGGCCAGCCCTACGGGGGCGCCGGGGCGACGGGCGAGGCTTCCGGCACTCAGGTACTGGACCGCTACGACGCGAGCGGAAACGCACAGTTCACCACCACCGCCACCAGCACCTACGACGGCTACGGCCGTACCACCTCGGTCACCGACCCCAACACCACCGACAGCGCCCACGGCGCCGGAGCCACCACGACCACCGCTTACGGCGCGGCGAACTCGGGCGAGCTGCCGAACTCGGTCACCGTCACGGCACCCGCTCCGGCCGGTGCACCGGACGCGGCCACCGGTCGTACCACCTCGACCACGCTCGACATCGCCCGCGCGCTGCCGTTGACGGTGACCGACCCCAACGGTCTGACCGTCACCAAGTCGTACGACGCGCTGGGGCGCCTCAGCGCGGCGTGGCAGCCGGGCCGCACCACCTCGCAGGCCGCGTCCGCCACCTTCACGTACGCGGTCAACGGCACCAACGGCGCCTCGACGGTCACCAGCAACACGCTGGAGGACGACCAGCCTACCTACCGTCCGTCGATCGCCATCCTGGATGGCCTCGGTCGGACGATCCAGACGCAGACCACGGCCGCGGTCTCCGGCTACAGCGGCCGTCTGTCCAGTGACACGTTCTACGACTCGCAGGGACGCGCCTGGCAGACGAACGGCACCTACTACACCGAGACCGGCGGCGGTCCGTCGACGACGTGGTTCAACCCGGATGTCACGAAGGTGCCCAGCCAGACGCTGACCACCTTCGACGGCATGGGGCGTCCGGTCTCGACGCAGTTCCGGGCTTACAACGTGCCCCAGAACTCGACCCTTATCAGCTACCCGGGCGTGGACCGGACCGACGTCTCGCCACCGCAGGGCGGTACTGCCACCAGCACCGTCCTGGACGCCCGCGGCCGAACCTCGCAGCTGTGGCAGTACCACACGCCGACCGCCACCGGGCGTCCCGGTGACGCCGATGTGACCAGCTACACCTACACCTCGGCCGGACAGCCGGCCACCCGGGCGGATGCTGCGGGCAACACATGGTCCTACGGCTACGACCAGCGCAACCGCCAGGTCACCGCGACCGACCCGGACACCGGCACCACCACCCAGAGCTACGACGGCGACGGCCGTCTGGCGACCAGCACGGACGCGCGCGGGCAGTCGATCGCCTACGGCTACGACCTGCTCGGCCGCCGGACGGGTTCGTTCAGCGGCACGTCCACCACTGACCCGAGCAAGCAGCTCACCGCGCTCACCTATGACACCGCGTCAGGGGGCAAGGGGCAGCCGGCCGCCTCGATCCGCTATGTGGGGGGAGCCGGCGGAGCGGTCTACAGCAAGACCATCAGCTCGTACGACGCCGCCTACCACCCGACCACCATCACGCAGTCGATCCCGGGGAGCGAGGTCGGCCTGAGCACGCCGTTCACGTACACCCAGAAGCCGGATTTCGACCCGATCACCGGTGTGATGAAGCACGACCCGCGGGACAACGTGGGTGACATCCCGGGGGAGCCGCTGGCCTACTACTACGACACCTATGGCGCGCTGGCCGACTACGGCGGCGACGTCACGTACGACCTGACCAACGCGTACGACGAGCTCGGCCGCCCGACTCGCACGACGGTCAACCCGTGGGGCACGCAGATCGTCGTCACGAACTCCTACGACGCTCCGACGGGCCGTCAGGTCTACCAGTTCGTCGACGCCCAGCCGAACCCGACCGGCGCGGTCCAGCAGACCCGCTACGCCTACAACCCGGCCGGTCAGGTCACCGCGATCACCTCGATCCCGGACAACACCCCGTCCCAGACCGACACGCAGTGCTTCACGTACGACTACCTGGGGCGGCTGACCACGGCCTGGTCGGACAGCGGCGGCGTGGCGATGGCCCCGATGCCGAACGTCGGCTCGCTCGGCAACTGCAACAACGCCACCCCGACCAGCGGGGCACAGGCGCCGAGCAAGACCACCGTCGGCGGTCCCGCGGCGTACTGGCAGTCGTACAGCTACGACCTGACCGGCAACCGCACCCAGCTCGTCCAGCACGAGCCCGGCGGCGACACCACCCGGGACCAGACCAGCACGCAGTTCTTCCCGGCAGCCGGCACCGTGAACAACGGCAACGGCACCGGCGGTCCGCACGCGCTGACCTCCAGCCAGACCACGGTGAACGGAGTCACCTCCCCGGCCGGCAGCGACCAGTACGACGCGACCGGCAACACGACGAAGATCGTGAACCCGTCCGGAGTCCGCAACCTGTTCGCGGGCATGGGCCTCGGAATGGGCCAGAGCGCCACATCCAATAGCTCCCGGCTGACCATGCAGTACGACGGCAACCTGGTCCTGACCTCGCTGCGCACCGGCGCGGTCACCTGGAGCAGCCACACCAACGGCCACCCCGGCGCCTGGGCCACGATGCAGGCCGACGGCAACTTCGTGGTCTACGACGGAAACCACAACCCGCTCTGGGCGACCGGCACCAACAACAACGCCGGCGCCTACCTGGCGGTCCAGGACGACGGCAACCTCGTCGTCTACAAGTCGTCGCAGAGCCTGGGTCAGAACGCGATCTGGAACACCTACACCTGGAACGGCACCGACAACGCCACCGCCAACGGCAACCCGATGACCTTCACCTGGGATGCCGAGGGCAAGCTGGCCAGCCAGACCCAGGGCGGCGGCACGACGACCTACCTCTACGACGCCGACGGAAACCTGCTGCTGCGCCGCAGCCCGGACAAGACCACGGTCATCCTGGACGACGGCAACGACGAACTCACCTACACCCAGGCGACAAAGGCCAGGACCGGAACCCGTTACTACCCGATGCCGGGCGGCGTGACCCTGGTCCGTACGGCCGGCACCGAGACCTACGAGATCGCCGACCAGCACGGCACCAACACGCTGTCGATGGACGCGACCTCCCTCTTCCAGACCCGCAACCCGGTCGACCCCTTCGGCAACCCGCGCGCCACCAACACAGCCACCAACAACTGGGCCGGCGACAAGGGCTTCGTGGGCGGCACGAAGGACACGACGACCAGCCTGACGAATATCGGTGCTCGGGAGTACCAACCGAGTACGGGCCGGTTTCTGAGCGTCGACCCGCTCCTGGCCGGTGGCGACCCACAGCAGTGGAACGGGTACGCCTACAGCAACGACGACCCCGTCAACCTCAGTGATCCTTCTGGGCTCATGATCCCCCAGGAAGACAACCTGGGGAATTGCGGGGCATCCTCGGCTTGCTACAAGGGACGATCTGTCTTCACCCAGGGGCGGCCTTCGGGCAACGGGTTTGATGTCGCCGCTGGGTCTGCTTCGGGCTTCGTGAGCATGATCGATCCAACTGGCAAGGCTGGCAAGGTGATCGATTGGGCGGCGAAGAAGCTCGGCGCTCATACGAACACTGATGGTTACCACTCCGGCAAGGTCATCGGAGGGGCCGGAGGTCTCCTCGTCGGCGCTGAGGATGCGGCTGGTGCCAAAGCCGAAAAGGGCGGCTCGAAGCTCCTTTCCAAGCTTTTCTCCGACGGCAGCAAGGCCGACGATGCGGCAAAGGATCTTGCTGGTGCCTGCAAGGGCCTAGCCGCCACCCATAGTTTCGTCGCGGGCACCACCGTCCTTATGGCCGACGGATCGACGAAGAAGATCGAGGATGTCAAGCCGGGCGACCTGATCAAAAACTCACTGCCCGACCAAAGTGGTACGCAGACCCACGCGGTGGAGGCGGTCCACGTCACCACCACCGACCGTGACTTCACGGACGTCACGGTGGCCACGCCCAATGGACCCAGTGTCATCTCCTCCACGTCGAACCACCCGTACTACGACGTCACTGCACACGAGTTCAAGGACGCTGGCGATCTCCGCGTGGGAGACCGCCTTCAGACGCCGAGCGGCGTGACTGTGACGGTGTCGGCCACCAAGTCCTACACACGGCCGCAGATCACCTACGACCTGACCATCAGCGACGTCCACACGTACTATGTACTCGCGGGCAACACGCCGGTGCTGGTTCATAACTCGACATGCATTCAGCTGGGGAACAATCTTGCTGCCGGAGAGGCTGCAAATCCGCTGATTGAGAGCCTCCAGCAAACGGGTGAGCTTCCCTCCAACTATGTGACCAAGGCTCAGGCGCAGGCGGCGGGCTGGAAACCAGGAAAGGCGCTAGGCAACAGCATTCCTGGTGGGCAGATAGGTGGCGATGTTTTCGAGAATACGAATGGCGTTGTTCCTAGGGCTCCGGGTCGCACCTGGCAAGAGGCAGACCTGGGTATCAACCCCATGATGACGAGGGCGAAGCAGCCCGGTTGGCGGCTTCTCTATTCGAATGACGGTCTAGCGTATGTGACATCCGATCACTACGACACCGCCTATCAGCTGCCGAACTGGAGGTAAGAGGTGCGGGTCACCATCGATGGGTCGCTGATCCGATCCGAGTCGGAGCTGCATGATGTTCTGGCAACGAAGCTGGATTTCGGCCCATACTACGGGAGGAATCTCGACGCCTTGTGGGATCGTCTCTCCACGGATGTGGAGCGTCCCGTTGAGATCATCTGGAAAAACTCCGAGGCTAGTAAGATCCTCTTGAGTGTTGAAGTATTTGAGAGGGTTTCCTCGGTGTTGGTCAGAGTCATGGATCAAGACGAGTCTTTCGGGCTAGATGAAAGATTCACGGTGCGCTTTGAATAGCGGATAGCCGGGACGTAATTCGAAGAAGCCCCGCTGGAGGATACTGATCCAGCGGGGCTTCTTGGCGTCTGACGGCAGTAGTTGACGGCAACGTCAGCGGACGGGTGCTGCACAAAGCGGTGGGTCGTCGCTGTCGTCGGGGTCGGTGGTGGCCTCGGAGGGCTTGCCGAGGGTGCGGCCGAGGAGGTCGATGGCGTCGCGCTGGAGGCGGAGTCGGACGTGTGCGTAGACGGTGGCGGTGACGCCGATGTGGGCGTGGCCGAGGAGTTCCTTGATGACGACGAGTTCGATGCCCTGTTCCAGGAGGAGGGTCGCGGTTGAGTGCCTGAGGTCGTGGAAGCGGATCGCCCGCAAGTGGGAGCGGCGGAGGAGTGCGTTGAAGTGGCGGGTGAGGGTGGCAGGTTCGATGGGGTGACCGTCGGGCCGGGTGAAGACGTGGCCGCTGTCCACCCAGCTCGCGCCGGCCTTCTCCTTCTCCTGGGCCTGCTGTTTCCGGTGGGCGCGGAGTGAGAGCAGGCAGGGGGCCGGGAGGGCGATGCGGCGTTCGGAGCTGACCGTCTTGGTGGGGAGGGTGGTGAGGCCGCCGGTGCGGGTGCGTTGGAGGGTGCGGCGGATGCTGGCGGTGCCGCCGCTGTGGTCGAGGTCTTCCCAGCGCAGGCCGAGGAGTTCGCCTTTGCGGAGTCCGGTGCGGAGGGCGAGTTCGAACAGTGCGTGGAGGCGGTGGCCCTGGGCGGCGGTGAGGAGGGTGCGGGCTTCGTCGGCGGTGAGGGGTTCGAAGCGGCGGGGGCGGGGTGTGCCGGTGCGGACGTTGCGGGCGACGTTGCGCGGGATCTCTTCCTCCCGGACGGCGTGCTCCAGGGCGGACTTGAGGACGGAGTGGATGTAGGCGAGGGTCAGCGGGGAGAGCCGCTTGCCGCAGCACGTGCCGGTCGCGCAGCAGCGGGGCTGTGTGCGGGCGGCGTCGAGGCCGCGAGCGCAGCACTGGCAGGTGGTGCGGAGCTGGTTGAGCCAGGTGCGGACATCCTTGGCGGCTAGCTTCGCGAGCTTCTTTTTGCCGAGGCCGGGGATGAGGTAGCGGTTCGTGCATGCGGTGTAGCGGGTGTGGGTGTTCTCTCGGAGCTGGTGGACGGCGACGTTCTCCAGCCAGTACGTCAGGTAGGCGGCGACGCTGCCCTGTGCAGTGGGGACGGGGACGCCGCGGTTGCTGGTGGCGATCTTCTCGGTGAGCTTGGCGAGGGCTTCCTTGCGGGTGATGCCGTAGACACGGACGCGCTTGCGGGTGTCGCCGGGGGCGAGGACGTAGCCGGCGGCTTCCCAGCGGCCGTCCTTGCGCTGGTAGACGGTGCCGTCGCCGTTGGCGCGAACGCGGCGCGAGGGGGCGGGGGTGTCGCGGGGTGTGGTCATCAGGCGGCGTCCTGTTCGAGTCGGGTGCGGATGAAGTCGGTGAGGGCGTGGGTGGGGATGCGGCGGGAGCGGCCGAGGGTGATGGAGGCGAGCTGCCGGGTTCGGAGCAGGTCGTAGACGGCGGAGCGGCCGAGTTGGAGGCGGGCCATGACCTGGGGGACTGTCAGCAGGTCTTCACTCATGCCCGGTCCGGGGAGCAGAGTGGTCATGAGGGGCCGCCTTCTGCGGTGAACTGCCGTTCCAGTTCTCTGCGGTGCCAGGCGGTGGCGGCGAGGAGTTCCGCGCCGGGGCTGTAGCCCGAGCCGTGGTAGGCCCAGTGGCCGATGACGAGGGTGGTGCTCGGGTCGAGGTCGGGCAGGCCGGCGTGGGCTCGGGCCTGTTCGGTGCGCCAGGCGCGGCGGTGGTCGCGCAGTTGGCCGAGGGTGACGGAGTAGCAGCGGGACTTGGTGGAGAAGTGGCCCCGGAAGCCGAGCATGTGCGCCCATTTCCAGAGCTTGAGGTCGGCGAACTCAGGGTGTTTGCCGAGCTCCCAGCAGGTGCGGATCATCTGCCGCACGTGGCGTTCGGCGGCGAGGCGGGGCAGGGGGCGGGCCTGTCCGGTGCCGCCGCAGGTGGTGCATGTGAGCGGGGTTCCGTGTGCGGTCAGGGTCATGCCGCGTCCCTGGCAGGGGCGGCAGAACAGGGCGCGGTCGAGAGCGCCGGATGAGTCGGCGGACTTGGTGGCGTACTTGGCCACGTAGGCGGCGACGGCGTGATCGGTCAGTTCGGCGTCGGTGCCGAAGGCGGCGATCTCGAGCACGTCGAGCTGTTCGCCCCAGGTGAGTTCGCGTTCCCCGACGGCGTCCGAGACGAAGCTGATCGAGACGCGGGCGGCGGCGGCCCGGATGGCGTCGGCGAGCAGGGTCACGGTGGCGGAGGGTGGTGGGGGCTGGGTGTTGCCGTCCGGGCCGTCGAGGCGGATCACGGCGTGGAAGTGGACCAGGCCGCGCTTCTGGTACTCGGCGACCTTGGCGAAGGACACGCGCAGCACCGCGCGGGCCGCCTTCTGGGTGAGGCCGAGTCGGGCGGCGATCTCGCGGCGCAGGTAGATGGTGAAGCGCGCCCACAGGGCTCCGGCGTGGGCGTTGAACAGCACTGCGCCCGGGTAGTCGTAGGTCTTCGGGTCCAGCGGGGTGCCGAGCAGCGCGTCCGCGGGTTCGTGGCGTTTGCCGCAGCGGCAGGGCTGGAGGGCGCCGCTCGTGTCGGTGGGGCGGTTGTGGACGGGGCCGAAGGAGGGCGCGGTGAGCGTGGCGAACACGCGGGGGTGGGTGCGGACGGTGTCCGGCACGCTCTTGCCGCCGGTCAGGCCCGCCCGGATCAGTTGGAACGTGTCGGCGGCGTAGACGCGGGAGCAGGCCGGGCAGCGCGAGGCGCGGCGGTTGCCGCAGGACGTCAGCAGGCTGCCCGTGGGCTCGTCGGCGGTGGTGTAGGAGCGCAGTACCTCGCCGGTTGCCGTGTCGATGGTGGTGGTCTGGCCGAGCAGGCGCACGGGTTCGGTGCAGCCGCCGAGGCGGTCGATCTGCTGGTGCGCGCGGTCGAAGTCGGGCAGGTTGACCAGGTGGATCAGGTCCCGCACGGCGGGGCTTGCCACGTGGCGCAGGTCCAGGGTGACCATGTCGGGGCGTGTCCCTTCTGTCGGGTGGGGTTGCCCCGAGCAGCAACCAGCCAGTCAGGAAGGCGTGTTGGTGCTGCTCGGGGCATGGTGAACCGAGCCCGGTCGGGCGGGTCGGTCAGATGGGGAAGGGGCCGGCGGGGCTCAGGCGGAGAGCTGAGCGTGTGCGGCGGTGGCCAGCGGCAGCGTGACGCCCAGGCGAGTCTTCAGCTGACCGGGCGTAATGTGCTCGCCCTGTTCGGCGTGGTGCGTCTCGGCGATACGCCGGGCAGCGATCAGCAGGGCCTCAGGAACGGCCGGGAGCGCGGCGAGCTTGGCCGTCTTGGCCGGCACGGGAGCAGGCTCAGGCTCAGCGGCGAGGATCACGGCCGGGGCAGGCGCCGGCTCGGAGGCCGGTGCGAGGACGGGCCCCGGTGCGGGGTCGAGCGATGCGAGCGGGTCTGGCAGGTGTTCCACGGCCGGAACCGGGACTGGGGCCTCCGTCGGGTTCGGGGCGCTCAGGATGTGGAAGTGGCGGAGGAACTGCGGGCCAACCTGGCCCCAGCCGAGCAGCAGCAGCGGGGCGACCGCATCGACGGCGGCACGGCCGTAGTGTCCAGCTACCAGAGGTTCGGCGACGTTGAGAGCCAGGGTCAGCAGGCCGCACAGGTGCATCAACCGCGTCGCGGCCGTCAGCTCCTCCTGCGGGACACCGCGCAGAGACAGCGAGCGCAGACCGACGAGGAGCCCGATCACGGACAGGTCCACCATGGGGGCGATCAGCGGCGCGACCGGGTGGGGCACCCCGAGCCGCAGAGCCAGTGCCCAGACGTTGCCGAAGGAGAACACGAACGCCAGCAGGGCGATGACCGCCATGACCACGGTCACGGTGCGCTGTGTGAGGCGATCCTCGGCCATCAGGCCAACTCTCCTTTCTTGATAGCGAGTTACATTAATCGTCAGGCCGCTTCGGTCATCAGGGTGTCGGCGTCGTCGTCCATGAAGGCGGGCTTCCAGTCGATCGGGCCCGGGTAGACGTCGAGGTATGCGGCCGGGTTTTCGGTCAGGTGGGCGGTGTCGTCGGCGATCCGGGCCGCGTCGGCGTCGGACACGTACGGGGTGCGCACGCGGGTGAAGCCCGGACGGCCCTGCACTCCCATGGAGGCCACCCCGACGTAGGCCGGGTCCTGGAGGTTGACCGGGTTCGCGTCCGGCCAGTTGCGAATGTCGTCCCCGAGCGCGGCTACGGAGGCTTCCGCCGTCTTCTGCGCGAAGGACAGCCCCAGCGGGCACACGTCCCGGATGAACGTCGGGATCGCGTCGCCGGTCGCTTTCTGGGTGGCCAGGATGACCATGATGCCGACGCTGCGGCCCTTCTTCACCAGGTCCTCGACGAGTCGGGCGTTCTCCGCCGACAAGGCAGCCAGCTTCTTCGTCTCGGCGTCGTTGCCCTTGTACTCGCGGAAGTAGGTGTGCGCTTCGTCGATGATCAGGATCGTCAGCGGCCAGATGCGAGACGGACCGACGTGCCACATGTTCTTCACGCCCAGCACGGCGCGGATGGACGAGGAGCGGCCCCGTCGCAGCTTCACCATGCGCTTGAACAGTGCGTTGGCTTCCGCCAGGTCGTCCCCTGCGAAGGCGAACAGGCGGGGTGTCAGATCGGCGTAGTCCCCTTCGTGGGCGGTGGTGACCTTGCCGTCCGCCACGGCGAACTGGACCGCGTCGGAGGGGGCCAGGTCGCAGATGAGCTTGTTGATCAGCGACGTCTTGCCGAAGCCGGGCAGGCCGGCCACCGTCACGCCGGGCACGTTCGCCATCGGCAGGCTGACGTCGTCGGCGTACTCGTCCAGCCCGAGCCCCCACATGTCCAGGCTCCCCGGCACCGCTCCCGTGGGGACGTGCTCGGTCGGCGTGATGAGCGGGTCCAGGCGCACGGCCCGGATCACCACCCGCCCAGGACCGTCCGGCAGCACGGACACCCGCGTGCAGCGCCAGGCGTCGGCCAGGAAGCGCGCCGAGCGCTGGAACTCCTCCAGTCCCACCTTCGGCAGGCACCTGGCCCGCACCACCACCCCGAACCGGTCCGGCTTCACCTTGATCCGAGGCACCAGGACCCGGGGCTTAGGCGTCTCGCCCTCACGGCTGACCAGCTCGGCGAGCCACGTCGGGGTCTTGTCGGTCACCGACAGGCCCGCCATCTTGGCGAGGCGCTCCCACCCGAACCGGATGCGCATCCCCTGCCGGATGCTCGCCCGCGTCTCACAGTCCACCCGCAGGTACCGGACCAGGCCGACCACGGCCCACAGGGCCGCCAGGGCGAGGACCGCCCCGATCAGGACCGGGGCGAACGCGTTCACGTCCTTCACTTCACGCCTTCCACGTCGTAGATGAACCCGAGGGCGAACCAGCTGCCGATACCGGTCGAAACGGGAAGTCGGCAAGCCAATGCCCTTACAGCGCAGCTCACTTGACCGCCTCCAAGCGGCCCGCCCGGTAGGCGATGCCCTCCGAGAGCTGGCCGTTGAAGATCCGCGCCCACGGCGTGGCGAACAGGTCCACCGGGCGCACCATGACGCCCGGCTTGAGCCCGTCGGGAAGGCCGGACTGGGGGACGGTGAGCTTCATGACCTCCGCGCGCCCCTCCTCCATGAGCATCACCGTGACCGTGAACAGGTGCTCGCCCGTCTCGCGGTCGGCGGCGATTTCCCCGGTCTGCGGGTCCTTGATCTTCGGCGTCGCATCGGTGCCCGTCATGCAGACGGCAGAGGGCAGCAGTCCGACGCGAATCCTGGTCATAGCCATGGCAGTTCCCTTGTTCGGGGGTCGCTTGTTCGACCCGCCAGAACCATAGCGCGAGGGTCGCACACGCGCAACAGTCATACAGTCGCGCAGTTTGGTGATGCGATACACCCGTCCTGTTGGGCCACTACGCCCGCTACGGAGGAGCGCACGGGCGTGTCATCCGTGCGGGCCCGCCGCTACCCTCGGTGTATGACGTTGCCGCTCGAAGAGGACCCCAGGCCGCCGTACCTCCAGGCCGCCGATGTGCTGCGTGCCGAGATCCTTGAAGAGCGGATCCGTCCCGGGGAGAAGCTCCCGTCCACGCGCACGCTCCAGGAGCGGTACGGGATCGCCAGCTCCACCGTCCAGAACGCCCTGCGCGTACTCAAGGACGAAGGGCTCGTCTACTCAGTCCAAGGGCGCGGCAGCTATGTCCGGAGCCACGACAAGGAGTACCGGGAGAAGGCCATCCTGGAGGAGATCCAGCAGATCGCCGACCAGGCCAAGGCCGAGCGGGAGCAGGCCAAGCACAACACTCAAGACGACCCCGCCGGCCCCGGAAACGCTCAGCCGCCCGTCCTCCAAGCGATCTGGGCCATCCGCGAAGCGATCGTCGAAGGGCGTCTGAAGTTCGAGGACAGGCTCCCCGAGCCCATCAAGCTCCAGCTGATGTTCGCCACCGACAGCGAAGCCGTCGAACGAGCGCTCTGGCACCTGGCACACGAGCACCTCATCCACCGCACCCCCCGAGGTGCCCTCACAGTCGCCCACACCGGCGGCGGGCGCAACAACCTGCGACGCTCGATGCTCGCCAAAGCCCGCATCGAGTCCCTCCAGCGAGCCGCCGAGCGCGAGGGAGAAACCCTTGCCGATGACTACACGCTCGATGAGCCCATGGAGGAGGACTCCCGGCCGCCCTACATTCAGGTCGCCGACATTTTGCGCAGGGAGATCCTTGACGGTGAGTTGAAGCCAGGCAGCCAGCTGCCGGCCGCGCGCGCACTCCAGGAGCGCTTCGGGGTCGCCAGCTCCACCGTTCAGAACGCCCTGCGTCTCCTCAAGGGGGAGGGCCTGATCTACTCGGTCCTCGGCCGCGGCAGCTACGTCCGCAAGACACAGGTGAGCAAGGCCCCGGACCCTGACACAGCAGTTGGACGTGTCACGGAGACCCCCGCAGCCGGAGACGAGGCCGAGGAACTCGTCCGCCTGCGGAAGCAGGTGGCACAGCTCCAGGAGACGCGCCATCAACTGGAGGCCGAAGTCAGCCGTCTGACCAAGGAGCTTGAGCAGCGAGGGTAGGCCAGGCCAAGGACGAACAGGGCCGACGGCTGAGCTGTCGAGCTGTTCAGAGTTTCTTTACTGGATCAAGGCGGCCCGCTGTCGCGGGCCGCGCTCCGGCCCGGCGGGGCCGCCGCCCGCTCCTGTCTCCGCCCCGCTCAGCGACGGCCCCGCCGAACCGGGCGCGCAACACCAGCGAGAGCAGCGCAGTCCGCAGAGCGCTACCTCACCCCAGGCCCTCCCTCCGAGGGACCCAGGCGCCGAGTACTGGCGCGGCACCGTCGTGGTGAATGGCTGCGGGTCGCGGGTCATGCCCCTCGCCGGCCGGTCCCCGGAGGCGTACCAGGAACCCCCGGGGGCCGCCAAGGCCGAGCGCCAGCGTCACCTGGTGAGCCTTGGCGGCCCCCGGAGAACCCTGGTCCGGCGAAGCTGCCCGACCGACGAGGGACCCGTCCCGCTCAGGCCCGCAGCCTGCTGGAGGCTCGGGCGCCGCGCCGTTCCAGTCAACCGCGTGCCCGACGCTAAGCGTGGCGGTGGGTCACCGTCTCGGGTGGGTATCTGCCCAGAGAGCCCGGTCAGTTCGCCCACCAGGCGTACCGTGGCGCTGGAGGTGGTGAGCAGATGACGATGGAACTCGCGGACAACGTACGGAAGTACCGGCGACGGGCCGGGATGAGTCAGGAGGAGCTTGCCCACGCGGCGGGTCTGTCCCCGGCGACCGTCCGGAAGGTCGAGCAGGGCGGAACGGTCCGTATGGAGACGCTTCACGCGCTGGCCCGCGCTCTGGGCATCCCCACGGCGGCACTCGTCGCGTCCGACGCACCAGAGCCCGTGGGACGGGGGGAGGAGCCGAACCGGCTCAACCTCATCCAGCTTCGCGCCGCGCTCACCCCGGCGGTGGGGCTGGTGGACCAGGACGCCCAGGCCGTGGGCGAGGAACCGAACCTACGCGCCTACGCTCGAACGGTTCGAGACGCGCGGGTGCTGTACTTCTCCGACAGCTACAAGAGCGTTGCCGCCCAACTGCCCGGCCTGTTGCGGGACGCCGCGCGGGCCGTCGCCCACTACGACAGCGGCGAAGAGCACCGGCAAGCCCTGCTCGCCCGCGCCGAGGCGTTGCGCCTGGCCGGTACCTACCTCACGCAGGTGAGGCAGTACGACATCGCCTACACGGCCCTTCGCGGCGCCATCGCGGACGCACGGGAGGGCGGGGACCTGCTCGCGGCCGGCTCCGGAGTCGGCTGCATGTGCTGGCTGCTGGTGCGGCAAGGCCGGCTGGAGGAGGCGGAAAGGATCGCCGCCCAGAGCATGGACGTGGTGGAGCCGAAGATCACCGGCGCCGAGCCCGACCACTACGCGGTGTGGGGCGGTCTGGCCATGGAGGCCGCAGCCGCGGCGGCACGCAACAACCGCCCGGACGAGGCCAAGGAGTACCGCAAGGCGGCGCGGGTGGCGGCAACCGCCGTCGGCACGGCGCACCGCAACGTCTCCCGGCACTGGTCCGTCTTCGGACCGGTGACCGCCGCCATCAAGGCGCTCGAAGACTCCATGGTCGTCGGGGACGCCCGCGCGGTGGTGCGCAAGGGCGGCGAAGAGGTCGAGCTGTCGCCGAAGGCGTGGAAGCGGCTGGGCAGGCCCAGCACGAACGACGGGAACCGCTTCACCCTGGACATGGCGCGCGCCCACACGCGAACCGGAGACCTGTCGGCGGCCATGGACGAGCTGACCCGCGCTCGTGAAGCCGCCCCCGAGTGGCTGAGGCACCAGAACTCGGCGGCCGAGACCATGCAGGAGATCCTGAGCAAGCGCAAGCGCACCCTGACCAGCGACATGCGCGAGATGGCCGGCTACCTGGGCGTCGTCGGATAGGTGCTACGCAGCGTGGCAGTTCGCGAACCTTGCGTTGCGATCTGCCCTGCTGGGCCCGTGGATTGATGCGTGGTCAGATCGTTACGGTCGCCGTGTCCTGTTCCAGCGACCGAGGCCGGAGATCCACTATGGGCATGCCGAGGAGCGACGCGGACCGTCTGCGTCGCAGGGAGTTGCACGAAGCGGCGTCGGGCATGGCGGGACCCCGCCTGCTGCCATGGACCACCGAGGACGGACGCCCCTGCTACCTGAGCACCGACGGCAAGGGCTACATCTCGACGCTCGCCGACGGCATCGAAACCGTGCAACTCGGCATGGGTCACGAGCTGCTGGAGTACGCCCGGGGCATCCTGACCCCCGGAACCAAGGCGCAGTCGGCCATCGAATACCGCTGGCTCGCCTGCCGACTGACCGAGGCCCTGTCGGACGCGCTCAGGGTCGCCCAGTCGCGCGGAGAGCGCATCCCGGAGCAGCAGGAGGAGGCGGCCGAGGAGGGCGAACCTGCGAACGCCAGCCCCCTGGGCGGACAGGCGGAAGCCTGATGGGCAAGGCCACCCGCTACCGCTTCCGCGAGTACCACGTGACCACCGTGACCGACCCCATGGCGCTGCCGACCTTCGAGGCGCTCTGCGTCACCGGCGAAGAACGGAACTGCGCTGCCGCGTCCGGCGAGCTGCACACCCCCGAGGAGCTGACGCGATGGATCGCCGGCCACTGCGCGCAGACCGGTCACCAGTCGTACGAGCAGACCACGCGCACCGGCGTCCGCGCCGATCCCGGAGCCTGGCAGTAGGATCACGCGCGCAGCCGTCCCCGAGGGCAATTGGTCTACACCTCTGACGGCAGCAGAGACGGCAATAACCACGGACTTCGGCGCACATCCACGGACACCGACGGACCGTCAAACCACCGTTGACCTGCGAAAAAGCAGGTAGATAGGGGTCGCGTAGCACACGTACTATGTACTCGCCGGCACCACGCCAGTATTGGTTCACAATACTGATGGGCCGGCTTGCGGACTGGTTCCATACGGCAGTACAGATCTGAGTAGGGCAACTGCGTTCCAGCGGCTGATAGAAAACAACAAGGGAAATAACTACGCTGCCGCCCGACTACAGGACGGGACAATTCTGGTCGGGCGATCCAGTGCGGGTATCCATGCGGAGGAAGACCTGATCAGGCAAGCTGGCGACAGGAGGATCGTGGAGCTATACTCCGAGCGCCAGCCATGCGCGAATAAGTGTGAGGGTCTAACGGCTGGAATGAATACTAGCTGGTCCTGGAATTGGAACGGTGTTGACCGGGGAGCGGTCAATTCGGAAATCAAGGACACGATCAACAACCTATTCAAGTAGCTAGGCAGAAGCGGCACCTCATCCGGTGGATGGGGTGCCGCCTCTCTAAGTAACGTTCGGATGAGGGTTTCCAATGGTGGATCTGACTGACGAGAACTGGCCGTCCTTTGCCATGGCGCAGGTCCATGGTTCAAGTGCCGGGAATCCCGACTGGGACGGTCCTGATCTAACGCTTGAGGTCCCAAGGGCAATGGTCGGGGCGACGTATCGGGCTGCGGCTGCCCTGACGAGGGGTCATGGAAGCCTTGTGAGGTTCGGTTCGACCGGGCTCTTTGGCAGCATTCTGCTCGATACCGTGACGGGTGCAGTGGTTAAGCTTGAGCAAGACGCGAACCACGCGAGCCTCGTGAGTTCATCACTCCCCAACTTTGTTGCGCTGGTGCGGGCAGTGATTGAGCGGTTCCCCTTCTATGACTCAGACAGCGATGATAGTGAGTGGATGGCTGCCGCAAGAGCCGTAGAAGGAATTGTTCGGGATGTCGACCCAGATGCCTTCATTCGGGATGGATTTTGGGAAACGCTCGTGAATGATATTGAGATCGGGGATTTTTCTACAGAAGATGTCCTTGGGTAGTGGCAGGACATTGCGATGGCCTTATGTCGGCTAGCTGGGAACCCTCGGGAGGTTCGGGGCTGGCGGGGTCGGCCGTCGAGACTGGGCGGCTAAGACATTTCTGAATGGCGATCAAGCCGTGCCAATGAAATCCGGAAGCCCCCTGCCAGATTGGTTCTGGCAGGGGGCTTCCGGGGTGTCTGACGGCAGTAGTTGACGGCAACGTCAACGGACGGGCGCCGCACAAAGCGGTGGGCCGTTGTCTTCATCGGGGTCGGTGCCGGCCTCAGAGGGTTTGCCGAGGGTGCGGCCGAGGAGGTCGATGGCGTCGCGCTGGAGGCGGAGGCGGACGTGTGCGTAGACGGTGGCGGTGACGCCGATGTGGGCGTGGCCGAGGAGTTCCTTGATGACGACGAGTTCGACGCCCTGTTCCAGGAGGAGGGTCGCGGTCGAGTGCCTCAGGTCGTGGAAGCGGATCTGGCGGAGGTGTGCTCGGCGGAGGAGTGCGTTGAAGTGGCGGGTGAGGGTTGTGGGTTCGATGGGGTGGCTGTCGGGCCGGGTGAAGACGTAGCCGCTCTCCTTCCAGTCCGGGCCCGACGCATCGTGCTCCTGGCGCTGCTGCTCGCGGCGTTGTTCCAGGAGGCCTAAGCCCTGCGCCCTACGCCCACCCCGTCCGGAGCCCCACGCGGGGGCCGGTGGCCCCGCGCTACCGTTGCCGCATGGGGATCAAGGACGGGCCGTTCGACGGGCAGGCACTGGACAGCCTCGAAGCCGTCAGTGCGGCCGTGCTCGCGATGAGCGGGCACCTCGAAGTGCGCGAGGTGCTGCGGCGGATCACCGCGTCGGCGCGCAGTCTGCTCGGGGCCGAGTACGCCGCGCTCGGGGTGCCCGACGATCACGGGGGGTTCGCGCAGTTCGTCGTGGACGGGGTGACCGATGAGCAGTGGAAGGCGATCGGGCCGCTGCCGCGTCAGCACGGGGTGCTCGCGACGATGCTGCACGAGTTCACGCCGACCCGGCTGAGCGACGTTCGGCAGGCGCCGGCGTTCGAGGGGTGGCCGGATGCGCACCCCGACATGAAGGACTTCCTCGGGATGCCGATCCTCGACGGGGACGAGATCCTCGGCGCGATCTTCCTGGCGAACAAGGACGGCGGCTTCACCGCGCACGACGAACGGCTGCTCGGCATCCTCGCCGCGCACGCGTCGATCGCGCTCGGCAACGCCCGCCTGTACGAGCGCAGCCGGGAGCTGACGCTGGCCGGCGAGCGGGCCCGGATCGCGCACGATCTGCACGACGCCGTGTCGCAGAAGCTGTTCAGCCTGCGCCTGACCGCGAAGGCCGCCGCGACGCTGATCGACCGTGACCCCGACCGGGCCAGGGCCGAGCTCGCCGAGGTGACCCGGCTGGCGGCGGAGGCGGCGGACGAGCTGCGCGCGGTCGTGATCGAGCTGCGCCCGGCGGCGCTGGACGAGGACGGACTGGTCGCCACGCTCGCCAGCCAGGTGCAGGTGCTGGACCGCGCGCACAGCGCCAGCGTCGCGTTCGACACCGACGGCGGGGTCCGCACGCTGCCGCCCGCGCAGGAGGCGGCGGTGCTGCGGATCGCCCAGGAGGCGCTGCACAACGCGCTGCGGCACGCGGAGGCGAAGAGCGTGGCGGTCACGCTGCGCGGCACCAGCAGCAGGGGCGCGCTGCTGACGGTCAGTGACGACGGCCGTGGCTTCGACCCCGAGGGCGTCCGGCGGGCCGGCCGGCACCTGGGGCTGGTCTCGATGCGCGACCGTGCGCAGACCGTCGGCGGCCGGCTCACCCTCACCTCGGCGCCGGGCCGGGGAACCGTCATCGAACTGGAGGTGCCCGGTGCCTGACGAGACCGTGGGAGCAGCGGCAGCAGCGGCAGCAGGGGCAGCAGCGGTGAAGCGGCCGATCCGGGTGCTGCTGGTGGACGACCACCAGGTGGTCCGCCGCGGCCTGCGCACCTTCCTGGAGGTGCAGGACGACATCGAGGTGGTCGGCGAGGCCGCCGACGGCGCCGAGGGCGTCGCCGAGACCCAGCGCCTGGCGCCCGATGTGGTCCTGATGGACCTGAAGATGCCGGGGGTCGACGGCATCGAGGCGCTGCGCCTGCTGAAGGAGGAGGGCAACCCGGCCCGGGTGCTGATCGTCACCAGCTTCACCGAGCACCGCACCGTGGTCCCGGCGCTGCGCGCGGGCGCGGCGGGGTACGTGTACAAGGACGTCGACCCCGAGGCGCTGGCCGGGGCGATCCGCTCGGTGCACGCCGGTCACGTGCTGCTCCAGCCCGAGCTGGCCGGCGCGCTGCTCGCCGACGACTCGCCGCGCGCCTCCCACGGCCGCGGCGGGACGCTGACGGAGCGTGAGCGCGAGGTGCTCGGCCACCTCGCCGACGGCCGCTCGAACCGGGAGATCGCCCGCAGCCTCAACCTCTCCGAGAAGACGGTGAAGACGCACGTCTCCAACATCCTGATGAAGCTGGACCTCGCCGACCGCACCCAGGCCGCGCTCTGGGCCGTCCGCAACGGCGCGGTGGACGGCTGAGCCCCCCAGGTGTCCTGCCACGGGGCTCAGGACGCGGGCTCGTCCACCAGCGCGTTGTACGCCGCCACCTGCGCCCGGCGCGCCGTGCGCCGCAGCGGGGCGAGCGCCGCCGTCCGGGCGGCCATCTCACCGGCGCTCACCGCCGCGCCGTGCCCGCCGGCCGCGATCGCGAGCAGCGCCGAGACCTGGCGCGCCGACTCCAGCACCCGCACCGCGCGCGGCGGGTAGCCGGGAGCCAGCAGCTGGCTGTGCCCGCGACGCCGGTACTGCTCCAGCGCCCGCAGCGCCTCCGGGCCGGCGCCGGCCACGTCGAGCCGGGCGAGCAGCACGGTCGTCTCGCGCAGCCCGGCGGTCAGCTCGTACTCCGCCTCGTGCAGCGAGGGGACGTCGGCCGGGGGCGCGTCGCGCACCTCCAGGCAGCGCCAGAGCACGGTGGCCGACTGGTCGCCGGGCGGCCCGAACACCTCGACCTCGGGGACCAGGCCGACCGGCAGGCCGACCGCCAGCACCGCCTCGCCGGCCGCCAGCGCGGCGCCGTTGAACGCGGCGGGCCCGGTCAGGCCGAGCGGATGGCCCTCGGCCGGCAGCGCCAGCCGCAGGCCCTTGGCACCGAGCACCCGCAGCCGCCCGAGCGCCCAGCTGAGACCGTGCTGCTCGCCCTCGGCGTCGCCGGGCAGGCCGGTCACCCGGTGTCTCTCGTCACTGCGCACCACCTCCTCGACCACCTGGTCCGGCGGCGCGTAACCGGCGAGGAAGGAGTTCCCCCAGGCGGTCAGTCGGGCGGAGCGGGGCTCGGCGAACAGACCGGCGGAGGGATCGACGGACGGATTCTCGGCAGGAGTGAGCGGCATCCCGCCAGCCTACGGACAAGGCGGCCACCCGCGTGGCGTAGGTTTGGCCCGGTGCTGTTTCGTGCAGACGTACTCCCTCCCTGCCCACCCGGCCGGCGGAGTAGGCTGCCCGCCCGCACCGACTTGTCGACACGAGTGGCCCGCACCCCGCGGACCTTCGCGCAGGACCCCGCTGCGCAGGGCCCCGGACGGCCGAGAATCTGCATTGGGGAAGGCTAGGCATGAGCGACGTGCTGGAGCTGGTGGACGTTTCCGTGGTCCGGGAAGGCCGCGCGCTGATCAGCCAGGTCTCCTGGTCGGTTGCGGAGGGTGAGCGCTGGGTGATCCTCGGCCCCAACGGCGCGGGCAAGACCACCCTGCTCCAGGTCGCGGCGAGCTACCTGCACCCCACCAGCGGCACGGTCGCGGTGCTCGGTGAGAAGCTCGGCGCGGTCGACGTCTTCGAGCTGCGCCAGCGGATCGGCCTGGCCGGCGCCTCGCTGCTGGACCGGATCCCGCGCGAGCAGACGGTCCTGCAGACCGTGCTCACCGCCGCGTACGGGATGACCGCCACCTGGCAGGAGAGCTACGAGACCACCGACGAGTCGCGCGCCCTGCTGCTGCTCGACCGGCTCGGCATGGGCGGCTACGAGCAGCGGGTGTTCGGCACCCTCTCCGAGGGCGAGCGCAAGCGCACCCTGATCGCCCGCGCGCTGATGACCGACCCCGAGCTGCTGCTGCTGGACGAGCCGGCCGCCGGCCTGGACCTCGGCGGCCGCGAGGACCTGGTCCGCCGCCTCGGCGCGCTGGCCCAGGACGAGTACGCGCCGGCCATGGCCGTGGTCACCCACCACGTCGAGGAGATCGCGCCCGGCTTCACGCACGTGCTGATGATCCGTCAGGGCAAGGTGCTCACCGCCGGTCCGATCGACACCGAGCTGACGGCCCGCAACCTCTCGCTCTGCTTCGGCCTGCCGCTGACCCTGGAGCGGCACGGCGACCGCTGGTCGGCGCAGGGCCTGCCGCTCGGCTGAGGCAACTCGGCACGGGGACGGCCACCGCTTCGGTACTCCTGCGGTACTCCTGCGGCGCTGCTTCGGCGCCGCTTGGGCACCGCCGCCGGATGGCCGGTCGGGACCGGTCGTACACGCGGCCGGTTTCCGCTGCTCGACCTGCGGGAACCCACCACACCACACCCTGTTTCCTCCCTAGGATGGCTCTGTGGACAGCTGGGTCTGGTGGCTCCTGGTCGCCGTCGCTCTGGGAGTGCCGCTGGTTATCACGGCGCTGCCGGAGTTCGGGCTGTTCGCACTCGGCGCCGGCTCGGCCGCGATAGCCGCCGGCCTCGGTCTCGACGTGGTCTGGCAGTTCGTCACGTTCCTGGTGGTCTCGGTCGCCATGCTCGCGGTGGTCCGGCCGATCGCCTACCGGCGCCTGGACCGTGGCCCGCAGGTCCGGATGGGCATCGACGCACTCCAGGGGGCGACCGCCGTCGTGCAGGAGCGGGTGGATCAGCACGGCGGTCGGATCAAGCTCAACGGCGAGGTCTGGTCGGCCCGCGCCCTGCACCCGGAGCAGAGCTACGAGCCCGGTGAGCAGGTGGACGTGGTCGAGATCAAGGGCGCGACGGCGCTCGTGATGTAGCCGGGGCAGGGAGTCAGAGGTCCAGGACCCGGAGGTCGTGATCCGGGGTCGTGATCCGGCGCCCGCCGGATCCGTCGTGAAGTCAGCTTTCGGCCAATTCTCAATACCGTCCAGTTGTCCAGGGGAGACACCGTGGAACCCGTCCTCATCGTGCTGATCGTTCTGGTAGTGGTGGCGTTCATCGCACTGATCCGGACGATCCAGGTGATCCCGCAGGCGAGCGCTGCGATCGTGGAGCGGTTCGGCCGCTACACCCGCACCCTGAACGCCGGCCTCAACATCGTGGTCCCGTTCATCGACACCATCCGCAACCGGATCGACCTGCGCGAGCAGGTGGTCCCGTTCCCGCCGCAGCCGGTGATCACCCAGGACAACCTGGTGGTCAACATCGACACCGTCATCTACTACCAGGTGACCGACGCCCGGGCCGCGACGTACGAGGTCGCCAGCTTCATCCAGGCGATCGAGCAGCTCACCGTCACCACGCTGCGCAACATCATCGGCTCGATGGACCTGGAGTCCACGCTCACCTCGCGCGAGGTGATCAACGCCGGTCTGCGTGGCGTGCTGGACGAGGCGACCGGCAAGTGGGGCATCCGGGTCAACCGGGTCGAGCTCAAGGCGATCGAGCCGCCGACCTCCATCCAGGACTCGATGGAGAAGCAGATGCGCGCCGAGCGTGACAAGCGCGCCGCCGTCCTCACCGCCGAGGGCCAGCGGCAGGCGGCGATCCTGCGGGCCGAGGGTGAGAAGCAGGCGGCCGTGCTCAGCGCCGAGGGTGAGGCGCAGGCCGCAGTGCTCAAGGCCGACGGTGAGGCGGCCGCGATCCGCACCGTCTTCGAGGCGATCCACGACGGCGACGCCGACCAGAAGCTGCTCGCCTACCAGTACCTGCAGACGCTGCCGCAGCTGGCACAGGGCGACTCCAACAAGCTGTGGATCATCCCGAGCGAGGTCGGCGACGCGCTCAAGGGCCTCGGCGGCGCGTTCGGCGGCATGAACGGCGGCGGGGGCGCGGGATCGGGCGCCGGCCCGTCGGTCGGCAGCGCCGGCCCGGACCTGACCAAGCAGGTGCCGCCGCCCGCCGACGGCACCGCCCGCCCGCGGGTGAACCCGGCCCGCGAGTACCCCAAGATCGACCCGGAGTGATCGAGCTGGAGTGATCCAGCTGCAGGAAAAGGTGCCGGTCTCTACTCATGAGACCGGCATCTCTCATAGCAAAACACCATAGGCGTCCTCCCGGATCTCGGGCATGATCGCGAGCGCCGCCACCCTTCTGGGGGCGGACACGCGAACAGTAGGGACGAGTCCATGACTCCTTGGGAAGGGCTGGCGGTCTTCGCCGCCGGAGCAGGCGCGGGCACCATCAATGTGATCGTCGGATCGGGGACGCTGATCACGTTCCCGGTCCTGCTCGCACTGGGCCTGCCGCCGGTCACCGCCAACGTCTCCAACACGCTGGGCCTGGTGCCCGGCTCGATCAGCGGCGCCTACGGATACCGGCGCGAGCTGGCCGACCAGCGCGGCCGGCTGCTGCGCCTGGGCAGTGCCTCGCTGCTCGGCGGACTGCTCGGCGCGGTACTGCTCACCCGGCTGCCGAGCAGCGCGTTCGACGCGATCGTCCCGGTGCTGATCCTGCTCGCCCTGGTCCTGGTGGTGATCCAGCCCCGGGTGGCCCGCGCGGTCGCCGCCCGCGGCGGCCGGCCCAGCAACCCGGACGGCAGCTGGCCGCTGATCTGCGGCGTCTTCCTGACCGGCGTCTACGGCGGCTACTTCGGTGCCGCCCAGGGCGTGCTGCTGCTGGCGCTGATGGGCATGCTGCTGCGCGACGAGCTACAGCGGATGAACGCGGTCAAGAACGTGCTGGCGCTGATCGTGAACGGCGTCGCCGCGGTCTTCTTCTGCTTCACCACCACGATCGACTGGACGGCCGCGCTGCTGATCGCGGTCGGCTCGGCGCTCGGCGGGCTGCTCGGCGCCAAGGTCGGGCGGCGGCTGCCGCCGATAGCGCTGCGCGCGCTGATCGTGGTGGTCGGCCTGATCGCGGTGGCGAAGCTGCTCCTCGCCTGACGGCCTGTCAGCGGCGGTGTGGGGGAGCGGGCCCGGTAGGCTCCCCGGCGCGGACCACCGCGTACCGCGCAGACCACCTCGTAGCACCCTGAAGCCACCACGGGAGCCAGCCGATGACCGACAGGACCCTCCTCACCGAGGCCGAGATCAGCACCGGACTGGCCGCGCTGCCGCAGTGGCGGCGACAGGGCGCCACGATCACCCGCACCGCCGACGCCGCCGACTTCCCGGCCGCGATCCGGGTCGTGGTGGCGGTCGCCGAGGCGGCCGAGCAACTGGACCACCACCCCGACATCGACATCCGCTGGCGCACGCTCACGTTCGCGCTGTCCACCCACAGCGCGGGCGGGCTGACCGGCCTGGACCTGCGACTGGCAGCCGTGATCGACGAGGCGCTGGCCCGCGAGTCCTGACCGTCCGGCAGCCGGTTCCGGACCCTGGAACGGCCTTGGGCCCGCAGGGGCGTGCGTTCGTCGTGAGATGCTGGCGTTCGTTTGCACGCAGTCGGGACGGACGGATCGCATGGCACAGGACAACCCCCCAGCCTTTGGCCAGGGGTACCCCCAGGACCACAGCGGGCAGGAGTCCGCCGGGTACGACTACCAGCAGCAGTGGTACGGGACCGAGCAGCAGCACCCGCAGCAGCACGAGCAGCAGCAGCTGCACGAGCAGCCGCAGTACGAGCAGCAGCAACCGCATGAGCAGCAGCCGTGGCAGTGGCAGGAGAACGGCCAGGTCCCGCTGCACGACGCGCAGACCGCCGGCTACCCGGTCTACCAGGACTACGGCCAGCAGGAGCACGGCGGCTACCAGGGCGCCGAGTACCAGGGCACCGAGTACCAGCAGGCTCCGGACGGCACCGTGACGTACCCGGACCCGTACGCGCAGCCGCCGGCCGAGCCGGGCCACGTTCCTGACGGCTCGACGCCCGAGCCCGGTCACGAGTTCGCTCACGAGCCCGGCACGGCCGGCGAGCCCGACGGGTCCGCGGAGTCCGCCGAGTCCATGGAGCCGGCCGAGGACGACGGGACGGCCGAGTCCGCCGCGCCGACCGGCCGCCGGGCGGGTGGCAAAGCCAAGGGCGGCAAGGACGGCAAGGACGGTGGCAGCGCCTCGCTCGCCGACCGCGCCAAGGCCGCCGTCACCGGTGTCACCTCCTCGGTGCTGGCCGGCGGCCACACGCCGGACCGCCGGGCACTGCTGGTCCGCGGCGGCGCCGGTGTCGCCGCGCTGGCCGTCCTGGTCACCGCCGGCATAGTCGCGACCAGCGGTGGCGGTGGCGGCAGCACGCACCACGACAGCGCGCCCGCGCCCTCCTCGGACGCCGGTTTCGCCGTCGCGCACAACAAGATCTGGGCCGACCAGGCCGCCGCCACGGCGCAGGGCGCCGGCGACACGCTGGTCGGCAGCTGGCTGACCGCCAGCGCGCTGGTCCGGGTGGACAGCAACGGCGTGCACGCCTACGACCTGGCGACGGGCAAGCCGACCTGGAGCGTCGACGCGCCCGCGCAGGGGGCCGTCCCGTGCGGCGCGTCCCCGACGGTCAACGCCGCGGGGATCGGCGGGGTGCTGTTCCGGACCCAGGCCGACCCGAAGAGCCCGTGCAACACGCTCGTCGTGGTGGACACCAAGGCCGGCAAGGGGATCTGGAACAAGAGCCTCTCCGACGGGAGCAAGCCGTTCGCCGCGCACGTCGCGGTCGGCAACGACAAGGTGGTGGCGGTCGCCGACGACAAGGTGAGCGCCTGGTCCGCCGCGGACGGCACGGACGCCTGGCAGTACGGCGGGCAGGGCAAGTTCTGCACGCTCTCCGGCAGCGCCACCGGCAACACCGTGCTGGTGCACAGCAGTTGTGCCGACAGCACGCCGGGCGAGCAGGCCGTGGCGCTCGGCATCGCGGACGGCAAGGTGCTCTGGAACCGCGAGGTGAAGAACAGCCCGACGACCGTCAGCGTGCTCTCCGCCGAACCGGCCGTGATGCTGGTGACCGGCCAGCAGCCGGCCGACGAGAAGCTGCTCGCCTGGGGCCCGAGCGGTGACCCGGGCGTGGAGATCCCGGTGGTGACGCCCGACGGCACGCTGGACACCACGTACGGCAGCTTCGACCCGGTGCCCGACGTGTTCGTCCAGGACCACACGCTGGTCACCATGCTGAAGCCGAGCGCGGCCGGCGCCGCACCGGCCGTGGTCGGCTACGACCTGACCACCGGCAAGCAGCTCTGGCACACCGTCGTCGCCGAGAAGGGCACGGTGACCGCGGTCGGCCTGGACAACGGCTCGCTGGTGCTGGCCGCCGACGAGCGGCTCGGCCAGCCCGCGCACCTCAGCCGGTTCGCGCTGGCGAACGGTCAGGAGGCGGTCGGCGGCGGCTTCCCGCCGAACACCGGCTCGCTGCTCGGCTCCGGCCGGGTGCTGATCGGCAGTGACAAGGTGGTCGTCGTCCCGCAGCACTCGACGGTCTTCGGCACCGCCGCCGCCTACCAGGCGGCCAAGGGCTGACCCCCCTCCGCCCACCAGCCGTCGCCGGGACGGCCTGCCCCCGCGGGCGGGCCGTCCCGGCGCATGTGGCCGAGCGGACGGGCCGGGCCGGGCTCGCCTACGCCTACGCCACCGCCACCGCCGCGCCGGTCGGGGCGGCCGGTTGCGGCAGCCAGTCCGCCAGCTCGCCGACCTCGCCGGCGCGCAGCCCGAGGGCCAGCATCAGCGAGGCCTCCGGCGTCGGCTCGAACGGCCGGCGCAGCAGCGCCATGCCGGCCTGCTCCGGCGTGCGGTCGGCCTTGCGCTGGTTGTCCTCGGCGCACGCGGCCACGGTGTTCAGCCAACTGTCGGCGCCGCCGCGCGACTTCGGCTGCAGGTGGTCCACCGTGGTGGCCCGCCGCCCGCAGTACGCACACAGGTGCTGGTCACGGACCAGCACGCCCCGCCGCGACCACGGCGCCCGTTGTCGGAACGGCACCCGGACGTACCGCTGGAGTCTGATCACCCGGGGCACCGGCAGCGACAGGCCGCTCGCCCGGACCACCCGCAGCGGATGCGCCTGTTCCACGACGGCCTTGTCCTGGAGTACCAGGACCACGGCTCGCTGCAGCGAAACGGTCGAGAGCGGTTCGTAGCTCGCGTTCAGGACCAGCGTGTTGCGCATTTCTCCGGACACCTTCCAGGCCACCGCCGCCGCCATGGCGGACCCGTCCACTGTCGCTGCCAAAGTCCGGCCGGACAACGGAATTTCGCCGGACCCGCCGCTGTCCGACCAGGCGGCTACGCTCGGTCCCGTGCCGAACGACGCCACTGAGAAGACTCCGGCCACCGACCGTTCGACTGCTGCCGCTGCCGCTGCCGCTGCCGCTGCCGCCGACCGGCCGACCGCTGCTGCCGACCGTCCGACCGCCGCCGACCGTCCGGCCTCGGTCGCCGCAGGCCGTCCGCTGCCGCGCTCGTTCTTCGACCGCCCGGCCGACGAGGTCGCGCCCGCCCTGCTCGGCCGGGTGCTGCGCTGCACGCTGCCCGCCGGGACGGTCGAGATCCGGCTCACCGAGGTCGAGGCGTACCTGGGCCCGGACGACCCCGCCTCGCACGCCTACCGTGGCCGCACCACGCGCAACGCCGCGATGTTCGGCCCGCCGGGCCACGCGTACGTCTACTTCACCTACGGCATGCACTGGTGCCTGAACCTGGTCTGCGGCCCGGGGGAGCACCCGAGCGGGGTGCTGCTGCGAGCGGGTGAGGTGGTCCGGGGGACGCCGCAGGCCCGGCTGCGCCGGCCGACCAGCCGCCGCGACAGCGATCTGGCGCAGGGACCGGCCCGGCTCGCCCAGGCGCTCGGCGTGGACCGGAGCCAGGACGGCACGGACCTGGTGGCCGGCCCGGTCCTGCGACTGCTGCCCGGCACCCCGCCACCGGCCGGGCTGATCCGCAGCGGCCCGCGCACCGGCGTGTCCACCGGCGCCGACACGCCGTGGCGGTTCTGGACCGAGGGCGAGCCCAGCGTCAGCCCGTACCGTGCCCACACCCCGCGCCGCCGGTGAGCAGTCGTGGAGCCGTCGTATCGCCGGTGGTGCGCCGTGGGCAGGCCGCAGGTAAAACCCCGTGGCGCGAAACGCGTACCCTCAGACACGCTGGATCTCGACAGGAGCCATTTCGGGCCGGCGGCCCGACCGACCAAGGAGAAGCGTGACCGTGACGGACATCGTCGACGAGCTGCGGTGGCGTGGGCTGATCGCCCTTTCCACCGACGAGGACGCATTGCGCAAGGCGTTCGCGGACGGTCCGGTCACCTTCTATTGCGGCTTCGACCCGACCGCGCCGAGCCTGCACCTCGGCAACCTGGTGCAGCTGCTCACGATGCGCCGGATCCAGGACGCCGGCCACCTGCCGCTGGGCCTGGTCGGCGGCGCGACGGGTCTGATCGGCGACCCCAAGCCGACCGCCGAGCGGGTGCTCAACGACCCCGAGACGGTCTCCGGCTGGGTGAACCGGGTGCGCGGCCAGGTCGAGCGGTTCCTCGACTTCGAGGGTGAGTTCGCGGCGCGGATCGTGAACAACCTCGACTGGACCGCCGAGATGTCCGCGATCAGCCTGCTGCGCGACATCGGCAAGTACTTCCGGGTCAACAACATGATCGCCAAGGAGGCCGTCGCCCGACGGCTCAACTCCGACGCGGGCATCAGCTACACCGAGTTCAGCTACCAGATCCTCCAGGGCAACGACTTCCTGGAGCTGAACCGGCGCTACGGCTGCACGCTGCAGACCGGCGGCAGCGACCAGTGGGGCAACCTGACGGCCGGCACCGACCTGGTCCGCAAGGCCGAGGGCAAGTCGGTGCACGCGCTCGCCACCCCGCTGATCGTCAAGGCGGACGGCACCAAGTTCGGCAAGACGGAGACCGGCACGATCTGGCTCGACCCCGAGCTGACCACGCCGTACGCCTTCTACCAGTTCTGGCTGAACGCGGACGACCGGGACGTCTCCAACTTCCTGCGGATCTTCAGCTTCCGCTCGAAGGCGGAGATCGAGGAGCTGGAGCGGGAGACCGCCGAGCGCCCGCAGGCCCGGCTCGCCCAGCGTGCGCTCGCCGAGGAGCTCACCACGCTGGTGCACGGCGCGGAGCAGTTCGAGCGCGCCGTCGCCGCGTCCAAGGCGCTGTTCGGCCAGGGCGACCTGGCCGAGCTGGACTCCGTCACGCTGGCCTCGGCTCTCGCCGAGCTCCCGCGCGCCGAGGTCACCGAGCTCGCTCCGATGGCCGACCTGCTGGTCGCCGTCGGCCTCGCCCCCAGCCGTTCGGCTGCCCGCCGGACCCTCAAGGAGGGCGGCGCGTACCTGAACAACGCGAAGGTCGCCGACGAGGACGCGGTGCCGGTCGCCGAGGACCTGCTGCACGGTCGCTGGCTGGTGCTGCGCCGTGGAAAGCGCAACCTCGCGGCCGTGGAGCTGGCCTCGAACTGAGGCCGCCTCACGCCGGCCGACGTTGAACAGACGTCAGTTGGCTTGATCGCAATAGCCCTTGAGCTGGGCAGACACCACCGAGGGGCCAGATCTGGTCAGATCTGGCCCCTCGGCGTTTGACGCCCTCGCCCGACTGGCCTAGTGTTGACCGAGTCGCCTGAACCGGACGGACACCAGGGAAGCCGCAAGGCAAGCCCGATTCCGACCGGAGCGACCATCACATTTACCGATTTACCACCTCGCTTAATCCTGATGGATTCGGCATGGTCCGGACCTGGTCCGGAAATGCGGTAGAGTGGCGGTCGCCGCGAAAGGCGGAAAAGCAAGTCGGAATGAATTCCGGAGCCGGAAACGGAACGGAAAACGTCTGATAAGCTTTACGAAGTAAGAACGAAGCGCCCGGAGAGACTGTGAGAGCAGCTCAAAGGTAGCGTCCGTTCCTTGAGAACTCAACAGCGTGCCAAAAGTCAACGCCAGATATGTTGACATCCCCGGCCTCGGTCTTATGACTGGGGTTGGAGATTCCTTTTAGTAGTAAAAACACTAGCGAGGACGCAGTGCACGGGGTCGGCCTATTCCGCTGATCGTCGTGCCGCTCAACGCGGGTGTTCGCTCGATTACGAGCAGACATTCACGGAGAGTTTGATCCTGGCTCAGGACGAACGCTGGCGGCGTGCTTAACACATGCAAGTCGAACGGTGAAGCCCTTCGGGGTGGATCAGTGGCGAACGGGTGAGTAACACGTGGGCAATCTG
>NZ_JBWXUE010000028.1:0-102626 GCF_057158765.1 Kitasatospora sp. NEAU-69
GCGCCGGGCCCGGCTCGGTGGGGGTCGAGTCGGGCCCGGCGCGACGCCGACCGTTCCGGTGCCAAGGCTAGGAACGGCCCGCTAACGGGATGTACGGACGAGGTTTCGCTGCCGTCACAGCACCGGGGAGCCCGGTTAACGGCACGTAAGACGAGGGGGTCCAAGGCTGCTCGGGCCTGCGCCCGTCCCGTGCCCGTGACCCGGTGATTCGTACCCGACTAGCTTCGACGGTGCGGCTCCCGCACCGGCCTTCGCCGACCGACTCGCATACCTGCCCCCGATTCCCCCGTCCGGTCGCCGAACCCGAGGAGCCACCGCGGTGCCGGCGCCCGG
The DNA here is from genome assembly GCF_057158765.1 of Kitasatospora sp. NEAU-69. Taxonomy (NCBI): domain Bacteria; kingdom Bacillati; phylum Actinomycetota; class Actinomycetes; order Kitasatosporales; family Streptomycetaceae; genus Kitasatospora; species Kitasatospora sp. NEAU-69. Next base: position 334 of record NZ_JBWXUE010000028.1, read on the forward strand.
GGGCACCCACCCGCGGGTGACCGCAGCGCCGCACGCGCCCGTGGCAGAACCACGCGCGTCCGTGGCAAGGCTGTCGCCCGGCTCTCACCGGCGCGAACGCCTCGAGTACGACTATCGCAAGGGTGGACCGGGCGGCCACGTCGGCGCAAGGTCCCTGCTGGTACCTTCGCCGCCGGGTCGCCCGGACCGCCCTGACGGGCTGTACCAGTGCCTCTGCGGACAGTGACGCCGCGCACCACGATCGTGGTCGACGCAGTGGTCGCACCGCACGCAGTGCGGGGGCGCGGCGGCTCGCGCCGGCCGTACTGTGCCAGGTTCGGTTCGTGGCGGCCGGACCGGCGGCCGGACTGGCAGCCGGCTCAGACGCTCTGGGGCGAGCCGCTGCCGCTGCCGGTCGGCGCCTGGTCCAGCCCGGGCTGCTCGGTGGCGAGGTCGAGCAGCGCGCGGACGGCCTTCTGCTGGTCGTAGGCGCGGTGCAGGTCGGACTGCGCGATCGCCTGGGCCAGCGAGTCCACGTCGGTCGGCTGGGCCGCCGACTGGAGGTACGGGATCCGCGCGCGCAGCTCGGCGACCTGGGCGTTCACGGCGGTCCGCACGTCCGGCTCGTAGCTGTTCCGGTCCAGCGCGTCGGTCTGGCTCTGGAGCACCTGCGCCATGGTGGCGGCCCACTCGCGGTAGCCGGCCGGGTCGGCGGCCACGGTGCCGCTCGGGCGCTTGGCGGCGGCCTGGTCGATCGCGTCCATCGCGCGCAGGTAGCTCAGCTGGAAGCCGTTGCTGTCGGTCTCGTCCCTGCGCAGTGAACCGGTGGTCTTGGCCGACGGGTCGGTCAGGAAGCAGGTCGCGGTCCGCTCACCCAGATACCAGGCGCTCTGCTGCGGGTAGTAGTAGTGCACATCGACGCCGGCCGGGAGGGCCCAGTTGTCCATCGCGTACTCACCGGCCAGCTTGCCGCAGACCGGACCGGCCTGGCGCTTGCGCTCGGCCTCGTCCGGATAGCCGTCGCCGGTCAGCTGGGTGCTGCCGACCACCTCGCCGTCGTGCGCCGTGTCGCACGGCAGCCGGCGCACCCCGGTGGTGGCGCGGTCGAAGCAGTCGCCGACGGCGAGGTCGGACTCGGCGACCGTGCCCGCGCCGCGCGGGTGGTACTTGCTGAGGCCGAGCACCACGCCGGCGGTGCAGAGCAGGCCGACCAGCGCGAGCACCATGCCCGCCACCGCGAGGCCGGTGCCGCGCTGCGAGCGCTTGCGGATCTGGACCAGGCCGGCGATACCGAAGCCGAGCGCGAACGGCCACAGGAAGCAGGTGAGGCCGGTGACCAGGGCGGTGATCGAGAAGCCGTTGACGGTCGCCTGCTGCGCTGGCGGCGCGGGGTAGGCCCAGCCGTTGGCGTACGGGGGTGCGGGGTACGGCGGTGCGGGGTACGGCGCTCCCGGGTACGGGCCGGCGGCGGAGTACGGGTTGGCGCCGACGTACGGGCCGCTGCCGGGGTACGGCGGGGTGCCGGCGGCCGGTGGAGCGCCAGGGGCCGGCGCGGCGTCAGGAGCCGGTGCGGCGGTCGGCTGCGGGGCGCTGGGGGGAGCGAACGGATTCGGCTCGCCGTCCTCGGGCTGCTGCGCGCCCTGCTTGCTCTCTGCCGTCATCAGGCTCCCCCTGCACCCGCGTGCACCAGTTCGATGGACTGCGCGACTCTAGCCGACCCCCACCGCCCCGGCCGCGCTCACCCCCGGGCCAGCAGCTCGCCGTGCAGCACCGCGAACCAGCCGTCCGGCTCCACCGTCCAGCGCCGCCAGCCCTCGGCGATCGCGGCCAGCTCCTGCTCGGTCGCGAAGCCCTCGGCCAGCGCGGTGCGGGCCAGCCCCGAGCCGGTCGTCCGGTCCGCCCAGGACTCGCCCCACCAGAGCCGCTCGCCAGGGCTCGCGTACGTCCAGCTCGAACTGGACGCCCGGATGTCGGTGAACCCGGCCGCCCGGGCCCAGGCCGCCAGCCGTCGCCCGGCGTCCGGCTCGCCGCCGTTCGCCCGGGCCGAGCGCCGGTACAGGTCCAACCAGGCGGTCAGCTCGGGCAGTTCGGGGTACCAGGTCATCGCCTCGTAGTCGGCGTCGCGGACCGCGACCACACCGCCGGGCGCGACCACCCGGCGCAGCTCGCGCAGCGCGGCCACCGGGTCGGCCAGGTGCTGCAGCAGCTGGTGGGCGTGCACCACGTCGAACTCCGCTGCCTTGTAGGGAAGTTGATATACGTCGGCGACCTCGAACTCGACATTGGTCAGGCCGCGCGCCGCGGCGTACTCGGCAGCCGCGGCCACCACCTCGGGCGAGCTGTCCACCGCCACCACCCGCCCCTCGGGGCCGACCAGTTCGGCCAGGTCGGCGGTGATGGTGCCGGGCCCGCAGCCGACGTCCAGCAGGCGCAGGCCGGGCGTGAGCTCGGGCAGCAGGTAGCCGGCCGAGTTCGCGGCGGTGCGGCTGCGGTGCGAGCGCAGCACCGCCTCCTGGTGACCGTGGGTATACCGGGCCGCCGGGCCCTGGGCCGTGGGGTTCTGAGGATTCGTCACGATCGCGACTCTATCGATCGTCTCAGCCTGCAAGAAGAACTATCTTGCGATGCGAGACGCGGTATCATGGCGGACATGGGAAAGACCTATGAACGCATAGACGGCCGGCTGCGCTCGTTCATCGAGGCCCAGCCCGTCTTCTTCACCGCCACCGCACCGCTGGCCGAGGACGGTCACGTCAACGTCTCGCCCAAGGGCCGCTCCGGCACCCTGCTGGTGCTGGACGAACTCACCCTGGCCTACCTGGACTTCGGCGGCAGTACCGCGGAGACCATCGCCCACCTGCGGGAGAACGGCCGGATCACGCTGATGTGGTGCGCCTTCACCGGCCCGCCCACCGTGGTGCGGGTGCACGGCACCGGCGAGCCGGTCTTCCGCGACGACCCGCGGTTCGCCGAACTGCTCGGCCGCTTCGCACCCGAGGCGGACGGTGCCGGGCTGCGCGCGGTGGTACTGGTGCACGCCGAGCGGGTCAGCGACTCCTGCGGCTACGCCGTCCCCTTCATGGACTACCGCGAGGACCGGCAGCTGCACGAGCAGTACTTCGGCCGCAAGACCGAGGAGGAGTTCGCCGCGTACACCGCCGGCAAGCCGTACAACGTCGCCAGCGTGGACGGCCTGCCCGCCGTGCCGGTACCGCTGCCCCCGCGCCCGGTGCCCGCACCGGCCAGGTAGGCACCGGCCAGCTAGGGGGCCGCACGGCAGGCACCGTACGGTAGGCGCATGCCGCTGCCCACCCGCCCGTACGTGCTGCTCAGCGCCGCGATGTCGATCGACGGCTACCTCGACGACGCCTCCGCCGAGCGCCTGCTGCTCTCCAACCCGGCCGACTTCGACCGGGTGGACGAGCTGCGGGCCGACTGTGACGCGGTACTGGTCGGCTCAACCACCCTGCGCCGGGACAACCCGCGGCTGCTGGTCAACCACCCGGAGCGGCGGGCCGCCCGGGTCGCCGCCGGGCGCAGCGCCTACCCGGTCAAGGTGACGCTCAGCGCCCGCGGCGACCTCTCGCCCGAGCTGCGGTTCTGGCACACCGGCGAGGCCAAGCTCGTCTACACGACCGAGGCCGCGGCGGCCGGGCTGCGCAGCGCGCTCGACGGCCTCGCCGAGGTGGTCGCACTGGGCGACGCGGTGCGACTCGGCCCGCTGCTGGACGACCTGGGCCGACGCGGGGTGCGCCGGCTGATGGTCGAGGGCGGCGGCTCGGTGCACACGCAGTTCCTCGCCGAGGGGCTGGCCGACGAACTCCAGCTCGCGGTCGCGCCGCTGCTGGTCGGCCACCCGGACGCGCCGCGCTTCGTCAACCCGGCCGACTTCCCCGGCGGGAGCACCCGGCGGCTGCGGCTGCTGGAGGCCCGTACCGTCGGCGATGTCGTGCTGCTCCGCTACGCCCCGAAGGAGTCCGCGCTGTGAACGCCGCTGTGAACCCCGCCGTGAACCCCCTCGACGATGTCGCCTTCCTGAACCGCGCGATCGAGCTGTCCCGGCGGTGTCCGCCGTCCGAGACGGCGTTCTCGGTCGGCGCGGTCATCGTCGCCGCCGACGGCACGGTGCTGGCCGAGGGCTTCAGCCGGGAGAGCGACCCGCTCGACCACGCCGAGGAGGCCGCGCTCGGCAAGCTGGCCGCCGACGACCCCCGGCTGCGCTCGGCCACCCTCTACAGCTCGCTGGAGCCGTGCAGCCGCCGGGCCTCCCGCCCGCACCCGTGCGCCGAGCTGGTCCTGGCGGCCGGGCTGCCCCGGGTGGTGGTCGCCTGGCGCGAGCCCGACCTCTTCGTCACCGGCTGCGAGGGGATCGGCCTGCTGACCGCGGCCGGGGTCGAGGTGGTGGAGCTGCCCGAGCTGGCCGGGGCCGCGCGGGAGGTCAATCGGCACCTTTTGTATCCTTAGGGAACATAAGGTCCCCCTCAGAGGAGTCGGCATGCCCGCCACCACGCTCTCCGTCCGCGCCCTGCTGCTGGACATGGACGGAACCCTGGTCAACTCGGACTCCGTGGTGGAGCGCTGCTGGCGCGGCTGGGCCGCCGCCCAGGGCCTGGACGGCGACCACGTGATGTCCGTGGTGCACGGCCGCCAGGGCCACCTGAGCATGGCGATCCTGCTGCCGGACCGCCCGATGGAGCAGAACCTCGCGGAGAACCGGCGGATGCTCGCCGAGGAGACCGCCGACACCGACGGCGTGGTCGCGATCCCCGGCGCCGCCGCCTTCCTCGCCGCACTCGACGGGCACCCGCACGCCCTGGTCACCTCCGCCGACCTGGCGCTGGCCCGCACCCGGATGGCCGCCGCCGGCCTGCCGATGCCCGAGCTCGCCGTCACCGCCGAGTCGGTCGGCGCCAGCAAGCCCGACCCGGAGGGCTTCCTCAAGGCCGCCGCCGCACTCGGCATCGCCCCCGCCGACTGCCTCGTCTTCGAGGACTCCCAGGCCGGCATCACCGCCGGCCTGGCCGCCGGCATGCGCGTGGTCGGCATCGGCCCGCGCGCCGCCGCACACGCCCCGACCGTGCACGTGCCCGACCTGACGGCCGTTCGGGTCACCCCCGGCGCGGACGGCGAGCTGCTGGTCACCGTCTGACCCATCCTGACCCAGACTTGCCGCCATGAGCCGCTCCCCCGCCGTCCGCACCCGCCGGATCTACGACCCGCCCGAGCCGGCGGACGGCTACCGGGTCCTCGCCGACCGCCTCTGGCCCCGCGGCGTCAGCAAGGAACGCGCCGCCCTCGACGAGTGGGCCAAGGAGCTGGCCCCCTCCGACGAGCTGCGCCGCTGGTTCCACGAGGCCCCCGACACCCGCGCCGACGAGTTCGCCACCCTCTACCGCACCGAACTCGCCACCCCCGAAGCCCGCTCCCGCCTCACCACCCTGCGCACCCACACCCCGCTCACCCTGCTCACGGCGAACAAGGAGCCAGAGGTCAGCCACCTGCGCGTCCTGGTCGAACTGCTGACGGCCTGACGGCCGCAGGGGCGCAGTCCCGTTGTGTACACATGGAACACTCGGTACCCTTGAGCGTATGACGCAGCCCTTGCCCATAGAGTCCATCCGTGACGTCCGCGCGCACCTGGCCGAGGTCGTGGAGCGCGCTGACCGGGACGACGTGCCCACAGTGATCACACGCCGAGGCAAGGAAGTCGCCGCCGTCGTGTCCATCGAGGTGCTCCGGAAGTACCAGGAGTGGGAAGAGCGCGAGATCAACCGGATCATCGACGAGCGCATGGCGAATCCGGCAGCCGGTATCCCCATCGAGGACGTCATGAGGGAGACGCTGGCGCGCGATGAGTGAGTTCCGGACCGTCTTCCGGCCCGAGGCCCAGGCCGAACTCGGGAAGATCCCTCGCGACATGGCGCTGCGCATCCTGGCCAAGCTGACCGAGCTGGAAAGCGATCCCCTCGGTTTCAACACCACGGCTCTCGTGTCCCAGCCCGAGCGTCGCCGCCTACGCGTCGGCGACTGCCGCGTCGTCTACACGATCGACAACGGGGAACTGGTGATCTGGGTCGTCCACGTGGGGCGCCGGTCCACCGTTTACGGGACTTGACCATGAGGAAGGGGCTGGCGCGCGCCTGAGCGAGCACTGGACCGAGGTTTCGAGGGGTCATCGCGGCGCGGGAGGGGCATGCCACCTCCCAGTACGCACCGAACACTCGCCGATCAGTAGTGATAGCGGGCGGCCAGGATGATGATCTCTTCATCCGTGACCAGGTAGACGAGGCGGTGCTCGTCATCGATCCGCCGTGACCAGGCGCCGGGCAGGTGGTACTTCAGCGGCTCGGGCTTGCCGATCCCGGTGAATGGATCACGGCGGGCATCCTCGATGAGCTTGTTGATCCGGGCGAGCATCTTGCGGTCGCTCCTGAGCCAGGACGTGTAGTCCTCCCAGCCCTGATCCTCGAAGACGAGCCTCACGCGGCGCCCTGCCCCGCATCCACCGCATCCGGGTCGATCAGCTCGCGCTCGGAGAGGTTGGTGCGACCGAGGGCGTTCTCGTACGCCTTGAGCAGGCGGCGGGCATTCGCGGGCGATCGCAGCAGGTAGGAGCCTTCGCGCAGGGCGGCGTAGTCCTCGGCGGACACGAGGACCGCGTTCCCGTGCTTGGAGACGATCTCGATCGCCTCATGGTCGTCGTTGACCTTCTTGATGAGCGGGAAGAGATCCTTGCGGGCCTCGCTCGCAGTGATCGACATGACAGGGAACCCCTTCGGTGAGTGGTACCGAATAACGTACCACTCGCGGGGCTGGCCAGCAGGGCGTTCAGTGCGGGAACAGGCCAGGGGCCCGTCCCCAGCGCGGACGGACCCCCTACTGACCTGCGTAACCGACGCTGCAACTAGACGTTGAAGCGGAACTCCACCACGTCGCCGTCCTGCATCACGTACTCCTTGCCCTCGATGCGGGACTTGCCCTTGGAGCGGGCCTCGGGGATCGAGCCGCACTCGACGAGGTCGGCGAAGGAGACGATCTCGGCCTTGATGAAGCCCTTCTGGAAGTCGGTGTGGATCACACCGGCCGCCTCAGGAGCGGTCGCGCCCTTCTTGATGGTCCAGGCGCGGACCTCCTTCGGGCCCGCCGTCAGGTAGGTCTGCAGGCCCAGGGTGTCGAAGCCGACCCGGCCGAGGGTGGCCATGCCGGGCTCCTCCTGGCCCATCGACTGGAGGAGCTCCAGGGCGTCCTCGTCGTCCATGCCGATCAGCTCGGACTCGATCTTGGCGTTCAGGAAGATCGCCTCGGCCGGGGCGACCAGGGCGCGCAGGCCGTCCTTGAACTCCTCGTCGGTCAGCTCGTCCTCGTCCACGTTGAAGACGTAGAGGAAGGGCTTCGTGGTGAGCAGGTGCAGCTCGCGCACCGAGGTGGCGTCGAAGCGGGCCTCGAAGAGGGTCTTGCCGGTCTCCAGGATCTTCTGGGCGGCCTCGGCGGCGGCCAGCGTGGCGGCCGACTCCTTCTTGAGGCGAGCCTCCTTCTGCAGGCGCGGCAGGACCTTCTCGATCGACTGGAGGTCGGCCAGGATCAGCTCGGTGTTGATCGTCTCGATGTCGTCCTTGGGCGACACCTTGCCGTCCACGTGGACCACGTCGGGGTCGTTGAAGGCCCGGATGACCTGGCAGATCGCGTCCGACTCACGGATGTTGGCCAGGAACTTGTTGCCCAGGCCCTCGCCCTCGGAGGCGCCGCGGACGATGCCGGCGATGTCCACGAAGTCGACGGTGGCGGGCAGGATCCGCTCCGAGCCGAAGATCTTGGCGAGCACGGCGAGACGGGGGTCCGGCACGCCGACCACGCCGACGTTCGGCTCGATCGTGGCGAACGGGTAGTTGGCCGCCAGGACGTCGTTCTTGGTCAGGGCGTTGAACAGGGTCGACTTGCCGACGTTCGGCAGGCCGACGATTCCGATCGTGAGCGACATGAAGCGAGATCCCGTGGGCTTGGAGGGGGTGAAGCGGCACCGTACGGGCCGATCGCCCAGTCTAACGGGGCGGCGCCGGGCCGCCGACGGGTCAGGACACGGACGAGTTCCGAGGCCTCATTACCTTCGGTGATTTAAATCGGACCGTACGTTGGGTGGGTGGAGCAGAGCATCCGTACCCAGCCGCCCGGGCCTCGGCCCCGACCGCCAGCCGGCGGCGGGGCGCACGAGGCCGCCGTACCGGGGCCCGCCGCACCCCGCGACCCCGTCGGTGTCAGGCCGTCCCGGCTGCGCCCCGCCTCCGGTGGGCGGGCCGCGCTGGCCCGGCTCAGGCCGCGGCTGCCGCTGGCCCGGAGCGGCGGCGGCAAGCCCGCCGGCGCGGGCGGCGGCCGGCCGGCCCGGCTGACCGCGGTCGGCACCGGGCTGCTGGCGGTGGTCGGCACGCTCGGGTTCGGCCTGCTCGACGTCTGGCTCTTCGACGGGCTCGGGATGCTCTTCGGGCTCGGCTTCGTGCTGGTCAGCTTCCAGAGCGCGGTCCGGGTCCGGTCCGCCGACCTGCCGGCCGCACCGATCAGCGGGCCGATCGCGTTCGCGCTGGCCGTCTGGCTGCTCGGACCGGTGGCGATGCCCGGGGTGATCGGGCAGGTGCTGGCGCTGGCGAGCGGGCTGGCGCAGCTGGCCGGCTGGCTGTTCGCCGGGACCGGGCTGGCGGCCGCGATCGTCGGCGCCCGCTGGATCGCCCAGCGCCGGATCCGCCGCAGCCGGTGAGGCGGCCCGGCGAAGCGATCCGGTGAGGCGATCCCGTGAGGCAGTCCGGTGAGGCGATCCGGCGGGCGCCGCTGCCGGCGGCCGCCGGCGGTCAGATCTTGGCCGCCGCCATCGCCGCGCCGACGATGCCCGCGTCGTTGCGCAGCTCGGCCGGGACCACCCGGGCGTCGCGCGGGGTCAGCAGCGGCAGGAACTTGTCGGCCTTGCGGCTGACACCACCACCGATGATCACCAGCTGCGGCGAGAAGAGCCGCTCCACCAGCTCCAGGTACTCGTCCACCCGCCCGGCCCACTCGGACCAGCTCAGCTGGTGCCGCTCGCGCGCGGCCGCCGAGGACCGCCGCTCGGCGTCCTTGCCACGCATCTCCAGGTGGCCCAGCTCGGTGTTGGGCACCAGCACGCCGTCCACGAAGAGCGCGCTGCCGATGCCGGTGCCGAAGGTCAGCACCAGCACCACGCCACCCTGATCGCGGCCGGCGCCGTGCGCGACCTCGGCCAGGCCGGCCGCGTCGGCGTCGTTGAGCACCACCACGGGCAGGCCGAGGCCCTCGCGGAACAGCTTCTCGGCGTCCAGCCCGATCCAGCCCTGGTCCACGTTGGCGGCGCTGCGGGTGTGCCCGTCCACCACCACGCCGGGGAAGGTCAGGCCGACCGGTCCCTGGTGATCGAAGTGCCCGACCACCTCGCGGACCGCGCCGAGCACCGCCTGCGGCGAGGCGGGCTGCGGGGTGAGCACCTTGTGCCGGGGCTCGGCGAGCGTGCCGCCGTCCAGGTCCACCGGCGCGCCCTTGATGCCCGAGCCGCCGATATCGACACCGAATACCGAGAATGCCGTCACGTCCGAAGCCTCCGTCATGTCCGTACCCGTCCCGAACTCGGGCCTGGTTACGAGTCTGGGTCAGGTACGGACGGAAAGCAGCTCGAATCTGCCACAGGGCGCAGGGAATCTGTCAGCGCGTCAGTGAGTCGTGGCGGTGAGTCGTGTCGGTGAGCCGGTGTGGCGGTGAGTCAGGCGCTCAGGCCTTGCCGGCCGCCTCGGCGCGCAGGTCGCGGCGCAGCTCCTTGGGCAGCGAGAAGGTCAGCGTCTCCTCGACCGTGCGGACCGTCTCGACGTCGCCGAAGCCGCGCTCGGCCAGCCAGGCCAGCACGCCCTGGACCAAGATCTCCGGCACCGAGGCGCCACTGGTCAGGCCGACCGTGGTGACGCCCGCCAGCCAGGCCTCGTCCAGCTCCTCGGCGAAGTCGACCAGGTGGGCGGCCTTCGCGCCGTACTCCAGGCCGACCTCGACGAGGCGGACCGAGTTGGAGGAGTTCTTCGAGCCGACCACGATCAGCAGGTCGGTCTCGGGGGCGATCTGCTTGACCACCACCTGGCGATTCTGGGTCGCGTAGCAGATGTCGTCGCTCGGCGGCGAGACCAGCAGCGGGAAGCGCTTCTTCAGCCCGCCGACGGTGGCCATCGTCTCGTCCACCGACAGCGTGGTCTGGGACAGCCAGACCACCTTGCTCTCGTCGCGGACCTGCACGTTCGCCACGTCCTCGGGGCCGTCCACCAGGTGGATCCGGTCCGGGGCCTCGCCCATCGTGCCGACCACCTCCTCGTGGCCCTCGTGGCCGACCAGCAGGATGTCGTAGTCCTCGTCCGCGAACCGGACGGCCTCCTTGTGCACCTTGGTGACCAAGGGGCAGGTGGCGTCGATGGTGGCGAGCTTGCCGGCCTTCGCCTCGTCGTGCACCGAGGGGGCCACGCCGTGCGCGGAGAAGACCACGATCGAGCCCTCGGGCACCTCCTGCGTCTCATCGACGAAGATGGCGCCCTGCTTCTCCAGGGTCTGCACGACGAACTTGTTGTGGACGATCTCCTTGCGGACGTAGATCGGTGCCCCGTACTGCTCCAGGGCCTTCTCCACGGCGATGACGGCGCGGTCCACACCCGCGCAGTAGCCCCGGGGGGCGGCGAGCAGGACGCGGCGCGAAGCGGTGGTCGACATGGCACCTATGGTACGGGCGGCGCGGGTGGCCCGGGTGCCGCGCCGATCGGCCGGGACCTGCCGCACCCGGGCTGCGTCAGGTGGTCCAATCGGCAGCGTGAACGAACTGGCCCGATCCGATGGACCGCCACCCGGCGGACCGCCGCCCGCCGAACCGCTGCCCGACGGATCGCCGCCCGGCGGCCTGCGCCGCAGTCTCGGCCTGCGCGACCTGGTGGTCTACGGTCTGCTCTTCATCGCCCCGATGGCACCGGTGGGCGTCTTCGGGGTGCTGGACGCGAAGAGCGGCGGCGCGGTCGCCGCGGTCTACCTGGCGGCGACGGTGGCGATGGGGTTCACCGCGTTCTCGTACGCGCAGATGGTCCGGGCGGTGCCGCGCACCGGCTCGGTCTTCGCGTACGCACGGGCCGGGCTCGGCGAGGGCCCGGGCTTCATCGCCGGCTGGATGGCGATGCTCGACTACCTGCTGATCCCGGCGGTCGCGTACCTCTTCTCGGGGATCGCGCTGCACGCCCTGGTTCCGGGCGTGTCGCGCTGGGTCTGGACGCTGCTGGCGGTGCTGGTGACCACCGCGCTCAACCTGGCCGGGGTGCGCACCGCGGCGGCCGTCGGCTTCGCGGTGCTCGCAATGGAGCTGGTGGTGCTGGCGGTCTTCGTCGCGGCCGCGCTGTTCGTGCTGGCCAGGGACGGCTCGGTGCGCCCGGTGCTGTCACCGCTGACCGGGGTGGACGGCTTCTCGCCCGGCGCGGTGCTGAGCGCGGTCAGCGTCGCGGTGCTCTCCTACCTGGGCTTCGACGCGATCGCCTCGTTCGTCGAGGAGGCGGTCGGCGCCTCGGCCGCGGTGGCCAGGGCGGTGCTGCTCTGCCTGGCGCTGGCCGGCCTGCTCTTCGTCGCGCAGACGTACCTGGCCGCGCTGCTGGAGCCGCTCACCCCGCAGCAGCTGGCCGAGCAGCCCGACGCGCAGGGCTCGGCGTTCTACGACACCGCGCAGAGCGCGGTCGGCCACTGGCTGCACACGCTGATCGCGGTCAGCAAGGCGATCGGCGCGGCCTTCGCGGCGCTGGCCGGCCAGGCCGCGGCCGGGCGGCTGCTCTTCGCGATGGCCCGGGAGGGACGGCTGCCGCGCGCGCTCGCGGCGGTGGACCGGGCCTGCGGCGTGCCGCGCCGGGCGCTGCTCGGCGCGGCCGTCGTGACGCTGGCCGCCGCGGGCTGGGCGGCCTCGGGCGACGACGGGCTGGACCGGCTCACCTCGGTGGTGGACATCGGCGCGCTGACCGCGTTCGCGCTGCTGCACGCCTCGGTGATCGGCTGGTACACCGTCAGGCACGGCTCCCGGGACCGGGTGCGGCACCTGCTGCTGCCGGTGCTCGGGATCGCGGTGATCGTCGTGGTGGTCTGGCGGGCGGCGCACAGCGCGCAGCTGGTCGGCCTGGTCTGGCTGGCGGCGGGGCTGGTGGTGGTCGCGGTCCAGCGGAGTCGCACTGTCACGCGGCAGCGCTAGCCTCGTACGCATGGCCAACCCGAGTTCACCCGAAGAACCGATCCCGGTCGGCAAGGTCTCCCAGCTGATCGGCGGCTGGGTGGAGCGCCTGGGCGCGGTCTGGGTGGAGGGGCAGGTCACCCAGCTGAGCCGGCGCCCCGGCATGCAGTTCCTGACGCTGCGCGACCCGGACAAGGACGTCTCACTCGGCGTCACCTGCTTCCGCTCGGTGCTCGAACCGCTCGCCGACACGCTGCACGAGGGCTCCCGGGTGCTCGTGCACGCCAAGCCCGAGTGGTACACCGCGCGCGGCACGCTGTCGCTGCGGGCCACCGAGATCCGGCTGGTCGGGCTCGGCGAGCTGCTGGCCCGGCTGGAGCAGCTGAAGCGCCGGCTGGCCAGCGAGGGGCTGTTCGCCACCGAGCGCAAAAGGCCGCTGCCGTTCCTGCCGCACTGCGTCGGCCTGGTCACCGGCCGGGCCAGCGCCGCCGAGCGGGACGTGCTGGAGAACGCCCGGCGGCGCTGGCCGGCGGTCCGCTTCGAGATCCGCAACGTGCTGGTGCAGGGCCCGCAGGCGGCCGGCCAGGTCACGGCGGCGGTGCGCGAGCTGGACGGGCTCCCCGAGGTGGACGTGATCGTGGTGGCGCGCGGCGGCGGCAGCGTGGAGGACCTGCTGCCGTTCTCGGACGAGGAGCTCTGCCGGACCGTCGCGGCCGCCCGGACCCCGGTGGTCAGCGCGATCGGGCACGAGCCGGACCAGCCGCTGCTGGACTTCGTCGCCGACCTGCGGGCCTCGACCCCCACCGACGCGGCCAAGCGGGTGGTGCCGGACGTCGGCGAGGAGCAGGCCAAGGTGCAGCAGCTGCGCGACCGGGCCCGGCGCACGGTCACCGCGCTGGTGGAGCGGGAGCGGGCCGGGCTGGCCGGGGTGCGCAGCCGTCCCGCGCTGGCCGCGCCGCACCGGCTGCTGGACGAGCGCGGGCACGAGCTGGCCGCGCTGCGCGACCGGGCCAGGCGCACGCTGGGCCACCGGCTGGACCGCGCCGAATCGGATCTCGGGCACACGCTGGCCCGGGTGGTGGCGCTCTCCCCCGCCGCGACGCTGGAGCGCGGCTATGCGGTGCTCCAGCGGGCCGACGGGCACGTGGTGACCGACCCGGCCGCGCTGGCGGCCGGCGAGCCGCTGCACGCCCGGGTGGCGGGCGGCGGGTTCGAGGTGACGGTCGGCGAGCGGGGTGGTGAGCAGGGTGGTGAGCAGGTCGGCGAGCGGGGTGGTGAGCAGCCGTCGGGGGCGGCCGGGGAGGCGGACTCGGCGCAGTAGGCGACCGCTGTCCGTCGCGGCCCCTAGGCTGGCAGCATGAGCGAGGCGGAGAACGGCAGCACCAGGACGTCGGCAAGCTCGGAGCCGGGCTACGAGCAGGCCAGGGACGCCCTGATGGAGGTCGTCCGGCAGCTGGAGACCGGCGGCACCACGCTGGAGGAGTCGCTGGCCCTGTGGGAGCGCGGCGAGGAGCTGGCCAAGATCTGCCAGCGCTGGCTGGACGGCGCCCGGGCCCGGCTGGACGCGGTGCTCGCGGCCGAGCACGAGAGTGGCGGGGCCGGCTGATCCCCATCCGAACGGCGAGGGCCGGCAAGCCCCCGGACTGACATGACTCAGCGCAGACATGACTCAGTACTGTGATGCAGATCACAGTCACTTAAGGAATCGTTGAAAATTCACCTACGTTGGACCCATGTGAGCGGCATCCGCCGCACCACAGTCAAGCCAGCATGAGGTGTGTAGCAATCATGACCATCACCAACGACGCGCTGATCCTCGACCCGACCGCTCAGGACCTGCTCTTCCGCGAGGCCCACACCGCCAACAGCTTCACCGACGAGCCGGTCACCGACGAGCAGGTGCAGGCGATCTACGACCTGGTCAAGTACGCGCCGACCTCGTTCAACCAGCAGCCGCTGCGCGTCGTCCTGGTCCGCTCCCCCGAGGCCCGCGAGCGCCTGGTCTCGCACCTGATGGACGGCAACAAGGCCAAGACCGCCGCCGCCCCGCTGGTCGCGATCCTGGCCGCCGACAACGAGTTCCACGAGGAGATCCCGCGGCTGGTCCCGCACTTCCCGCAGGCCAAGGATGTGTTCTTCTCGGAGCGCTCGTTCCGTGAGACCTCGGCGCACTTCAACGGCGCGCTCCAGGTCGGCTACTTCATCCTCGGCGTGCGCGCGGCCGGCCTGGCCGCCGGCCCGATGACCGGCTTCAACGCCGAGGGCATCAACAAGGACTTCTTCGCCGACGGCGACCACTCGGTGCTGGCCGTCGTGAACATCGGCAAGCCGGGCGAGGACGCCTTCAACCCGCGCAGCCCGCGGCTGTCGTACGACGAGGTCGTGACCACGGTCTGATCCCGGACAGTCGAAGGCCCGATCTGCGAGCTCGCAGATCGGGCCTTCGGCGTTCAGGTCGCCGGTGCGGAGCGTCAGTGCAGCGCCTGGGCGAGCTGGTCGAGCTCCGTGTACGAGGCGCTGCCGGTCACCAGGGTGGTCGCGTTGCCGGTGGTCTCGGCCAGGCCGCGGTAGCGGTCGCCCTGGTAGCGGTTCCAGGACTGGCCGGCCACGGTCGCGGTGCCGTCCGGCTGGTAGCCCGTCACAATGCTCTTGAGCAGGTCGTTGGCCGAGCCGTCGGTCTGCTCGACGGCCGCGTACTTGCCGTCCGGCGTCACGAAGCCCAGGTGCCAGCCGGCGTGGCCGTCGGCGTCCGTCTGGTAGGTCACCGAGGTGGCCCGCCACTTGTCCGACAGCCCCTCGGGCGCCTTCAGCGGGTACGGTGCGGCCCGCTTCGCCGAGGCGAGCGCGGAGCTGTAGTCCACGACGTGAACCCCGTCACCGTTGGTGCTGTGCGGGATGGTCAGATAGGCCACCAGGGCCACACCCATGACGGCGAGCATCGACAGGACCATGTCCCGTACGGTCTGTCGCCCTCTACTTTTGCCTGCCATCCCACCATGGTGACCCATGGTGTCCGCGCGCCCGGCACCCGGGGTGCCCGCGAACGGAGTACCCGGGAGCGCCCTGCCCCCGAGTGGCCCAATCCCCCCAAACCAGCACAGAACCGCTGGTGGGAGGGACCCGCGCCACAGACAGTCATCCAATCCGCAGATACGATCAGGGGACCCTCATCGCAGCGCTCGACCAGACAGTAGTCGACCGCTCACTGGCCGTCGCGTACAGAGAGGTATCGACGATGACCGCGCAGCACCCCTCACACCTTCCGCGTGCCCTGGAAGTCGCCCCCGAGGCACCCGACCGCAACCTGGCCCTGGAGCTCGTCCGTGTCACCGAGGCGGCCGCCATGGCCGCCGGCCGCTGGGTCGGCCGCGGCGACAAGAACGGCGCCGACGGCGCGGCCGTCAAGGCCATGCGCTCCCTCGTCTCGACCGTCTCGATGAACGGCATCGTCGTCATCGGAGAGGGCGAGAAGGACGAAGCCCCGATGCTCTACAACGGCGAGCGGGTCGGCGACGGCACCGGCGCCGAGTGCGACGTCGCGGTTGACCCCGTGGACGGCACCACGCTGACCGCCAAGGGCATGAACAACGCCGTCGCCGTCCTGGCGGTCGCCGACCGCGGCACCATGTTCGACCCCAGCGCCGTCTTCTACATGGACAAGCTGATCACCGGCCCCGAGGCCGCCGACTTCGTGGACATCACCGCTCCCGCCGCGGTGAACATCCGCCGGGTCGCCAAGGCCAAGGGCAGCGCCGTCGAGGACGTCACCGTGGTGGTCCTGGACCGCCCGCGGCACGACGGACTGGTCCGCGAGATCCGCGAGGCCGGCGCCCGGATCAAGTTCATCTCGGACGGCGACGTGGCCGGCGCGATCATGGCCGCCCGCGAGGGCACCGGCATCGACCTGCTGATGGGCGTCGGCGGCACCCCCGAGGGCATCATCGCGGCCTGCGCGATGAAGTGCATGGGCGGCGTGATCCAGGGCCGCCTGTGGCCCAAGGACGAGGCCGAGAAGCAGCGCGCCCTGGACGCCGGCCACGACCTGGACCGGGTGCTCACCACGAACGACCTGGTCAGCGGCGAGAACGTGTTCTTCGTCGCCACCGGCATCACCGACGGCGAGCTGCTGCGCGGTGTCCACTACCGCCAGGAGACCGCCACCACCAGCTCGCTGGTGATGCGCTCGAAGAGCGGCACGATCCGCCAGATCGACTCCGTCCACAAGCTGTCCAAGCTGCGGGCGTACAGCACGATCGACTTCGACCGCGCCAACTGACGGACGGCCCGACTCCCAGGGCCGTCCCACTCGACCGTCCCACCGACGTTCGACCGTGCCACTGAGCGCCGTTCCCCACCCGGGGGGCGGCGCTCAGCCGGCTATCAGCCCGCGCCGCGCCGGCATCAGCTGCCCCGCCGCGAGCACCGCGGTCTCGGCGTTGACCAGCTCGACCTCGCGCCGGCGCCGGCGCGCCAGCACCACCCGCCGTTCGGCCGCCGTCAGCCCGCCCCAGACGCCGTACGGCTCCGGCTGGGCGAGCGCGTGCTCGCGGCACTCCAGCAGCACCGGGCAGCGCGCACAGACCTGCTTGGCGTGCTCCTCGCGGGCCAGCCGGGCAGCGGTCGGCTCCTTCGAGGGGGCGAAGAACAGCCCGGCCTCGTCACGCCGGCAAGCCGCCAGGGTGTGCCAGGGGTTGTCCTCCAGCTGGTCGAGCCGCACCGCCGTCCCAGGAGTCTGCTGGGGCCCGCGCGGCCCGGCGGCGCGGACGAATTCGGTGGTGCGGGGCTCGATCGAGTGCAGCACGGCAACTCCTGACACTGCTCGGGGAAGGCTCGGCTCGCCGCACGGCTGCCGTCTGTATGCCGTACGACGCCGTCTGACCGAAGCCCTTCAAGTAACGATGTGCGAGGGAATTACCCCGCGCACCCCCGGTTCATGCACACCGTGTCCGCCCGGCCACAGCCTGCACTCGACCCAACCGTGAGTGTCGGTCGGCGAGTTGACGGAATGTGTGGTTCCGCTGCGGCGGCGCCGCGCCGCCGGGCGGCTGGCTCAGTCGAGCTGCTTGCGCACCCACTCCTTGATCTTCTTGCCCTTGCGCGGCTTCGCCTCGCAGCCGCCGAAGATCGCCGCACCCTTGATCCGGACCACCGGCGCGTACGGATCCGCCACGGTCTGCTCGCGGACGTCGAAGCCGCCGAAGATGCCGACCCCGCTGCCGACCAGCGAGACGTTCTCCGGCACCCGGACCGAGACCCCGCCGAAGACGGAGGTCACCTCGATCACCACCTCCGGCGACTCGAAGACCGCGTCGGACAGGTCCACCAGCACCCCGCCGAAGACGGCGACCACCTTGAGGTGCGAGCCGACCCGCCAGCGGCCCTTGCGCTCGGCGCCGCCGAAGACGGCGACCACGCTGGCCGGCTCCTCGCGGCCCGGCGGCAGCGGCGGGGCCGCCGGCCGTGCGTCCTGTGACGGCTGCGGCTGGTCGGAGGAGAGCGGCCGGTGGGTCGGCAGGTCGCGGGTGAGCGGGACCAGCTCGCCGAGCGTCTTGGCGTTGTAGGCGGCCTCGATCCGCTCGGAGTGCTCGTCGACGGTCAGCCGGCCCTCGGCGTAGGCGTCGCGCAGCAGCTCGGCGATCTTCTCCCGGTCGGCGTCCGAGGCGCGCAGTTCGGCCTCCGCCACCCGGGACACCTGGTCCGGGCGCGGGGCTTGCCGCTTCTCCATCGGCACGGGCTGGTCGGATGGTGACGTCGGATTCTCCACGGACTCAGCCTAGGGCCTGCCCTCGCGCGGACGTGAGCCCGGTCACGCAGGCTCACCCGGCCACACCGGACGCCCCCGTGGGTTCTACGCTGGAGGGCGCTTCGCCGACGCAGCACCACCGAATCCGTGAGGACCTCGCATGGCACCGACGCCAGACTTCGCCTACTCCGACCTCCTGCCGCTCGGGGCCGACCCCACCCCGTACCGCAAGCTGACCTCCGAGGGTGTCAGCACCTTCGAGGCGGGCGGCCGGCGTTTCCTGCAGGTCGAGCCGGAGGCGCTGCGCCTGCTCACGGCGACCGCCATGCACGACATCTCGCACTACCTGCGCCCGGCCCACCTGGCCCAGCTGCGCCGGATCCTGGACGACCCCGAGGCCAGCCCGAACGACCGCTTCGTGGCGCTGGACCTGCTGAAGAACGTCAACATCTCGGCCGGCGGCATCCTGCCGATGTGCCAGGACACCGGCACCGCGATCGTGATGGGCAAGCGCGGCCAGAACGTGCTGACGGCGGGCGGCGACGAGGCCGCGATCGCCGGCGGCGTCTTCGACGCGTACACCAAGCTGAACCTGCGGTACTCGCAGATGGCTCCGGTGACCATGTGGGACGAGAAGAACACCGGCAACAACCTGCCGGCCCAGATCGAGCTCTACGCGACCGACGGCGACGCGTACAAGTTCCTCTTCATGGCCAAGGGCGGCGGCAGCGCCAACAAGTCGTACCTGTACCAGGAGACGAAGGCGATTCTCAACGAGAAGAGCATGCTCGCCTTCCTGGAGCAGAAGATCCGCTCGCTCGGCACCGCCGCCTGCCCGCCGTACCACCTGGCCATCGTGGTCGGCGGCACCAGCGCCGAGTTCGCGCTGAAGACCGCCAAGTACGCCTCGGCGCACTACCTGGACGAGCTGCCGACCTCGGGCGACGCCGCGACCGGCCACGGCTTCCGCGACCTGGAGCTGGAGGCCAAGGTCACCGAGCTGACCCAGAAGATCGGCATCGGCGCGCAGTTCGGCGGCAAGTACTTCTGCCACGACGTGCGCGTGATCCGGCTGCCCCGGCACGGCGCCTCGCTGCCGGTCGCGATGGCCGTCTCCTGCTCGGCCGACCGCCAGGCACTCGGCAAGATCACGGCCGAGGGCGTCTTCCTGGAGCAGCTCGAGACCGACCCGGCCAAGTACCTGCCGGAGACCACGGACGAGCACTTGGACGACGCCGTCGTGCGGATCGACCTCAACCAGCCGATGGCCGACATCCGCTCCGAGCTGGCCAAGCACCCGGTGAAGACCCGGCTGTCGCTGACCGGCACGCTGGTCGTGGCCCGCGACATCGCGCACGCCAAGATCAAGGAGCGCCTGGACGCCGGCGAGGGCATGCCCCAGTACCTCAAGGACCACCCGGTGTACTACGCCGGCCCCGCCAAGACCCCCGAGGGCTACGCCTCCGGCTCCTTCGGCCCGACCACGGCCGGCCGGATGGACTCCTACGTGGACCAGTTCCAGGCGGCCGGCGGCTCGATGGTGATGCTCGCCAAGGGCAACCGCTCCAAGCAGGTCACCGACGCCTGCGCGAAGCACGGCGGCTTCTACCTCGGCTCGATCGGCGGCCCGGCGGCGCGCCTCGCGCAGGACTGCATCAAGAAGGTCGAGGTGCTGGAGTACGCCGAGCTGGGCATGGAGGCGGTCTGGCGGATCGAGGTCGAGGACTTCCCGGCGTTCATCGTGGTGGACGACAAGGGCAACGACTTCTTCGCCGAGGTGACCGACGGCCCGCTGATCACCAGCATCCGGGTGCGCTCGGCGCAGTAGTCGACGTACTCCCGGGCCGGGCAGGTGTGGCGGAGGTCGTCACGCCTGCCCGGTCTCGAACCGGCTGATCCTGCCGTTCTCGACCGTGAACCGCCAGGCGGTGCGCATCTCGCCCCAGGTCTCGTTGCGGAAGTTGGCGATCAGCGCGCGGCCGCCGTCCGACTCGGTCTGCACCTCCATGTGGCCGCGGGAGGAGAAGATCTCCTTGTCGATCCACTGTTCCAGGTCCCGGTCGGAGCCGTCGTCCGACATCGTCGCGCCCTCGGTGAGGAGGGCGTGGAAGGCCGCGCGGTCGTTGTCGTTGATCGCGGTGACGAGCGCGCGGACGGTCGGGTCGGAGAGCTTCGCGGGGGAGATGGTCATCTGACGCTTCCTCGGGGCGCGGGGGTGGTTTCCAGCACTCTCACACGGCACGGCGGGCAACCTGCGGCGCACCACCGAGCGGGCCGCGCGGATACCCCGGATGCACGCCGGGCGTCCCTGGAGCGGCATGGGTCACGCGGCCATCGACGGCTCCGGCCGGGCACCTGGGAGGCGGGGCCCGCACGGCGGGCCCGGAACGAGCTGAGCCCCCGGGGGTCCGGGGGCTCTCCGCGCGTAGCGTCGTCGGACAACTACGTGATGCAAATTGGCCAAAGTCAGGGCTGGTCGACCAGTGCCGACTGAGTGCTGACGATGGCGCCGTCCGGCGCCGGGGTGCTCCCACCAGTGGACGGGGTGGCTGGGGTGCCGGTCGCGTCCGCAGCACTCAGGCTCGGCTCGATGTGCTGGCTGGCGGCCTGCTCCGTGCCGTGGACCGCGCTGGTCATGACAGCGTCCA
The DNA here is from genome assembly GCF_057158765.1 of Kitasatospora sp. NEAU-69. Classification (NCBI taxonomy): domain Bacteria; kingdom Bacillati; phylum Actinomycetota; class Actinomycetes; order Kitasatosporales; family Streptomycetaceae; genus Kitasatospora; species Kitasatospora sp. NEAU-69. The sequence goes on from NZ_JBWXUE010000028.1 coordinate 20,921, forward strand.
TCGCGTCCATGTCCGTGGGGACAGCGATCGGAGTCTCATTCTCGGCCATAGCCGAACCACCTCTCGGGGTGTCAGTACTGAACGGCCCCGGTCGGTCTGGCCGGGGCGTGGGGACAGTATCGTAGGGGTCGCTAAATGTCTTATAAACAGCCCTCCAGGCGCACAATGTGCCCGATTTGCCCTTCCTGACCGGGCAACGTGGACCGAGCATGGTGGGCAGCACTCAGAGGTGCGAACTCGCTGGCCATCGGGGGATCTCATGGAGCTTCAGGCAACGCCGCACAATCCCGTGCTGCGCTTCCAGGTGCTCGGGCCCGTCCAGGCCTGGCGCGACCAGCAGCCGCTCGCGCTGGGATCACCCCAGCAACAGGCCGTCCTGAGTGCCCTTCTGCTGCACCGCGGGCGCCCGGTCACCACGCAGGAGCTGGTCGACGGCCTGTGGGGCGATCGTCCGCCGCCGCAGGCGGTGGCCGCGCTGCGTACCTATGTCTCCCGGCTCCGCACGGTGGTCGAGCCCGGCCGCGAGGCGCGCAAGCCCGCGGAACTACTGGTTTCGGTGCGAGACGGATATGCCCTACGTATTCCGGACGAATCGCTCGACCTTTCGATCTTCGATTCCCGATCCATCGAAGCAGGGCAGGCCCGGCAGGCCGGCCATCCGGAGAAGGCGCACCAACTCCTCGGATCCGCACTGGAGCTGTGGCGCGGCCAGCCGCTGGCCGGGATTCCGGGGCCGTACGCGGACGCGCAGCGCCAGCGCCTGATTGATCATCAGGCGGCAGTGCGCGAGGATCGCTGTGCGATCGCGCTCGAAATCGGCCTGCATGCCGAAATTGTCACGGAATTGACTTCACTGGCCGCCGAGTACCCGCTGCGCGAACGGGTGCGCGAACTGCTGATGCTCGCGCTTTACCGGTGCGGTCGACAGGCCGAGGCGCTGAACGTGTACTCGGCGACTCGCAAGTTGCTGATCGAGGAACTCGGCGTGGAGCCCGGCACCAGCCTGGCCGCGATGCACTCGCGAATCCTGTCGGCGGACCCGACATTGATGGATGCTTCACCGGAATTCCGAGCTCCGATTTCCGAGACCGGACCGTCCGCCCCGCTCACACCCCCTGCTCAGCTGCCCGCCGACGTCTCCGATTTCAGCGGCCGCGCGGCCCTGGTGAGCGATCTGCGCGAGATCCTGCGGGCCGCCTCCGGACAGGCCGTCGTGGTGACCTCGCTGGCGGGCATCGGCGGGGTCGGCAAGACGACGCTCGCGGTGCACGTCGCGCACAGCGTCCGCGCCGAGTTCCCGGACGGGCAGCTGTACGTGGACCTGCGCGGCGTCAGCGCGACGCCCGCCGACCCGGCCGTCGTGCTGGGCGACTTCCTGTTCGCGCTGGGCGTCACCGAGGCGCCGGAGTCCTTCGAGCAGCGCGTGGTGCTGTACCGGTCGATGCTGGCCGAGCGGCGGATGCTGATCATGCTCGACAACGCGCACGACGCGGAGCAGATCGCCCCGCTGATCCCGGGCGTGGCCGGCTGCGCGGTGCTCGCGACCAGCCGGTCGCGGCTGGCCGGGATCCCGGGCGCGCACCTCTTCGACGTCGAGGAGCTGACGCCTGCGGAGGCGCTGGAGCTCTTCGGCGCGATCGCCGGGCACCACCGGGTGGAGGCCGAGCCGGAGGCCGCGCTGGCCGTCGTGAAGTCCTGCGGCTTCCTGCCGCTGGCGGTGCGCATCGCCGCCGCGCGGCTGGCGAGCCGGCCGCGCTGGACCGTCGCCGACCTGGCCCGTCGGTTAGCTGACCAGCGGCGCCGGCTGGACGAGCTGCAGCTGGGCAACCTGGCGGTGGAGACCACCCTCGGGCTCGGCTACGGGCAGCTGAACCCGGCGGAGGCGCGGGCGTTCCGGCTGCTCGCCCTGGTGGACAGCCAGGATCTGCCGTTGTCGGCCGTGGCCGCGATCCTCGGCACCTCGGAGGACGAGGCCGAGGACCTGGCGGAGGCGCTGGTCGAGGCGAACATGCTGGAGTGCTTCACGCCCGGGCGCTACCGGTACCACGACCTGCTGCGGCTGTTCGCGCAGAAGCAGCGGGAGAAGCTCGGCGACCTGGCGGACACCCAGGCCGCGCTGCTGCGGCTGCTCGCGCTGCTGGTGTCGACCGTGCGCAGTGCTACGAAAATCCTGGAGCCGGAGGACCTGCAGTTCGAGCCACTGCAGGACTCGACTCACCCCGGCGAGGAGATACCGAGTTCAGAGGCAGCGCGAAGCTGGATGCGGGCCGAACTCGGGCTGATCCTCAGCGCGATCGAGGAGTCGATCGAGGGCCCTTCAGAGATGCTGCGGCTGGCAATCGACCTGCTGATCATGCTGAACACCTTGGTGGACGAGCCGATCCACGCGCTTCGCATCCGCCGCATCCTCACGGTTGCCGGATCCGCCGCGAACGCGCGCTCCGATGACGACGCCCTGGCACGGGTGCGGTACGCCCTCGCGTTCGTCGCCTATCTGACCGGTGCGTACCCCGAAGCGGAACGATCGCTGCGCGAGTGCCTGGCGTTGCTGAACGCGGAGACGCCTGCCCTTCGTTCGGCCGCCAGCAGTCTCCTCGGCACTGTCCTCACCACGGCCAGTCGCCCCGCTGAGGCACTGCCGTTCCTGGAGGAGGCCCGCGACCTGGCCGCGACGCTCGCCGCTCTGGGCAGTGCGGCCCGGATCGAGGGCAACATCGCCCGGGTGCACCTCAAGCTGGAGCACTGGGACGCCGCCGTCGCCTCGGCCGGCTCGGCGGTGGCCACCGCCCGGACCTCCGGCAACACCCGGTGCCTCGCCGACGCGTACTACCAACTCGGCGTCGTGCTGCGGGCCACCGACTCGCCGTCCGAGGCCGCCAAGCACCTGCGTGAGGCCTACCACCTCTACCAGGACCAGCAGCAGCGCCTCTGGGAAGGGCTCGCCCTCGCCCGGCTGGCCGGCTGCCTGCTGGCGGACGGTCAGCTGGCCGAGGCTGCCGAGGCGGCCACCGAGGCGCTCGCGATCGGCAAGGAGATGGACGCCGCCTACAGCCAGGGGCTCGCCAACGCCGCTCTCGGCGAGGCGCTGATCCGGCTCGGTGACACCGAACGCGGCCTCGGGTGTCTGCACGAGGCGTACGAGATCTTCACGCGGCTCGGTGTGCCGGAGGCTCAGGCCGTCCGGAGCCTCATCGACGAGCAGCACACCGAGCCCCCGTCCACCCCCGCGCCGTGACGGGACCTGACCGAGCCCTCGCGACGGATCCCCCGAACCGTCGCCCGTAGCCACCGAGGCCCCCCCTGGGGATCCCCCGATCCCCTCGACCCCGGTGTCCCGGCTCCCCCGTGCTCCCCCGTCCTCGGGAAGCTCGTCCCCCGACGGAGTGGTATCCCCCGCAGCCCCCCGGCTGCGGGAGAACCATCTCTGCGCTTCCCCGGCGCTGAGAAGACTCTGACACCCGCTGATTGACGTTCGATAAACGCGATCAGGGCGGCGATGAACGGGCCGTCCGTACGCCCCCGACGCGGCCTGTGACCCGCCCGGTGACGCGCCCCGTGACGCGCTCTCGCGCGGCCGGCCGGCGCTCCGCCGCGCCGGTGCCGCGGCCCGCCACCCCGCGCGCCACGGCGGCGTGCGGCGCGGGCCCGCACTACCCCAGGCTGCCTCTCCGTGCCCCACTCTCCCTTGCACATTCATCCCACTGGGCACGAGTTGGCCGGAAACGGACTCCACACCGCGGTGATCGCGCATATTCTCAGAGGCCAGGCGGTAGACGCGGCAGCGGCAGGCGGCATGGACCGGCATGGTCCAGGGCCACGAACACGGGACGGAGCGGGCGCAGGCTCGACAGCGGGCGCGGAGCGGGACACCACGGCGGTCGCGACGAGTGCTCGACGGCCGGTGGCCAGGTGGGAAAGGTGCCTCTCAATCGTGACGACGGGACAGATATCGGACCCTGCCCGGGATGACACCCGCGGCGAGCCCGCCGCCGATGACGGCCGTCGCACCAGGCAACCCGTCCCGCCGGATCAGCCGAACGGGATCGACCAGCCCGATCAGCCCGGCTCGTCCGGCCCGGCCGGCTCCGCCGAGGCCGCTCCCACCGAGCCCACCCTCTCCGGAACCACCCTCTCCGGAACCACCCTCTCCGGAACCGCCCCCGCCTGCCGCAGCGCCGAGCGTGCCCTGCAGGCGCTCGCCTTCGACGCGATCGGCACCCGGTACAGCGAAGCCTTTCCCGCCAAGGCCGGCCAGCTCGCGGCCGGCCTCCGGCTGCTCGCCGAACTGCCTCCCGGTGCGCCCGTGCTGGACATCGGCTGCGGCACCGGCGATCCGACGATCCGCCAGCTCAGCGCCGGTGGGCTGGCCGTCACCGCGCTCGACCTCTCGGACGGGATGCTCACGCTGGCCCGCCAGGTGGTGCCCGGGGCCGCCGCCTACCACCGGATGGACCTCTTCGACCTCGGCACCGACCGGGCCGCGAGTGCCTGGGGCGTGCCCGGCCTCGGCCCGGCCGGCGCCGGTGGGTTCGCCGCCGCGACCGCCTTCTTCTCGCTGATCCTGCTGCCGCAGAGCGAGATCCGGCTGGTGCTGGCACGGATCAGGACCCTGCTGCGCCCGGGCGGGCTGCTCGCGCTCGGCATGGTGGAGGCCGATCTGGACCACTACCCGCTGGAGTTCCTGGGCCAGCGGATCCGGATCAGCGGGTTCCTGCGCGAGGAGCTGACCGAGCTGCTGCATCAGACCGGCTTCACGGTGGAGGTGCTGAACGGCCGCGCGTACGCACCCGCCAGCACCGCGCTGCCACCCGAGGAGCAGCTCTTCCTGCACTGTCGGCGCACGGAGGGCCGGCCGGGCAGCCGGAGCGACAGCCGGGCGGACACCCGGGCCGAGAGCCGCACCGACAGTCGCACCGACAATCGGAGCGATCGTCAGATCAATCCGAACCGCGGCATCCGCAAGACCCGCAAAGGCCGTCCCCGCAGCACCAGCACCACCTGACCGCGACCCACCCCGACGAGCAAGACCGACCACGTAAGAACGGGCAGCCGTGCGCGACCTTCCTCACTCCCAGGCCGGCCAGCCGCCCGCCGTACCGGCCCAGCGCCGGCCCCCGCCCGAGCCGCCGGCGGCCACGGCCTCGCCTGCGGACGCGCCCACGCCCGCGGCCACAGACGGCCCGGCGGCGCCGCAGCCGACCGTCCGGCAGGCCCTCACCGAACGGCTGGCCTACCTCAACAACGCCACCCGGCTGATCAACGGCAGCCTCGACCAGGCCGGCACGGTCCGCAGCCTGGCCCAGGTACTGGTCCCGCGGCTCGCCGACGCCGCCCTGGTGCACCTGTGCGAGCCGGTGGCACCGAGCGCCCGGGCCCGGGTCCGCGGGCGCGGCCGGGCGCTCACCCCCGCCACGCTGCGGCTGCACCGCGCCACCGGGACCAGGCTGGGCGGCGGGCGCCCGACCGTCACGCCGCAGCCGGACGGCCCGCTCGCCGAGGCGCTGCGGCAGGAGGGCCTCTCCGGCCCGCTGGTGCTCGGCACCGCCGAAGGCGAGCGGCTGCGGCCGCTCTTCACCGAGCTGTACGGCGCCCGCGCGCTGGCCGGCCTGTCGCGCGGCACCGCGTTGCTCGCCCTGCCGCTGCACGGCCGCGACAAACACGCGCCCGGGGCCAGGACCGACGGCGAGAAGGCGCTGGTCGGCCTGCTCGTGCTGATCCGCCGGCCACGGCCGGGCAGCAGACCGGACGGCAAGCCTGAGCCGGCCCGGTTCGACCCACCGGACGCGCAGACCGCCGTCCACCTGGCCACGCTCGCCGGCCTCGCGGTGGACACCGCGCAGCGCTACACCCGCGAGTCGGAGATCGCCGGCGAGCTGCAGCGCAGCATGCTACCCGAGAACCTGCCGCAGCCGCACGGGGTCCGGCTCGCGCACCGCTACCTGCCCGGCGAGGCCGAGGCGATGGTCGGCGGCGACTGGTACGACGCGATCCCGCTGCCCGGCAACCGGGTCGCGCTGATCGTCGGCGACGTGATGGGCCACTCGCTGACCTCGGCGGCGATCATGGGCCAGCTGCGGACCAGCGCACAGACCCTGGCCGCGCTCGACCTGCCGCCGCACGAGGTGCTCTACCACCTGGACGAGCAGGCCCAGCGGCTCGGCCGCGAACTGCACATCGCCACCTGCGTCTTCGCGGTCTACGACCCGATCGCCAACCGGCTGCTGGTCGCCAACGCGGGCCACATGCCGCCCGCGCTGATCCACCCGGACGGCCGGGCCGAGCTGCTGGAGCACCTGCCGGCCGGCGCGCCGATCGGCGTCGGCGGCGAGGACTTCGTCTCGACCGAGCTGCCCGCGCTGCCGGGCTCCGCGCTGCTGCTCTTCACCGACGGGCTGGTGGAGTCCCGCCGACGGCCGATCAGCACCGGCCTGGAGCGGCTGCGCGAACGGCTCTCCACCGCGCACCAGCACTCGCCCGAGCAGCTCTGCCAGGAGGCGCTGCGGATCCTCCCGCCCGGCGAGCGGGGCGACGACATCGCGCTGCTGGCGGCCGCGTTCGACGGCATCCCGGCCGAGGACGTCGCGTACTGGTACCTCCAGCCCCGGCACGAGACGCCGGGGCGGGCGCGCCGGCTGGTCGGCCACGCGCTGCGCCGGTGGGGGTTGGAGGCGCTGGTCGAGAACACCGAGCTGATGGTCAGCGAGCTGGTGACCAACGCGGTCCAGCACGCCAAGAAGCCGGTGACGCTGCGGCTGGTCCGCACCTCGGTGCTGCGCTGCGAGGTCGGCGACGACAGCGCCCAGCTGCCGCGCCGCCGCAAGGCCGGGCCGGACGACGAGCGCGGGCGCGGGCTGGAGCTGGTCGCCAAGTGCGCGGAACGCTGGGGCTCGACCCGGCTCGGCGGCGGCAAGGTGGTCTGGTTCGAACAGCGGCTCCCGCTGCGGGTGGTCACCGGCGGCTAGGGCCTGTCGTCAAACCCCCTTCGTCGCCCGAAGGGCGGCTTGGCGGCGTCAGGCGCGTTCCCCCAGCCTTCGGCCGGGAGGTGCCCCCATTCGGCGTGCCGGGCGCAGGCCCTCGTACTGGACGTACTTGGGCCTGTGCCCGGTGCGGCGAGAGTGCGTGCATGGCGTCGCCGAGCAGAAGGGGGTCTGACGACAGGCCCTAGGACCTGCCGAGCGGACCGGGTCTGCCCGGCGCGGGGCGGGGCAGACCCGGTGTTCGGGGGCCGGTGTTCGGGGACCGGTGGGCGGGACGGCCCGGCCGGGCGTCAGCGGGGCAGCCGGCGCCAGAGCGGGCGGGGCAGCAGCCGCAGCACGGCGGAGAGCACCGCCAGCTTGCGCGGGATCCACACCACGCCCGCGCCGCGCGCGACCGCCGCCGCGACCGCCGCGCCGACGGCGGGCGCGGTGGTGGCGGCCGGGGCCGGTGGCATGCCGTCCGTCATCCGGCCGATCACGAAGCCCGGCCGGACCAGCAGCACCCGCACCCCGCTGCCGTGCAGCGAGTCGGCCAGGCCACCGGCGAACGCGTCCAGGCCGGCCTTCGCGGCGCCGTAGACGAAGTTGGCCTTGCGCGGCCGGACGGCGGCGACCGAGGAGAGCACCACGATCAGTCCGCGCCGCTGGGCGCGCAGGTGCGGGACGGCCGCGAGCAGCGTGGTGACGTGGCCCGTCAGGTTCGTCTCGATCAGCCGGCCGGCCGCGGCCGGATCGGCGTCGAGCACCTCCTGCGGGGTCAGGATCCCGGCGGCCGAGACGACCAGGTCGATCGGCCCGGTCGCGAACAGCGCGTCCACCAGCTGCCGGTGGGAGTCGAGCGCGGTCGCGTCGTACGGCACGGTACGGACGGTGTACGGCAGCGCGGCACCGAGCTCGGCCATCCGCTGCTCGTCGCGGCCGGCCAGCACGACCTCGGAGCCGGGCGGGGCGTCGAGCGCCTTGAGGATCTCGTGGCCGATCTCGCTGCCGCCGCCGAGCAGCAGGATCCGGCCCGGCTGCCGATGCCGGGTGGTGCCGGGAGTGGTGCCGGGAGTGGGGGTGGGGGTGGGGGTGGGGGTGGGAGTGAGCGCGGGCGTGGTCTTCGTGGTCATGGACACAGGCCCAGTCTCCTGCCCAGGTCCGAGCGGAGCCTGTCAGCGGGGTCGAGACGGGCGCGTGTCGCGCGCCAGTCCTCCAGTGGGCCGTACATCGCGGTGAACGCGGCGCGGCCGAGCCGGGCGTCCTTGGCCAGGTAGACCCGGCCGCCGGCCTCGGCCACCCGCTCGTCGAGCCGGTTCAGCACGCCGCGCAGCCGGCCCCGGGCCGCCGCGTTGCCGACCGGCAGGTCGATGGCGAGCGAGAAGCCCGGCAGCGGGAACGAGAGCGGGCCGATGCCCGCCCGCCCGAAGCGCTTCACGGTGCCCAGGAACGGTGCCGCGCCTGCCAGTTGCAGCGTGCGCAGCACCTCGCCGAGCAGCCCGCTCGCCGCGTCCGGCACCACGAACTGGTACTGCAGGAAGCCGCGCGGCCCGATCGCCCGGTTCCACTCGTGCACGGCGTCCAGCCGGTGGAAGAACTCGGGCAGCGACTGGACGGCGGTCCGCTCCCGGGGCGCGCGGCGGTACCAGAGCTCGTTGAAGGCGCGGGCGGTGAGCGGGCTGAACGGGCCGACCGGCAGCCGGGGCGCGCGCGGCGCCGGCTTGGGCGCATAGCGAAGCGATCCGGTGGGGCCGTCGTCGTGGTCGCCGAGGTCCACGATCCCGCGGCCGAGCGAGCGGCCGCGCGCGGTGGTGTCGATCCAGGCGACCGAGTACCGGCTGTCGGCCGCGTCCAGTTCGCCGAGCAGCGCGTCCAGGTCGCCCGCGCGCCGCGAGGTGACCCGGATCCCGGTGCCGGAGATCGGGATCAGCCGGATGGTCGCCGCGAGGATCACACCGGTCAGGCCCATGCCGCCGACCGTCGCGCGGAACGCCTCCGGATCCTGGTCCGGCGTCAGCAGCCGCACCTGCCCGGTGCCGTCGAGCAGTTCGACGCTCTCCAGCCAGTCGCCGAGGCTCCCGTCGGCCCGCTGGTTCTTGCCGTGCACATCGGCCGCCACCGCGCCGCCGACGGTGAGCCGGCGGGTGCCGGGGAGCACCGGGAGCAGCAGCCCCGCGGGCACCACCGTGGCCAGCACCTGGCCGAAGGTGGCCGATCCGGCGGCCCGCACCGTGCCGCCCAGGCGGTCGAGTTCGACCAGGCAGCCGGTGGCGGGCGCCAGCACCACGCCGCCCGCGTTCTGCGCGGCGTCGCCGTAGCTGCACCCGGCGCCGCGCGCGAGCAGGCCGCGCTCCAGCCCGCCGCCGGCCAGCAGCGCGGCCAACTCCTCGGCGGCCAGCGGTCCGAGCACCTCGCTGCGACTGCCGGTGCTTCGGCCCCAGCCCTGCAGGAGCCGCAACTGCGGCTCGCCGGGGATCACTTGCGCAGTTCGTTCCATCATCCCGTTCCCGCCGCGACGAAGAGCACCAGCCAGACCGACTCACAGGCCAGCATCGGCCCGTCGCGGGTGATCAGGTCCTCGACGCGGGCCATCGTAGTGCGACCGGTCAGCCGGTCGAAGCGGATCAGTGTCGCGGTGAGCGGGATCATCGTCACCAGGTGGCAACCGACCGCCCAGGACGACCCGTTGAGCAGCGCCCAGCTCAGGTAGGCGCCGATCATCGCGACCCCCACCGCCCGCTGGGCGAACCGCAGCCCGCCGGTCGTGTAGCGGCGCAGCGACGGGCGGTGGGCGGCGGCCGCGCCGCCGAGGCCGGCAAGTTCGGTGTACCGCTTGGAGATCGCCACCAGCAGCGCGCCGAGACTGCAGACCAGCACGAACCAGCCGGACGGCTCCACCCGGGCGGCGGCCGCACCACCGATCGCCCGCAGCACGAACCCGGATGCCACCATGGTGAGTTCGAGCACCGGCAGGTGCTTGAGAGTGGCGGAGTAGAGGAACGACAGCGCCAGGTAGCCGATCAGGCAGGCGGCCAGCGGGCCGCTGCGTATGGTCAGCGAACCGGCCACCGCGAGCAGCGCGAAGACCACCGCCAGCGCGAGCGCGTGCCGCTCGGGCAGCTCGCCGCTGGCCACGGGGCGGGTCCGCTTGTCCGGGTGGCGCCGGTCGCGCTCGGCGTCGACCACGTCGTTGACGAAGTAGACGGCGCAGGAGGCCAGCGTGAAGGAGGCGAAGGCGACTGCGGCGGGGCCCATGCCCTCGATCCGGCCGCGGTCGGCCGCGGCCACCGGGGCCGCGAAGACCAGCAGGTTCTTCGGCCACTGCCGGGGCCGTGCGGTGCGCAGCACCGCGCGCGGCCAGCCGAACCGGGCGGTGCGGACGGCACTCGGCAGCGGCTCCAGCTCGGGCGCCGGCAGCACCGGCTGCTGCGCGGTCACCGGGTGTACACCGCGGTGAAGTCGCGACTGGTCGGCTCGAAGTACCGGTCGGCGGGCCGCTCCTGGTCGGGCAGCAGCTTGGTCGGCGTGAGGGCCGCCGGGTCCGCGCCCTGCTGGTAGTAGTTGAACGACATCCAGGCCGGGTTGATGTCGAGCTGCATCGCCTGGACGCAGCCGGCCTGGTGCAGCAGCTCGGCCAGCGTGCGGACCGACAGCGCCGGGCCGTAGGCGTAGATCAGCCGGCCGTCCGCGGTGATGCCGGCGCCGGAGCGCCAGACGAAGAACTTGCCGCCGATGGTCAGGCCCCAGCCGCTCTCCACGTCCCGGTCCACGTCGCTCGGCACGGTCGAGTGGTCGACGATCAGCCGCAGGTTCTGCCGCACGCCCACCACATCGGGGCCCATCGAGACCTCGTCGCCCCAGGTCCCGACGGTGGTGTGGCCGTCCTTGTAGAAGACGAGCGAGGCGGCGCCGTCGCGCAGCGTGCCGTGCGTGATGCCGTTGAGGTAGAAGCCGCCGCCGGCCTCGGCGACCTTGAAGCCGCCGTTGAAGCTGGCCAGCAGGCCGTCCCGGGCCTCCGGCGGGATGTTCGGCGGCACGCCCCAGTCGTCCGGGCCCGGGTCGTCGGTGCCCGGGTGCAGCTGGAACCGGACCAGCCGCTGGTCCATCGAGACCACGCCGGCCACGTACGAGGTGTGCTCGGAGTCGGGGCGCAGCAGCGCGCTCTGGACGGACGGGACGCCGCGGGAGGTGCCGATCACCTGCCAGTTGCCCTCGCCGGGCAGCGGGTCGCCGGCCGGCGAGACGAGCGGGGCCGGATTGATCGGCTCGATCGCCGGCGCCCCCGACTTCTGGTTCTCGGCGGCCCGGACGGCGGCGGCCGAGGCGGACTGCTCGGGGGTCAGGCCGATCGGGCCGAGCGCGATGGTGGGCCGGCCGCCGACCTTGGGCGGGTGCATCTTGTACTGCGCCGTCTCCAGGCCGGTGACCAGCGGGCCGAGGTGGTGGTCGCGGGCCCACTCGGCGATCCGGGCGACGTTGCTGTCCTTGCCGGGGGCGAGCAGGGCCGAGCCGATCGAGTAGCCGAGCCAGATCATGAAGACCAGCAGCAGGCTGAGCACGACCTGCACCGGGCGCCTGCGCAGCAGCCCGCGCAGCCGCCCCCGGCCGCGCTTGGGCTTGGACTCGCGCTCGGACTCGCGCTGGGACTCGCGCTGGGGCTTGCGATCGGGCTGGTGATCGGGACTGGGATCGGACTGGTCCCGGGCCGCCTCGACATCCTCGGTGTCGATCAGCCGGTCCGCTTCGGGTTCGGTCGACGAGGCCACGCCACTCTCTCCCTGCAAAGGAACTGTCTGGCGTGCTCAAGCTCACCCCGGAGCGGGCGGGGCGGCGACGCGGTGACAGCACGGGGAAAGAGGGCCGAAGAGGAGGGGCGAGGGCCCTTCGCGACGTCATGGAACGGGGCTGGTATCGAGATTGACGGATCGTCAGATATTCATATGATCACTGCTTTGATCACCCGGACGGGCGCACCCCTACGAGCCGACGATCCGCACCGGCAGCTCGCCGAGCACCGCGCGCAGCGAGTCGGCGAAGCGGTCGTACTCGGCGGCGCGGGCCGAGTTCGGACGGGTGGCCAGGCCGATCCGGCGGCCCGGCGCCGGATTGGCGAACCAGACGGCGCCCAGCCGGTCGGTGCGGCCCGACTCGACCTCCAGCGCGGTGGCCGGCAGCAGCGTGGTGCCGAGCCCGCCCGCCACCAGCTGGACCAGCGTGGAGAGCCCGGCGGCCCGGGTCGAGCCTCCGCCGGCCTCGGCGCCGACCTCACGGCAGAGGTCGATCGCCTGGTCGCGCAGGCAGTGGCCCTCCTCCAGCAGCAGCACGTCCAGGTCGAGCAGCACGTCGCGCGGCACGCCGGTGTGCCCGGCCAGCGGGTGCCCGGGCGGCGTGACCAGCACGAAGTCCTCGTCGAAGAGCGGGATGTCCCGGGTCGGCGCGGCGCCACCGGCCGGCAGTGCGAGCAGCAGCAGGTCAAGCCGGCCGGCCGCCAGCCCCTCCAGCAGCGAGGGGGTGCGCTCCTCGTGGACGTGCAGTTCGAGGTCGGGGTACTGCTCCCGGACCAGCCGCAGCACGGTCGGCAGCAGGTACGGCGCGACGGTCGGGATCACGCCGAGGTGCAGCGGGCCGGTGAACGGACGGCGGGCCGCCTCGACCTCCTCGGTGAGCTCGTGCAGCGCGGCCAGCACCCGGCGCGCGTGCGCGGCCACCCGCTCGCCCAGCGGGGTGATGATGACCTTGCGTGTCGTACGCTCCACGAGCTGCGCGCCGAGCGTCTCCTCCAGCGCGGCGAGCGCGCCGGAGAGCGCGGGCTGGCTGGTGCCGATGGCGGCGGCGGCCTCGCGGAAGTGCAGGTGCTCGGCGACGGCGGCGAACGCGCGCAGCTGTGCGACCGTGGGGGTTCTGGGCCTGTGATGCTGGGTATTGATAGCCATCTCCGATCAGATGGATCGAGTCTAGCTATTTCCGTGATCAGTCCGCCCTGTGTCACTGTTGGGTCACGTCGGGATGCGTCGAATCATAGGCAATCCGGACAGAGACCCTCATTTTCCACACCCAGGAGAAGCGAACGTGCTCACGATCGGTGACAAGTTCCCCGAGTTCGACCTCAAGGCCTGCGTCGACCTCGACGCCGCGAACGCCTTCGCCGACATCAACCACAAGTCCTACGAGGGCAAGTGGAAGATCGTTTTCTTCTGGCCGATGGACTTCACGTTCGTCTGCCCGACCGAGATCGCCGCGTTCGGCAAGCTGAACGAGGAGTTCGCCGACCGTGACGCGCAGATCCTGGGCGTCTCCGGCGACTCGGAGTTCGTGCACCACGCCTGGCGCAAGGACCACGCCGACCTGCGTGACCTGCCCTTCCCGATGCTGGCCGACATCAAGCACGAGCTGATGCAGGCGTGCGGCGTCGAGGGTGCGGACGGCACCGCCCAGCGCGCCGTCTTCATCGTGGACCCGAACAACGAGATCCAGTTCGTCATGGTGACCGCCGGCTCCGTCGGCCGTAACCCCAAGGAGGTCCTGCGGGTGCTGGACGCCCTGCAGACCGACGAGCTGTGCCCGTGCAACTGGACCAAGGGCGAGGACACGCTGGACGCGGCCGCCCTGCTGGCCGGCTGACCCGATGGCGCTCGACGACCTGAAGGCGGCGCTGCCCGAGTACGCCAAGGACCTCAAGCTCAACCTGAGCGCGGTCATCGGCAACTCGGACCTGCCCGTCCAGCAGCTCTGGGGCACCGTGTTCTCCTGCGCGATGGCGACCGGCAGCAAGCCGGTGCTGACGCAGCTGGAGCCGCAGGCCCGTGAGCTGCTCTCCGAGCAGGCGTACACCGCCGCGAAGGCCGCCGCGGCCATCATGGCGATGAACAACGTCTACTACCGCACGACGCACCTCCTCTCGGACCACGAGGAGTACCAGAAGCTGCGCACCGGCCTGCGGATGAACATCATCGGCAACCCGGGCGTGGACAAGCTGGACTTCGAGTTCTGGTGCTTCGCGGTCTCCGCGATCAACGGCTGCGGCCAGTGCCTGGACTCGCACGAGCAGGTGCTGCGCAAGGCCGGCGTGGACCGCGAGACGATCCAGGTCGCGATCCGGATCGCCGCCGTCGTTCAGGCCGTCGCCTCGGTGCTGGACGCCGAGGCCGCGCTGGCCTGAGGCCGCACGGCTTGGCACCACGTCACCGCCTGATGGGGCTCCACTTCTCCAAGTGGGGCCCCATCAGCATGTCCAGGCCCGCCACCGTCTCGGCGCCGAAGACCAGCGCCGCCCGGGGCGCGGTGCGCAGCCGCAGCATCTCGTAGAGCACGTCCGCGAACGGCTGGACGGCGAGCGCCTGGGCCACCGCCGCGGCCTCCGCGCGGTCCCCCGCCGCCGACACGTGCGCCAGGTCGCGCAGCATCGAACGGCAGCGCACGTACGCCTGCGCGCGCCCCCGCTCCAGCACCGGGCGGTCCAGGCCGAAGATCCGGATCGTCTCGCGGCCCTTGGGGGTGCGCGGGCGGTACGCGCCGGTGGCGAGCACCAGGTCGAGGTGGTCGGCCGGCTCGTCGGCGGTCGGGTCGATCAGCAGCGCGCGGCCGCGCCGGTCGGTCGGGTAGAGGTCGCGCTTCTGGTTGCTGTTGCAGTACGCGCAGGCCCACAGGTGGTTGAGCCAGTCGAAGGCGCGCTGTGGGGCCATCGCGATCGGCTGGAAGTGGTCGATGCTGGTGCCCTCGCTGTCCCCGCAGTACATGCAGCGGGACAGCCCGGCGGCCATCGCGACCAGGTGCGTGCTCAGGTCGCGGCGGATCGTGCGGCTGTCGCGCCACAGCTCGCGGGCGCCGCCGCGGTGGTCGGCCAGCCGCTCGGCGCGGGCGGTCAGCCGCGCGGTCAGCTCCTCGGGTAACGGCCGGCGCTGGAGCGGGATCATCTGGGGCGTCCCAGCCGGGCCGAGACCTCGTCCACCCGCGCGCTCAGCGAGCTCATCAGCTTGTCCGTCAGCTCCTGGTACTCCGCGAGCTCCTCGTCGGTGGACTCACCGGAGAGCACCCGGCCCTCCAGGTCGCCGATCCGGCGGCGGGCGTCCTCGGCCCGCGCGGAGTACGGGGACTCCAGGCCGAACAGCTCGGAGAGCACCGCGTCGTCGCCGCTGCCGTAGACGATCCGCCGGTACAGCTCCTCGCTCACCGGCTGCGGCGGGGCGTCCTCGTCCAGGCCCGCTATCCGGATCAGCCCACCGGGATCGGCGGCCTGGCAGATGTACGGACTGTGCGTCGAGACGATGAACTGCACCCGGGGGAAGTGCGCCTTGAGCCAGGGGCCGATCCGCTGCTGCCAGCTGACGTGCAGGTGCGCGTCGATCTCGTCGATCAGCACCACGCCCGGCAGCGTGATCGCGCCGGACGCGTCCTGGGTGAGGCTGCCGTAGCAGTTCTGGAACTGGCGGACCAGGTCGAGCACCAGTGCGGCGACCGTGCGGTAGCCGTCGCTCAGCTCGCGCAGCGCGAAGTCGGGGCCGTCGCCGCGCCGGATCCACAGGCCGTCCGAGTCCACCCGGGAGATCCCGAAGCCGTCCGGCAGCAGGCCGTCCGAGAGCAGGCTGCTGACCACGTCCAGCGTCTCCTGGGCGCCCGGGCGGCCTTCGAGTCGGCGGACGTGCTGGTCGACCAGCCAGGAGACGCCCTCGGCGAGCGAGGCCTCCTCGTGGAAGAGCGTGGCGAGCCGGCCGACCGGGCCGGCCGAGAGCATCAGCCGCTGGCTCTCGCCGGCGCCGCCGAGCAGCCGGCGGAACGGGCCGTAACCGGCGAAGAACCAGCCGCGCGGGTTCTCCGCCCACGGCCCGCGCTCGGGGCTGGCCGAGCCGAAGGTGGTCAGCTCGGGGCGCGGGCCGCCGCTGGCCGGGAGGGTCCACTCCAGCCCGAGCTTCAGGTCGTACTTGGGCGCCTTGCCGCTGCCCGCGAGCCGGTCCACCGACCAGTCGGGGCGGACGAACGCCTGCACCCAGCCGGAGCGTTCACCCGCCGTGATCCAGCCGGAGAAGTCGCTGACCAGGCTGCGCGCGACCGAGGGGCCGCCGAGCGCGAGCGCGAGCGCGCGCAGCAGCGTCGTCTTTCCGGCGCCGTTGCGGCCGGCCAGCACCGTCCAGCCGGCCTGCGGGAGTTCCAACTGCCGTACCTCGCGGGCCGGCGTGAAGCCCCGGATACCCGAGATGCCCAGCCTGGTGACATACATGACGCCACTTTAGGAGCCTGCGGGCCGCTCCGGGGAGTGGTCGGGCGCAGACTCCGTGCGATCCGCCGGATCCGCCGGATCCAGCGGGGTGACCGGCTCGGCCGAGCGCGTCGCGACGGCCACGGCGGACGCTTCGCCCTGCTGGGACGGCTGGGGCTGCGCTGCCTGCTGCGACTGCTCTGACGGGGACGGGTGGGGCTGGTCGGGCTGGTGGGTCTCCGCCTGGTGGGCTTCGGCCTGGTGGGCCGCCTCCTCCTGGGCCGCCTCCAGCGCGACGAACACCTCGTCGGCCGCCGCGTTGCGCCGGCGCAGGTGGCCGACCACGGTGTTGGTCACCGCGATCAGCGGCACCGCGACGATCGCGCCGCCGATCCCGCCGATGATCGAGCCGGACGCCACGCCGAGCACCACCGCGAGCGGGTGCACCCGCACCGCCCGGCCCAGGATCAGCGGTTGCAGCAGGTGTCCCTCGATCTGCGCGACGGCCACCAGCACCACCACCACCATCAGCGGCGTGTAGATGGTGTGGCTGGTCACCAGCGCGACGAGCACCGCCAGCGTGCCGGTGACCAGCGCGCCGACCAGCGGCACGAACGCGCCGAGGAAGATGATCACCGCGAGCGGCATCGCCAGCGGCACCCCGAGCAGCTGGATGCCGATCCCGATGCAGAGCGCGTCGATGAACGCGACGGCCACCGTGCCGCGCACGTACGCGGTGAGCGTGGCCCAGGCCTTCGGCCCGGCGCCCGCCATCGCGTACCGGGACTGCTGGGGCAGCCCGCGCAGCGCCCAGCTCCAGATCCGGGCGCCGTCGTAGAGCAGGAAGTACGTGGTGAAGGCGGCCAGCAGCACGCCGGTGATGACCTGGACCACGATGCCGACGGTGGTGAAGCCGAACGAAGTGATCTGCGCGGTGTTGGTGCCGATCACGGCCTGGAGCTGCTTGGTGAAGTCCGACAGCTGCCCCTGGGTCAGGTGCATCGGGCCCTTGAGCAGCCAGTTGTGCATCGTCTGGACGCCCTGCTGGGCCCGGCTGGAGACGCTGTTGATGTTCGTGGTGACCTGCCAGAACACGAACCAGCCGACCAGCCCGATGCTCGCCAGGCCGGCCAGGAAGGTCCCCAGCGCCGCAAGCGAGCGCGGCACACCGCGCCGGCGCAGCCAGGAGACGGTCGGCTCCAGCAGCGCCGAGATCAGCACACCGGCCAGCAGCGCGAAGGCGACCAGGCGGAGCGTGTCTACCACGTAGAAGATCACGTAGAGCGCGACGCCGAGCAGCAGCAGCCGCCAAGTGGACTCGGCGGCCACCCGCAGACCCCACGGCACCGCCTCGGCGGGCGTGGCCGGGCGGCCCGGGTGCCGATCGCGGTGCGGGTAGAACTCGCGCGACGGCGCCGGCGCCGGAACGGCGGCCGCCGTTTGCGCGACGGCCTGCTCCTGCGCCTGGGTCGCCACGGTGGAGACCGCCCCGGCCGCGGCCGGCGCGGCGGCTGCCGGACGCGGCGCGGGCAGCTGCTCGGCGGGACGGGCCGACGGCGCGTCAGCCGGTCCGGCGGCCCCGGCCGCCGCGGCCTGCTCCGCCGCCTCAGCCCGGCGTGCCGCAGCGCGGCTCAGCGCGGATGCTCCCCGGGCCACAGCTCTGAGAGCACCGCGACCGGCCTGTCCGTCCCGTGCCATTGCGCGGTCCTCCGTTGACTGCCGCTTTTCCTGGACTTTCCCCATGACGCTACCCGGACCGGGTGACGCTATGACCAACGGGCCCCGAAAAACAGCGAAGCCCCCGGCCAGGGGGCCGGGGGCTGACGCCGGTGGTTCCGACTGGTGTCCAGGACGGGCCTAGTACCAGCTGTGGGCCTGCCAGAACGACCAGGCGCCGCAGGGGCTGCCGTAACGGTCGTTCATGTAGCCGAGGCCCCACTTGATCTGGGTCGCGGGGTTGGTCCGCCAGTCCGAGCCGGCCGAGGCCATCTTCGAACCCGGCAGCGCCTGCACCAGGCCGTAGGCACCGGAGCCCGCGTTGGTGGCCGTGTAGTCCCAGCCGCTCTCGCGCGTCACGATGTTGCTGAAGCACTGGAACTGGCTGCTCGACATCATCGAGGCCGCGATCGACTGCGCCGAGCCGGTGGGCACCGAGGTGGCCGGGGCCGAGTCGGTGGTGGCGGCGGAAGCGGCGGCGAGCGCGGAGACGGCCTTCGCACGGGCGGCAGCCTGCGCGTCGGCGGCGGCCTTCGCGTCAGCGGCGGCCTTGGCATCGGCAGCGGCCTTCGCCTGCGCGTCGGCGGCAGCCTTCGCGTCAGCGGCGGCCTTGTCCGCGTCGGCCTTCGCCTGCGCGTCGGCAGCGGCCTTCTGGCGCGCGGCCTCCTCGGCAGCCTTCTTGGCCGCAGCATCGGCGGACGCCTGCTGGGCGGACGCCTGCTGGCTGATGTCATCGCTGATGGTCTGCGCGGTGGCAGGTGACGGGACGTCCGCGAGCAGGGTCGCTCCTGCGACGTCGACCGCCTGAACCGGCTTGGCCTCGCTACCCGAAGCCACACCAACGACTGCACCAACGGCGGTGACGGCGGTGGCGGAGGCCACAGCGACTCCCCGGACCGAGATCCGAGTCACATGGTTTCCTTCCAGCGTCGCCACGCGTGACCGTGCGGGCGCAACATGCCCCTGGTCACTGGCCTCCACCTGCACTGGTCACGGGAGACACGGGCCCGGTGCCCGCCACCGGACCAGCCGGTGCGGACAGGGTGTTCGGGCGGCGTACGGTCCGTCGATATTGAGTTGACGCCCAAACCTCGGGCCGTACGCGGGGCCTGACAGAACCCACACCATGCCGCAAGGTGACGCAGGTGCGCAATTCCCGGTTGCGTGGCGAAGCTCACATCCGTCAGGACGGCCGGAATTGATCGCCCTCTGGACATCGGACCGTGCGATGTGATGACGATCCGCCCGGCTCGGACCAGCGGTCGGGAGCCGGGCGGATCGTTCGCACGCACCGGAATGCGCGCCGTGTTCAACTGGGGTCGCCCTACGGACGGGTGGGCCGCCCGCGGAGCCGGACTACGGCTGGATGTCCTCCAGCATTTCGGTCACCAGCGCCGCGATCGGGGAACGCTCGGAGCGGGTGAGGGTGATGTGCGCGAAGAGCGGGTGCCCCTTCAGCTTCTCGACCACGGCCACCACGCCGTCGTAGCGGCCGACCCGCAGGTTGTCGCGCTGCGCCACGTCGTGGGTGAGCACCACCCGCGAGCCCTGGCCGATCCGGGAGAGCACGGTGAGCAGCACGTTGCGCTCCAGCGACTGCGCCTCGTCCACGATCACGAACGCGTCGTGCAGCGAACGCCCCCGGATGTGGGTCAGCGGCAGGACCTCCAGCATCCCGCGGGAGATCACCTCTTCGATCACGGCGGGCGTGGTGACCGCGCCCAGGGTGTCGAAGACCGCCTGCGCCCAGGGGCTCATCTTCTCCGACTCCGAACCGGGCAGGTAGCCCAGCTCCTGGCCGCCGACCGCGTACAGCGGGCGGAAGACCATCACCTTGCGGTGCTGCCGGCGCTCCAGCACGGCCTCCAGGCCCGCGCAGAGCGCGAGCGCGGACTTGCCGGTGCCGGCCCGGCCGCCGAGCGAGACGATGCCGACCTCGGGGTCGAGCAGCACGTCCAGCGCGACCCGCTGTTCGGCGCTGCGGCCGCGCAGGCCGAACGCCTCGCGGTCGCCGCGGACCAGCTTGACCCGGCCGTCCACGGTGACCCGGCCCAGCGCGCGCCCCCGCTCGGAGCTGAGCACCAGTCCGGTGTGCACCGGGAGCTCCTCGGCCCCCTCGACCTCCACGGCGGCGTCGTGCGGCGCGCCGAAGAGTTCGTCCACCTGGTCGGCGGCGACGGGCAGTTCGGACATTCCGGTCCAACCGGACGTGATCGCGAGCTCGGCCCGGTACTCCTCGGCGAGCAGGCCGACGGCACTGGCCTTGATCCGCATCGGGAGGTCCTTGGAGACGACGGTGACGTCGTACCCCTCGGCCTGGAGGTTGCGGGCCACCGCGAGGATCCGGGCGTCCGCCTCGCCGCCGCCGACCCGGTAACCGGCCGGCAGCACCGACGGGTCCGAGTGGTTGAGCTCGACGCGGATCGAACCGCCGATCTCGCCGACCGGGATGGGCTCGTCGAGCCTCCCGTAGCGGACCCGGTAGTCGTCCAGCAGGCGCAGGGCCTGGCGGGCGAAGTAACCCAGCTCGGGGTGGTGGCGCTTGGCCTCCAGCTCCGTGACGACAACCACCGGGAGTACGACTTCGTGCTCCTCGAAGCGCGTCATGGCGAGCGGGTCGGCCAACAGCACGCTGGTGTCGAGGACGTACGTGCGCCGGTCTGGTGTCCGGCGGCTCTTGGTACTGACCACTTGGCCTCCAGGGCGGGTGACCCTGCGTCACCCGCGGTCACCGGCCCCCGCGACCCCGATGGGCAGGGTTCCGGTCTCTCCCATAGGTATGCCCTTGAGAGGGGGTCGGCATGCCGCCGGAGGCGAACTGCGAGATCACTCCTGATGAACGTTTGGCCCTGGTGGGTGCGGGGGTACCTCGTGCTGGAAGATCGGGTTCCGGTTCGACCCGGAGCCCGAACTGGGCCGGACCGAACCGGTCATGGCCCGACCCAGCCAAGCCCAGCCGGACCTAGCCGCCGTAGCGGCGGTTGCGGTCGCCGTACGCACGCAGCGCGCGCAGGAAGTCGACCTTGCGGAAGGCCGGCCAGTACGCCTCGCAGAAGTAGAACTCGCTGTGCGCGCTCTGCCAGAGCAGGAAGCCGGAGAGCCGCTGCTCGCCCGAGGTCCGGATCACCAGGTCCGGGTCGGGCTGACCCTTGGTGTAGAGGCGCTCGGCGATGTGCTCGACGTCCAGGATCTCGGCCAGCTCCTCGATCGAGGTGCCGCGCTCGGCGTGCTCCAGCAGCAGCGAGCGGACCGCGTCGGCGATCTCGTGCCGACCGCCGTAGCCGACCGCGACGTTGACCGTGATGCCCTCCAGGTGCTCGGTCGCGACCGCGGCGCTCTTGAGGATCTCGGCGGTGTGACTCGGCAGCACGTCCAGAGCGCCGACCGGGCGGATCTTGTAGCGCTTGGTCTCCGCCAGCTTGGTCACCGCGTCCTCGATGATGCCGAGAAGTGCGACCAGCTCGTCCGCCGTGCGGGACATGTTGTCGGTGGAGAGCATCCAGAGCGTGACGACCTCGATGTTGGTCTCGTCGCACCAGCCGAGGAACTCGGTGATCTTGTCGGCGCCGCGCTGGTGGCCGAACGCGGCGCTGCCGCCGCTCGCCTTTGCCCAGCGCCGGTTGCCGTCCATGATCACGCCGACATGGTGCGGCGCCCGGTCCAGATGGGCCTCGACCCGCTGTCCGTAGACGCGGTACATGCCGCCGAGCAGAGTCCGCAGACCCGGCGTGCGGTCAACGAGATCGCGCAGACCCATGGTGCTTCAGCCCCTCCGGCTCATATCCCCCCTGGTCCCCCAGCCCTCCTGCCACGGGTCCGGGGGCAGCCTACTCCGGCGCGCTGACCAGGAGGAAAGCCGCAGGTCGCAGCAGCTTTCGTTCAACTGCGGAACGAACCCCCGGCTGTGGTCACGGTCACAGAGCGGGCCGGACACGGGGAGGTCTCCGATTCCTTAACGGAGCCGTAAAGGGGTGGACGACTCCTTGACGCGTGCCATTGGTCTAGTCCAGCTTGTTCGGCAAGCGGTGAAGCCGTTCGCCCTTCAACAGCTCGCCACTTGCCGCTCTGCTCCACCCCACGCTGATTCGCTTCGCTGTTCCTCCTCCCCCACGCGGGGCCGCCGCGACCCCCACCGCGGCGGCTCCTCTCCTCCCCCAGGAGAGTTCCTCATGTCCCGTACGGTCACCCACCACCACCGCCGCCGGGTGCTGCCCGCGCTCGCCGCCGGTGGCACCGCCCTCACGCTGGCCGCCGCCGGCCTGACGGTCTTCGCCGGCGGCGCCAGCGCCGCGGTCGGCAACCTGGTCGTCAACGGCGGCTTCGAGACCGGCAGCCTGTCCGGCTGGGCCTGTACCGGCGGCGCGTCCGTGGTCGGCACCCCCGTGCACAGCGGCTCGTACGCGCTCTCGGCCGCGCCGAGCAGCTCGGACACCGCGCAGTGCAGCCAGACCGTCGCGGTGCAGCCCAACTCCAGCTACACACTGGCCGGCTGGGTGCAGGGGTCGTACGTCTACCTGGGCGCGAGCGGGACCGGCGGGACCGACCCGTCCAGCTGGTCCAGCCAGAGCAGCTGGAACCAGCTGAGCTCGACGTTCACGACGGGCGCGAGCACGACGAGCGTCACCGTGTACGTACACGGGTGGTACGGGCAGAGCGCCTACGGGGCGGACGACATCACGCTGACCGGGCCGGGGGGTTCGGGGACGCCGACGCCCACGCCCACGCCCACGCCCACGCCGACACCGACGCCCACGCCGACACCCACTCCGACGCCTACGCCGACTCCCACCCCCACGCCCACGCCGACCCCGACTCCCACTCCCACGCCCACGCCGACCCCGACGCCCACTCCCACGCCTCCGGCCACCGGGCTGCCGAAGCACGTCCTCACCGGCTACTACCAGGACTTCGACAACGGCGCGACCGACCAGAAGCTCTCCGACGTGCAGAGCAACTACGACATCATCGCCGTCTCGTTCGCCAACGCCGACCCGAGCACGCCCGGCGGGATCACCTTCTCCATCGACCCGACCCTCGCGACGAACCTCGGCGGTTACACGGCCGCCCAGTTCAAGGCGGACATCGCCGCCAAGCACGCGGCCGGCAAGAAGGTCGTCCTCTCGGTCGGCGGCCAGAACGGCGCGATCACCGTCGGCGACGCCACCTCCGCCGCCAACTTCGCGAACAGCGCCTACGCGCTGATCCAGCAGTACGGGTTCGACGGTGTCGACATCGACCTGGAGAACGGCATCAACCCGACGTACATGGCGCAGAGCCTGCACACCCTGGCCGGCAAGGTCGGCAGCGGCTTCATCCTGACCATGGCCCCGCAGACGCTGGACATGTACACCACCAGCAGTGGCTACTTCCAGCTCGCGCTGAACGTCAAGGACATCCTGACCGTCGTCAACACCCAGTTCTACAACTCCGGCGGTATGCCCGGCTGCGACGGCAAGGTCTACAACCAGGGCACCGAGGACTTCATCACCAGCCAGATCTGCACGCACATCCAGGGCGGTCTCGACCCGTCCCAGGTCGGCATCGGCGTCCCGGCCTCCAGCCAGGCGGCGGGCGGCGGCTACGTGAACTCGACGGTCGTCAACAACGCGCTGGACTGCCTCGCCACCGGCACCAACTGCGGCAGCTTCGTCCCGCCGGCCAAGTGGCCGACCATCCGCGGCGCGATGGCCTGGTCCACCAACTGGGACGCCAAGAACGGCAACGACTTCTCCACCAACGTCGGCAACCACGCCCACGCCATGCCGTGACGGCGATCCGTAACAGCGAGCCGTAACACTCCGGCGCCGGCGGCCTCTTGAGGGGGAGGCCGCAGCGCACCAGCGGGGCCCGCCACACCGAGCAGGTGCGGCGGGCCCCGCTGCGTCCACGGACGGCGCGTCACGGCCGCAGGCCGACCAGCTTCCTCGCCACCCGCTCGTAGGCCGCCCACGGCAGCGCCGCCCGGAGCGCGAGCTGCACCCAGGCGTCGGCCCCGACCGGGTACCGCAGGCGGGACGGGCGGTCGCGGGCGGCCTTCGCTATCACCTCGGCGACCCGGTCGGGGTCGCCGAGGTGACGGGCGATGTAGTCGCGGTAGAACTCCCGCAGCTTCGCCGACTCCGCCGCGTACGGCGAGCCGACCGGGACCGGCTCGGCGAGCGCCTTGGTGTCCCAGATCTCGGTCTGGAACGCGCCGGGTTCCACCAGCGAGACGTGCACCGCGAAGGGGCGCAGTTCCAGTCGCAGCGTCTCGGCGTAGCCCTCCAGCGCGAACTTGGACGCGCAGTAGGCGCCCAGCATCAGGGTCGGCACCCGGCCGCCGAGGCTGGAGACCATCACCACCCGGCCGCTGCGGCGGGCCCGCATCGAGGGCAGCACCGCGTTGGTGACGGCGACCTGGCCGAAGAGGTTGGTCTCGAACAGCTCGCGCCATTCGGTGAGCGGCGCCTCCTCGACGTAGTTCGGCGCCGCGATGCCGGCGTTGTTGACCAGGACGTCGATCCGGCCGGTGCGCTCCAGCACCTCGCCGACGCAGGCGTCGATGGTGTCCTGCCGCAGCACGTCCAGCGGCAGCACGGTGACGCGCTCGCCGGCCCAGCCCTCGTCGGCCCGGCCCTCGTCGGCCCGGCCCTCGTCGGCGAGCCCGGGCAGGGCGGTCTGCAGGAGCTCGTCCAGTGCGGTCCGGCGGGACAGGTCGCGCATGGTCGCGACGACGTGGAAGCCGCGCCGCACCAGGGCGGGCACGGTGCGCAGCCCGATGCCGCTGGAGCAGCCGGTGACCAGCGCCACCGGACGCGAACGGCCGCTCGGCCGGGCGGCGTTCACGACAGGCTCCGCTCGGGCTGCTCGGCCGGTGCCTGCGACGCCCGGAACACCGGGCTGCCGGTCCGTGGCGGCGAGGTCGCGTAGGCGCGCAGCGCCAGCCGTTCGACGCCCAGCAGGCTCAGCAGGCGGGCCACCGGGGAGACCGCGCCGAGATAGCCGTGCACGTCCCTGGGTTCGCACCCGAGCCGGGCCTTGATCTGCTCGTTGGAGATGCTGAAGTTGGTGGCGTGGAAGCCACCCTCGATGGCGTGCCTGATCCCGTGCAGGCAGAGCGCGCGGTAGAGCTCGTCGCGGCCCATCGCCGCGTAGTCGAAGCCGCAGTACTTCATGTCGACCACACCGCCGTGCTCCTGGATCAGCGTGAAGCCGATCAGCCGGTCCTCCTTGTACGCCAGGTGCACGACGGACCCGGGCAACCGCAGCACCTCCTCGAAGTAGCGGGTGTTGAGCTCGATCTGGTCGCGCTCCTCCGGGTGCCGCCGGAACACCTCCAGCCAGAGCGCGAGCAGCCGATCGGCCAGGTGCGTCACGGTCCGGCCCGGCCGGCTCTCGATCCGGTAGCCCGCCCGCTCGACCGAGCGCAGCACCTTCTTCAGCGGCTGGCGGTACTCGCTGCGCAGCGAGCCCAGGTACTCCTCGAACGAGCTCCAGCGCATCCGCAGGATCGACTCCGAGAAGAGCGGTATCCGGGTCAGCCGGGGATGCCGGACCTGCTGCGTCCCGAACAGGTCGCGCACCAGCAGGTAGGCGGCTCGGCTGCGCCTGGCCTCGGCGAACAGCTCCGGCAGGAACGGCCCGGGATCACGGCCGTCGTTCAGGAACACGTTGCCGATGTCGACGGGCGAGCCGGTCAGCAGCACGCGCACCTTGATCCGCTCGGTGACCGGGTAGCGGAAGAGGTAGCCGAAGCAGTAGCCGACCGGCCGGCCGGCCGCCTCGGCGACGAAGAAGCGGAACGAGCAGTCGAGCCCGGCGTCGGTCAGCGCCCGCAGGTAGTCGAGCGTCTGGTAGTCGTCGGCCGCGCACAGCGCGGACCAGGTGGGCTCGTCCACCTGGTCCACGCCGCGCAACGTCCTGACCCGGAGGGCAGGATCAGAAGCCATACGTCTTCCTGAGGTCGGCCAGCGTCTCCACGAAGCCGTCCAGGTGTTCCTCGGACAGCCGGTTGTTGAGCAGCAGCCGCAGGACGGCCTGGTTCTTCTTGACGGCCGGGTAGCGGAAGACCGGCACCAGGTAGCCGCGGTCGTGGAACTCCTGGCGCACCTTCTCGGCGATCTCGTCGTCGCCCAGCGCGATGGAGGTGATGTAGGTCGGGGTCGGGTTGATCGTGCAGCCGATCTCGGTCAGCCGCTCCCGGAGCCGGTCGACACGGTCGAGGTAGTCACCCATCACGGCCGGCTCCCGGAGCATCCGGCGCAGCACGTAGGCGATCGCGCTGGCCGTCGGGGGCTGGATGGCCGCGGTGAACATGGAGGTGCCGGAGAGGTACTCGAACGCGTCCATCGCGTCGTTCGGCCCGACGATGGCGCCGCCCTCCAGCCCGACGGCCTTCGAGAAGGACATCATCACGAAGGTGGCCCGGCGCAGGTCCTGGTACTCCTGGGCGAACCGGTGCTGGCCGTTGCCGTAGACCATGAAGCCGTTGGCGTCGTCGGCGTAGCTGACCGCGCCGAACTCCTCGCACAGGTCCAGGATTTCCCCGATCGGGGCGATGGTGCCGTCGGCCGAGTAGACCGTCTCGAAGCCGACGACCACGTTCCGGCCGCGCAGCTTCTCCAGGACCCGGCGCAGGTGCGCGGTGTCGTTGTGCCGGAACGTGACGAGATTGCGTCCGAGGTCGAACTTCTCGGCCGCCTTCCACATGCTCCAGTGGCTGTCGCGGTCGAGCACGAAGACCATGTCGGCGTTGTCGACCCCGGGTTGGTCGTCGAACGAGAAGCGGGCGCTCATCGCGTTGACGAAGCCGACGTTGGCCAGCAGTCCGGAGGCGAAGGTGAGTGCCCGTTCCTTGCCGAGGATCCGGCAGAGCAGGTCCTCGACTTCCCTGTGGGGCTCGGAAATCCCCTGGGTCATGCGCGAACCGCCGGTCACCAAGCCGTAGTCGGCGGCGGCAGAAGTGAAGTTCTCCAGTACGTCGGGGTCGTGCTGCCAGCCGAGGAACCCGATACCGGCGAAATTGACCAGTTTGCTCCCATCGATGTTCACAATCGCGTCGTTCAGGCCACCCAGTACGGGTATGTCGTACGTAACCCCGTTCCGTCTGTTGGCATCGACCCACTCGGTGAATCCCCAAGGGGCCAGTACGGAGTCGGTTAACGGAAGCGTCACGGTCTTCCCCCTCATGACAAGGCGCGTAACGGAAGCGTGCGGACGGCGGATCGGTACTCACCGCCATGGAGCCGTGCCACTCTGCGCGGCTCCGGGAAACAGGACACTCTGCCTATGGTGTACCGCTGATGATGTACCGCTGACATGCCGCTGACGTGCCGCGGCCTCCTGTGCGGCGGAGCGGCGCCATTGCCCACCCCGTGCCTCTCCGTGCACCTTGATCAGCATCAACACGTAGACGCTATAAGCGAGTTGCCCCGGAGCGACAAACTACAGGTGTGGACCGGCCAACACCACCCCTCCATGTCAGGAGCACTTTCCCTGCACCCGGTGCGACCCCCGGCGCCGTGCAGGCCGCAGCTCGGCACTGCGGTTCTCAGGGAAAACCCTGAGCGCGAGACCGGGGGCCGGTCGGGGGTGATCCCGGATGGCCGAACGGTCGCCCTTCGACAGAATCGTCGACGAGCCGCAAGCCGTTGCCCAGCCGCCAAGTTGACGAAAAGTCTGGAAATCATCAATGAACTCGCCCAAGAACCGCACTCGTTGGACCACCATGGCGGCTGCCGGTGCAATGCTGGCCGCACTGACGGTCGGCACGAGTGCACCTGCCTTCGCCGCGACTGCGGCCGCGCCTTCGGCATCGGCCTCGGCATCGGCCTCGGCCTCGGCCCCGGCGAGCGCCACCGCACCGCTGCCGCCGCTGGACCCGGCGGCCATCCGGCAGGTCCTCGCCGCGCGGCCCGGCGCCGACGTCACCGGCGCACTGGTCCGGGTCGCGGGCAGCGCCGGGCACTTCGAGGGCTCCTCGGGCATCGGGGACATGCAGACCGGCAAGCCGGTGGACCCGAACGGCCGGTTCCGGATCGGCTCCATCTCGAAGATGTTCACCGCGACCGTGGTGCTGCAACTGGCCGCCGAGCACCGCGTCGACCTCAACGGCACCGTCCAGACGTACCTGCCCGGCGTGCTCCCCGCGAACTACCCGCCGATCACGGTCGGCGAACTACTCAACCACACCAGTGGACTTCCCAGTTGGGGCATCAGGGCGGGGGGCGACGGTTCGACCGCCTGGTTCGCCGCCCACCGCTCGGACAGCTGGACGCCCGAACAGGTCGTCGCCTCGCTGGCCGGCCAGCCGATGAGCTTCCAGCCCGGCACGGCCCAGCAGTACAACGGGATCAACACCTTCGTCGCCGGGCTGCTGATCGAGAAGATCACCAGCCACAGCTACGCGCAGGAGGTGCGCAACCGGATCATCCGCCCGCTCGGCCTGCACGACACCTCGGTGCCGAGCGCCGACGACCTGGAGCTGTCCCACCCCTCCGCGCACGGCTACCTGAACGTCACCGACCCGGACGGCACCTCGCACCCGGTCGACGTCACCGAGCAGAGCCCGTGGCCGTGGGCCGAGGGCGGCCTGATCTCCAGCGCGCCCGACCTGGACCGCTTCATCACCGCGCTGTTCCGGGGCCGCCTGCTGCCGCCCGCCCAGCAGCAGATGCTCTTCACCGTCCCCGACGTCCCGAACTACCACAGCAGCCACTGCACCACCGGTCCCACGCCCACCCGGGCCTGCATGAGCATGGGCCTGGAGAGCGTCACCATCGGCGGCGTCGTCGCCTGGGGCAAGACCGGCTCCCGCCCCGGCTACACCAGCGGCGTCTTCGCCACCCGCGACCTCAGCCGCCGGGTCGTCTACTCGGTCAACCCGACCGGTCTCGACGGCGGCGAGGCTCCGTACATGCTGCGGCTGGCCACGACTGCCTTCGGGGTGGCCGGGAAGCAGGGCTGAGCCGGGCCGGCCGGCCGCGTGCGGGGCGTGGCCGGACGGGGGTGGCGCGCCGGGCGCTGATGCCGCCCGCCCCGCCCCGCGCGGCTGCCGCTCAGCCCTGTCCGTCCTCCGGCGGCAGGCTCGGCACGTCCACCGGGAAGAGGCTGACCAGCAGCCCGTACGGCTCCCCCTTCGCACTGTCCACCTGGTGCGGTTCGGCCGCCATCGCCTGCAGCCTCGCCTCCAGCGCGTGCGCCTCCCCCGGGGACAGCCACAGGTGCCGCAGCACGGTGTGCTCCGCCTGCCCCGGCTTCGCGGGCATCATCTCGCCGAGCGCCGCGTTGATCAGGAACTCGGCGCCGATCGTCACGTCCTCCGCGAACGTGAAGCCGTGGCTGACCAGTGCGAAGTACTGCTCGGTGCCGCCGCGCACCTGCCGGGTCTCCGCCAGCCGGACCAGGCCCGCCTCGCGCAGCACCCGGACGTGGTAGCCGATCGTCCCCTTGCTCATCCCCAGCGCCTCGGCCAACTGCCTTAGCGTGGCGGGCCGCTGGCGCAGCACGTTGACCATCCGGTGCCGCATCGGATGCCCGAGTGCCTTGAACTGCTCCGGTGAACGCAGCACCAGGTCACCCGACTCTCCGCCCGGCACTCCACCCCCATCGACGTCGGCGTGGGCGCCGCCGTCGGCATCGGGGTGCTGCTGCTCGGTGTGCTGATCTGCCATGAACGAAGTGTCTACAGATCTGGACGCTTTGACAACCCGACTGCTCAGCCACCAGAATCACCCCATCGCCAAGTGGCGAGAAACCTCGCCACTTGGCGCGGCAGCTACTTCAAGCCCCGACCTCCAAGGAGTCCCATGCCCCGCGCCATCGCCCGGGTGACCACCGACCGCCCCGCCCGCTACATCAAGCAGCTCGTCTCGCACATGGGCCACAAGGCCACCACCGCCCTCGACGCCGACGGCCGGGGCACGATCACCGTCACCGCCGGGAGCTGCACCCTCGCCCCCACCCCCACCGGCCGCCAGCTGGAGCTGGTCGCCCGCGCCGCCGACGCCGAGTCGCTCGCCCGCGTGCAGGACGTGGTCGCCCGCCACCTGCTCCGCTTCGCGACCCAGGAGGAGCTCACCGTCGAGTGGTCGGCCCCGATCGACGGCGGCGACCTGGAGCCCGTCGATCCCACCATCGGCAGCTACCTGCTCGACCACTGCACGCCCGCCGACGAGGTGCTCCAGGAGCTGGTCACCGCGACCAGGGAGGCCACCAGCGGCGCCGCCGGCATGCAGATCGCCTCCGACGAGGGCGCACTGCTGACCATGCTCACCCGGCTGACCGGCGCGCGCTTCGCCGTCGAGGTCGGCGTCTTCACCGGCTACTCCACGATCTGCATCGCGCGCGGCCTGGCCGAGGGCGGACACCTGCTCGCCTGCGACGTCAGCGAGGAGTGGACCTCGATCGGAAAGCCCTTCTGGGAGCGCGCGGGCGTGGCCGACCGGATCGACCTGAAGATCGGCCCGGCGCTGGACACGCTGCAGGCGCTCTCCGACGAGCCGGCCATCGACATCGCGTTCATCGACGCCGACAAGGCGAACTACCCCGCGTACTACGAGGAGATCGTCCCGCGGCTGCGCCCCGGCGGCCTGGTCGTGCTGGACAACGTCTTCCTCGGCGGCCGCGTCCTCGACCCCGCCTACCAGGAGGAGCACCACCTGGCGATGCGCCGGCTCAACGAGTTCATCGCGCGGGACGAGCGGGTCGAGTCGGTCATGCTGCCGGTCCGCGACGGCGTCACGCTCGCCCGCAAGCGCTGAGCAGACGCCGAATCAGCGCCCGCGAGAAACGGACTTGCCTGGAGTGCACTCGAAGGTCCTAGCGTGGCAGGCATGACGATCAAGAGCAACGCCATCGAACAGCTCCGCAAGGTCGAACTGGGCACCGGCGGCCCGCTCGTCGGCGTCCAGGGCTTCGGCGCCATGGGCATCAGCGACGCGTACGGGGAGACCGACGACTCGGCGGCCCGGGACACCCTGGAGGCCACCGTCGAGGCGGGCGCCACCCTGATCGACACCGCCGACATGTACGGCCTCGGCGCCAACGAGGAGTTCCTCGCGCCGTTCGTCGCCGCGCACCGTGACGAGATCACGCTGGCCACCAAGTTCGGCATCGAGCGCCGCGCCGACGACCCGCGCTTCCGGGGGATCCGCAACGACGCCGCCTACATCAGGACGGCGGTCGAGGCCAGCCTGCGCCGCCTGAACGTCGATGTCATCGACCTCTACTACATGCACCGCCGCGACCCCGCCGTCCCGCTCGCCGAGTCCGTCGGCACCATGGCCGAGCTGGTCCGGGAGGGCAAGGTCAAGCACCTCGGCCTGAGCGAGGTCACCGGCGCCGAACTGCGCGAGGCGCACGCGATCCACCCGATCGCCGCCCTGCAGTCGGAGTGGTCGGTCTTCAGCCGCGACGTCGAGCAGAGCGCGGTCGGCGCGGCCGCCGAGCTCGGGGTCGCCTTCGTGCCGTACTCGCCGCTCGGCCGGGGCCTGCTGACCGGTGCCTTCGTCGACGCGAGCACGGACCTCTCCGGCAGCGACTTCCGCCGGCACCTGCCGCGCTTCACCGGCGACAACGCCAGGGCGAACGCCGCCCTGCTCGCGCCGCTGCACGCGATCGCCGCCGAGCACGGCGCCAGCACGGCGCAGATCGCCCTCGCCTGGGTGCAGCAGCGGGCCGAGGTGCACGGCCTGACCGTGGTGCCGATCCCCGGAACCCGCAAGCGCAGCCGCCTGCTTGAGAACGTCGCGGCCACCCGGATCACGCTGACCGCCGCCGAGCTGGCGCTGCTGGAGCCGATCGCCGGCCAGGTGGCGGGCGACCGCTACGCGGACATGGCCTTCACCGCCGTGCACCGCGAGGCGTAGCCGCGGGACGGCGGACGGCGGGGAAGCGGGGAAGCGGGCGGAAGGACTGCGGGCCTGTTGCACGGCTGTGACAGCCACCCGACGCCATCAGGATGTGCGCTGGGAATGCTTGAGTCATCGCCAGCCGCCTCAACGCTCTGTTCCGGGGGGAAGTTCCCATGGCCGTTCGCCGTCGCCGCGGATCCGCCGCTGCTCTCGCTCTGACCGCCGCACTCGGCGTCGGTTCCACCCTGCTCCTCTCGGCCTGCGGCCCGGACGAGACCACGGCCGGCAGCTCGTCGTCGTCCTCGGCGCCGGCCGGCCACGCCCCGTCGGCGGCGGCGCCGTCCGGCGCCGCCGCGCCGACTCCGGTGACGACCGCCGTCCCGGGCAACCCCACCGCGACGCACCGCAGCACCCCCTCCGGCGCGCCGACCTCCGCGCTGCCGACCGCCGCCACGCCGCCCCCCGCCACGCCGACCTCCGCGCTGCCGGCGCACGGGACCGGGGTACCGCAGCTGACCGTCAGCAACGGCACCGACATGGTGCTGCTGGACAACGCGACCGTGGACTTCCACACCCAGGTGCGCGACCTGGCCTGGTCGCCCGACGGCACCCGCGCCGTCTTCATCGACGGCTCCGGCAACCTGGTGACCAGCAACCCGGACGGGACCGGCAAGGTGACCGTGGCCCGCAACCCCGGCGGCGAGACCTGGTCGCACCCGACCTGGAAGCTGGAGAAGCCCTCCAGCTCCGCCGTGGTCAACCGCGACGACCTCGTCTTCACCGTCGCGAAGGGCGGCATCACCCAGCTGATGCAGGTCCCCACCAACGGCTCGGCCGCCCCGGCCCCGCTGGGGATCGGCGCCTCGGACCCGGCCGACGTCGTGCTGCCGACGGCCGGCAACAACTGGGCGACCGTCACCGGCACCACGGGCCTGATGGCCTATGCGAACAGCGCGGACGGTCAGGTCTACATCCGCGACGACTACCTGCGTCTCAACGGCTACAAGCTGACCGCCGGCTCCGAGCCCGCGCTCTCGCCGGACGGCAACACGGTCGCCTTCGTCCGCTCGGTCGGCGGCCACGACCACCTCTTCGTGGACCACTTCGACCAGCAGAACCCCCTCGTCGAGGACCTCACCCCGCAGGCCACCACCGACTACACCGAGCCCGCCTGGTCGCCGAACGGCAAGGAGCTGACCATCCGCACCCCGGCCGGCCTGGTGGGCATGCCCGCGGACGGCTCGCTGACGCCCCGTCCGGTCGCCACCAACCCGCAGGGCCTGCCGGCCTACCGCCCCTGAGCCGGGTGCGTCAGCGCACCGTCAGCAGCGCGAGCAGCGCCCCCAGCAGCATGCACGGCCCGAACGGGAGCGGGTCCTTGCGTCCCGCCCGCCCGCTCAGCAGCAGCCCGATCCCCCACACGCCGGCCAGCAGGAAGCCCGCGAAGACGCCGGTGTAGAGCATCCGCCAGCCGTACCAGGCGAGCAACGCACCGACGGTCGGGGCGAGTTTGACGTCCCCGAGCCCCATCGGACCGAGCAGCCAGAGCACGCCGTAAAGCAACGCCGCCGCGCCCGCGCCGAGCAGACACCTGGTCAGCAGCCCGGGCCGGTGGTCGAGCAGCGCGGCGCCGGCCAGCAGCAGCCCGGCGCCCAGGCCGAGCGGCAGCGTGAGCGCGTCCGGCAGGCGGTGCACGGCGACGTCCACGAAGCCGAGCAGCACGCCGAACAGCGCCACCCAGGCGAGCAGCGGGCCGATCGGCCAGCCGATCGCCGCCCCGACCCCGGCGCCGACGCCGAGCGCCACCACCTCGACGGCGTACGGCGTGGGACCCAGGCGCGCGCCGCACGCCGGGCAACGGCCCGTCAGCGGCAGTAGCCACGGCACCCGGCCGCAGGCGCAGACCCGCAGCGGCTCGCCGTACGGCACCGCGTACCTGGTCGCCGCCCCCCGCAGCACCGGCGCCGCCAGCGCCCCGCCCACCACCGCAGCCATCAGTTCGATCACGGTGACCACCTGCCCGGGCTGACGGCCCGCCATACCCGTACGATCTCCCCGCTTGTGTCACACGAACGGGGAGCCCCGAAAATGGATCCATTGGACAGCACCGATCCCGAAGAGATCGGTCCGTACCGGCTGTTGAGCCGGCTCGGTGCGGGCGGGATGGGCATGGTCTACCTCGCCCGTTCGGCCGGCGGACGCACGGTCGCGATCAAGGTGGTACGCCCCGAGCTGGCCGGCGACGCGGAGTTCCGCGAGCGCTTCGGGCGCGAGGTGGCGGCCGCGCGGGCGGTCGACGGCGCGTACACCGCGCCCGTGGTGGACGCCGAGGTCAACGGGCCGCTGCCGTGGCTGGCCACCGCCTACGTGCTGGGCCCCTCGCTGACCGAGGCGGTGCAGGCGCACGGCAAGCTGCCCGAGCACTCGGTGCGGGCGCTCGGCGCCGGGCTGGCGCTGGCGCTGCGCGCGGTGCACGCGGCGGGGCTGGTGCACCGCGACCTCAAGCCGTCCAACGTGCTGCTGGCCGCCGACGGCCCGCGGGTGATCGACTTCGGCATCGCACGGGCGATGGACGGAGATCAGCTGACCCGGACCGGGATCGTGGTCGGCTCGCCCGGGTACATGTGCCCCGAGCAGGCCTCGGGCCAGGCGATGGGACCGGCGGGTGACGTCTTCTCGCTCGGTTCGGTGCTGCTCTTCGCGGCCACCGGCCACGGGCCGTTCGAGAGCGCCTCGGGCGCGGCCGCGCAGTTGTACAAGGTGGTGCACGACGAGGCCGACCTGACGGCGCTCCCCGAGGCGCTGCGCCCGGCGATCACCACCTGCCTGGCCAAGGACCCGGCCCTGCGGCCGACCCCCGAGGAGCTCGCCGAGCTGCTCGTGCCCGACGGCGCCGAGGCCGTGCTGCGCGACGGCTGGCTGCCGGCGCCGGTGGCCTCCGCGCTGGCCCGGCACGCGGCGCGGGTGATGGACATGGAGACGCCGGCCCGGGGCAGCGCGAGCGCGCACCCGGCGACCACGCTGGACTCCGCCGCGGTCGCAGCGGCGACACCGTCCGCACCCGTCGCACCCGTCGCCGAGGGCACGATGCGGCTGGGCGCCGGGTCGGGCGGCAGCGGTCCGGCCACCGGTGAGACGGTCAGGCTCGGCAGCGCCGGCCCGGCCACTCCGCAGCCGCCCGCGAGTCAGCCGCCCGCCACGGATCAGCCGGGTCAGCCGGCCCGGCCGCCCCGGCGCGGCCTGCTGATCGGCGGCGGCCTGGTCGCGCTCGCCGCGGCCGGCGGCGCCGGCTGGGCGCTGAGCAGCGGCGGCGGCAAGAGCGCCAAGACCGCCGCGAGCAGCACGAGCAGCACCAGCGGCCAGGCCACCGCGGCCACCACCCCCGCCCCCGCCGGTTCGAGCGCCGCGAGCGCCTCGGCCGCGCCGCTGCCCGTGCCCACCGCGACCCGCCCCGACGGCGTGCCGCCGACCCCGCTCTGGACGTACGCCGCCCAGGGCCGGCTCGCGGCGATCCCCCCGCTGCTCTCGGCCGGCGTGCTGCACCCGCCCGGCGAGGCGCTGGTCGCGCTGGACGTCACCACCGGCAAGGAGAAGTGGGCCCGGCGGGACGTCAACGCGCAGTTCGCGGCGGTCGCCGGCGGCCGCGTCTACACCACCAACGACAACACCGTGGTCGGCTTCGACTCGGCCAGCGGCCAGCAGAACTGGGCGTCCACGAAGACCGCGCCGAACGGCGACTGGGTCTCCTTCCAGCAGGTCCTCGGCGCCGACGACCAGTCCGTCTACCTGCTCGCCTCGACCAGCCCGGCCGGCGTGGTCAGCACCACCGGGACCGACGGCGTGATCGCGTTCTCGATCGCCACCGACAAGGCGACCTGGTTCCAGCCGCGCAAGGCCGGCACCGACCCGATGATCTCCAGCCTGACCGCGAACGGGAACCTCTACTACACGGACGACCAGGAGAACCTGGTCTGCCGCAGCGGCAAGGACGGCCACCAGGCCTGGTTCGCCGCCACCGGCGCCAAGGCCGCCTTCGACGCGACGGTGGACGCCACCCGGGCCTACTGCCTGGTGGACGGCACCGGGCTGCAGGCCGTCAAGGTGAGCGACGGCACCCAGGTGTGGAAGCTCGCGATCCCGAGCGGCGTGCAGACCATGTTCACCCCGGTCTGCGTGGCGAACGGCGTGGTCTACGGCAGCGACGGCAGTGCGGCCGCGTTCGCCTGGGACGCGGCCACCGGAAAGCAGCTGTGGACCTGCGCGCTGCCGAAGACGCCGTCCGCGATGGGCCCGCCGGTCCTGGTGCAGGACACGCTCTTCGTGCCGGGCCAGTACGACGAGGGCGTCTACGCCATCGACATCAAGGCGGCCAAGCTGCGCTGGACGTTCAAGAACGGCCAGAGCCTGAACGACTGGTACCTGGCCACCGACGGCCAGCGCCTGTTCGCCACCTACGGCCCGACGGTCTACTGCCTGCCGCCGGTCTGACACCGACGCCCCGGGGCCGCAGCGACCCGGTCGACCGTGGCGTGCGCAACAACACGCCACGGTCGCCCGGCCGCTCGCCGTACAGTGAGCTCATGCAGGTGATCCAGTCCAGCAAGCTCGCCAATGTCTGTTACGACATCCGCGGCCCGGTTCTCGACGAGGCGATGCGGCTGGAGGAGCAGGGCCACCGCATCCTCAAGCTGAACACCGGCAACCCCGCCGCGTTCGGCTTCGAGGCGCCGCCCGAGATCCTGCAGGACATCCTGCGCAACCTCTCCTCCGCGCACGGCTACGGCGACTCCAAGGGCCTGCTCGCCGCGCGCCGCGCCGTCGTCATGCAGTACGAGGAGCGCGGGCTGCACGGCCTGAGCGTGGACGACGTCTTCCTCGGCAACGGCGTCTCCGAGCTGATCCAGCTCGCGATGACCGCGCTGCTGGACGACGGCGACGAGGTGCTCGTCCCCGCGCCGGACTACCCGCTGTGGACCGCCTCGGTCAGCCTGGCCGGCGGCACCGCCGTGCACTACCGGTGCGACGAGCAGTCCGAGTGGTACCCGGACCTCGCCGACATCGAGTCGAAGGTGACCGACCGGACCCGGGCCATCGTGGTGATCAACCCGAACAACCCGACCGGCGCGGTCTACCCGCGCGAGGTGCTGGAGGGGCTCGCGGAGCTGGCCCGCCGGCACAAGCTGGTGATCTACGCGGACGAGATCTACGACAAGATCCTCTACGACGACGTCGAGCACACCCCGCTCGCCACCCTGGCGCCGGACCTGTTCTGCGTCACGTTCAACGGGATGTCCAAGGCCTACCGGGTGGCCGGCTTCCGCTCCGGCTGGATGGTGCTCTCCGGCGACCGGCAGCGCGCCCGCAGCTACATCGAGGGCCTGAACGTGCTGGCCAGCATGCGGCTGTGCGCCAACATGCCGGCCCAGCACGCGGTGGCCGCCGCGCTCGGCGGGCGGCAGTCGATCAAGGACCTGGTGCTGCCGGGCGGTCGGCTGCGCGAGTCCCGGGACGCCGCTTACCGGCTGCTCAACGAGATCCCCGGGGTGAGCTGCGTGAAGCCGAAGGGCGCGCTGTACGCGTTCCCGCGGCTCGACCCGTCGGTGTACAAGATCAGGGACGACGCCCAGATGGTGCTGGACCTGCTGCGCGCGCAGCGGATCCTGATCGTCCAGGGCACCGGCTTCAACTGGCCCGAGCCGGACCACTTCCGGCTGGTCACGCTGCCGCGCCCGGAGGAGATCGAGGACGCGGTGACCCGGATCGGCGACTTCCTCTCGGGGTACGTGCAGCCGTAGCAGGTGCTTGACCGGAAAGCCGGAAAAGGTGCTCCACCCATGACGGGTGAAGCACCTTTTCCGTTCTGCAGGACTACGGTCCGGCCGCCGCGCCACTCCGCAGCGGCGGCCGGACCTGGTCTTTCGGGACCCGTGCGGGTCAGCCGGGTCAGCCCAGGCGCTTGACGAGCGCCTTGTACTCGTCCCAGAGCGCCTCGGGGGTGTGGGTGCCGAACAGCTCCAGGTGGGCCGGGATGAGCGCGGCCTCCTGGCGCCAGATGTCGGTGTCCACCGAGAGCAGCAGCTCCAGGTCCTCGGCGGTGAGGTCGAGGCCGGAGAGGTCGAGCGCGTCCTTGGTCGGCAGCACGCCGATCGGGGTCTCGACGCCCTGGCCGGTGCCCTGCAGGCGCTCGACGATCCACTTCAGCACGCGGCTGTTCTCGCCGTAGCCCGGCCAGACGAACTTGCCCGCGGCGTTCTTGCGGAACCAGTTGACGTAGTAGATCTTCGGCAGCTTGGTGGCGTCGGCCTGCGCGCCCAGCTTCAGCCAGTGCGCGAAGTAGTCGCCCATGTTGTAGCCGCAGAAGGGCAGCATCGCGAACGGGTCGCGGCGCAGCTCGCCGACCGTGCCCTCGGCGGCGGCGGTCTTCTCCGAGGCGATGTTCGAGCCCAGGAAGACGCCATGCTGCCAGTCGAAGGACTCGGTGACCAGCGGGACCGCGGTGGCCCGGCGGCCGCCGAACAGGATGGCCGAGATCGGCACACCCGCCTGGTCCTCCCACTCGGGGGCGATGGTCGGGCACTGCGCGGCCGGGACGGCGAACCGCGCGTTCGGGTGGGCGGCCGGGGTGCCGCTCTCCGGCGTCCAGTCGTTGCCGCGCCAGTCGATCAGGTGGGCCGGCGGCTCCTCGGTCAGGCCCTCCCACCAGACGTCACCGTCGTCGGTCAGCGCGACGTTAGTGAAGACGGTGTTGCCCCAGAGCGTCTCGATCGCGTTGGCGTTGGTGTCCACGCCGGTGCCGGGGGCGACGCCGAAGAAGCCGGCCTCCGGGTTGATCGCGTAGAGCTGGCCGTCGGCGCCGAAGCGCATCCAGGCGATGTCGTCGCCGATCGTCTCGACCTTCCAGCCCGGGATCGTCGGCTGGAGCATGGCCAGGTTCGTCTTGCCGCAGGCGCTCGGGAAGGCCGCCGCGATGTACTTGACGTCCTGGTTCGGCGCGGTGAGCTTCAGGACGAGCATGTGCTCGGCCAGCCAGCCCTCGTCGCGGGCCATCGTGGAGGCGATGCGCAGGGCGTAGCACTTCTTGCCGAGCAGCGCGTTGCCGCCGTAGCCGGAGCCGAAGGACCAGATCTCGCGGGTCTCGGGGAAGTGCGAGATGTACTTGGTGGTGTTGCACGGCCACGGCACGTCCGCCTCGCCGGCGGCGAGCGGGGCGCCGAGCGTGTGCACGGCCTTGACGAACTCGCCGTCCTCGCCGAGCTGGTCGAGCACGGCCTGGCCCATGCGGGTCATCACGCGCATCGACACGGCGACGTAGGCGGAGTCGGTCAGCTCGACACCGTAGGCGGCCAGCGGGGAGCCGACCGGGCCCATGGAGAACGGCACGACGTACATCGTGCGGCCCTTCATCGCGCCGCGGAACAGGCCGTTCGCACCGGAGAAGATGTCCCGCATCTCGGCGGGGGCCTTCCAGTGGTTGGTCGGGCCCGCGTCCTCCTCCTTCTCGGAGCAGATGAAGGTGCGGTCCTCGACGCGCGCCACATCGCTCGGGTCGGAGGCGGCGTAGTACGAGTTCGGGCGCTTCTCGGGGTTCAGCTTCTTGAAGGTCCCGGCCTCGACCAACTGGTCGGCGAGGCGCTGGTACTCCTCCTCGGAACCATCACACCAGACGACGCGGTCCGGCTGCGTCAGCTCCGCGATCTCGCTGACCCAGGCCAGCAGGCGGTGGTGGCGGGTGGGGGCGGCTGCGCTGACGGCAGAGTTCTCGTACGACACGATCGCTCCGTTTCGCGCCTGATCGACCAGGAACAGGCGTCCGGGGGTTGAGGGTGGTTACACCGTAGCTCCGCCCTTCAAGGCCCAACACGGCGTCTTGGCGTTTTTGCCGCAAGTTTTGCTACTCAATGGCCAAAAACTGGCACTTCGGCGGGCAGTTGAGGCGGGTCCGAATCCCTTCGCGATCACACCCGACCACTCCACTATGTCCAAAAGTGACGAGAGCCACTTTCTACTTAGGAGTAACCTACGCATGCGTAGGTAGCATGAGCGCCATGACTGCGGATCAGCACGCCCATCAGGTCCAGACCAACGGCGCGGCGGTAGGAGTGGCGGCCCCGCAGGAGGCCATTGAGGCCGTTGAGGCCAAACCGGCCTGGCGGGGGTGGCTGCACGCCGGCATGTTCCCGGCCTCGGTCGCGGCCGGCATCGTGCTGATCTGCCTGGCCGGCTCACCCCAGGCGCGCATCGCGTGCGCGGTGTACTCGGTGAGCGCCTGGCTGCTCTTCGGCGTCAGCGGCGTCTACCACCGGTTCGACTGGGGCCCGCGCGGCGACGCGATCCTGCGCCGGCTCGACCACGCGAACATCTTCCTGATCATCGCGGGGTCCTACACGCCGTTCACCATCCTGCTGGTGCACGGCGGACGGCAGCAGGTACTGCTCTGGCTGGTCTGGGGCGGCGCGCTGGCCGGTATCGCGTTCCGGATCTTCTGGGTCGGCGCGCCGCGCTGGCTCTACACGCCCTGCTACCTCGCGCTGGGCTGGGCCGCGGTCTTCTTCCTGCCCGACTTCCTGCACCGGGGCGGGCCCGCCGTCCTGACGCTGATCATCATCGGCGGCGTGCTCTACAGCATCGGCGGCGTGATCTACGGGCTCAAGCGCCCGAACCCGTCACCACGCCTGTTCGGGTTCCACGAGGTCTTCCATGCCTTCACGCTGGGCGCGTTCATCGTTCAGTACGTGGGCATCTCGATGATCGCGTACAACACCACCGGTTGAGAGGACGTCGGTCGACGGCCGCCGGGCGGTGCGCCGGGCGGCGGTCTCCTCCTCGCGCAGCTCGCGCACCCGTCGGCAGCGTTCGCAGTGCGCCGAGTCCGAGCGGGAGCCGTGATGGCCGGCCGGCTGGGGCGAGCGGTGGACCAGGTACTGGAACCGGCGGGCGACGTAGACCATGACCAGCAGCACCTCCACCGAGGCGACGGCCCAGACGAGTGGGGCGCCGTCGGTCAGGTAGGCGGCGACCACGGCCAGGGCCGCACCGACCACGGCAACCCCACCCCAGAGCTGCAGATCACGAGCGTCCTTCAAGGCCATCGCCACCCTTCCCCATTCCTGACCCAGTGGCACATCGTATCCACCGACAGTGACAGGGCGTAGTCGTAGGCGAGCGAACAACGCATCAATGTTTCCTCAACTCCCGGTGCCGCCAACGGTGTACTGCGTCACATCGGAAACTTGAGACCAACCGGCGTGTGCACCCCGGCGTGTCCGGACAGGCCGAGCGCCCCCGCGGATCCGGCGATT
The DNA here is from genome assembly GCF_057158765.1 of Kitasatospora sp. NEAU-69. Lineage (NCBI taxonomy): Bacteria > Bacillati > Actinomycetota > Actinomycetes > Kitasatosporales > Streptomycetaceae > Kitasatospora > Kitasatospora sp. NEAU-69. Next base: position 61,917 of record NZ_JBWXUE010000028.1, read on the forward strand.
TTCCGGGCCCGCGGGGGCGCTCGTCTTCTCCCTTTTCTCCCGTCCGGGGGGCCAGGGCCTGTCGTCAAAGCCCCTTCGTCGCCCGGAGGGCGGCTTGGCGGCGTCAGGTGCGTGCTCTCGGCGTGCCGGGGGCAGGCCCCCATACTGGACATACTTGGGCCTGTGCCCGGTGTGGAGAGAGTGCGTGCATGGCGTCGCCGAGCAGAAGGGGGTTTGACGACAGGCCCTAGCCCCGGACGCGCCGACGGCGGGCGGCCAGCCCCGCCGCCGCCAGCGCGGTCACCCCGAGTGCGGCGGCGGCCGTCAGCGCCGGGACCGGGAGGCCCTGGCCGACGGGCGCGGGCGCGGCGACGGAGGCAGCGTTCGGCGCGGCGTTCGGCGCGGCGTTCGGCGCGGCGTTCGCGGTGAAGCCGCCGCCGAGGCCGGCCTTGTCATAGGCCGAGCCGGGCAGCTTGTCGCCGTACCGCTGGTGCACCAGCTTCTGGTACGCCGCCACGCTCAAGCCGCCCGCGCCGACCGAGCTGCGCGCCTCGGCGTCCAGCGGCAGCACCCGGCCACCGCGCAGCACGTACCACCCGTTGACCTGCGGCTCACGGAAGACCGTGCCGCCGCCGCTCGCCGCGCCGCGCGCCGCGTAGTCGGTCTCGTCGCTGCCGGAGGCGATGTTCACCACCCGCCAGCTACTCCCACTGCCGCCGGCAGGGGCGGGAACGGTCCAGACCGAGGCGGTCTGCCCGTCCGCGGAGACCACCTCGGTGGCCGCGAAGTCGACCCGGGCGATCGCGGCGCCCTTGGCGCCCGCCACGAATCCGGGGTCCAGCGTGTAGACCGGCACGGTGTCACCGGTCAGCCGCGGCGCCTCCTGGCTCGCCGCCTGGGCCTCGGCGGCCGCGCTCAGCTGGATGCTCCGGGTCGGCGGCACGCCCTTGCGGGCGAAGAAGTGGCCGAGCTGGTCGAGCACCGCCGGGGCCTGGACGGCGGCCCGGGCGGCACCGAGCTCGCTCGGCGCGACGGCGGCGGGCGCGGACACGGACGCCGCAGCGGTATCACCCTGGGCCTGGGCCGGGGCGGCGAGGGCAAGCGCGGCCGCAGCCGCAGCCGAGAGCACTACTGCCGACATCATCTGACGCTTCGTCATGGCTGCCTCCTCACGCTCCGATCCGGTACAGCGAGTGGGTCCAGGAGAACGAGCCGTTGCTGACGTAGTAGTTGTAGTCCGCCCAGTTGTAGCGGTAGTCGGAGGGCCAGGGATCGCCCCAGTACACCCAGTTGTTGCTGAGGTCGTAGCCGTACAGCAGCTCCATGTGCCCGCCGCCGGAGGACCATTCGATCCGGGTCTCGACCGGGCGGTTGTTGTTGATCTCGTTCTGCACGGTGCCGTAGTCGAGGTACCCGGTCACGTAGTCGCCCGGGTTGATGCCGATCCAGCTCAGCGCGTTCTGCACGTTGTCGAGCGAGGCCTGGTTGTTGGGGCAGGCCGATTCGATCGAGCGGCCGAAGGCGGCGTTGCAGAACTCGTTCTGGCTGTAGTTGTAGCCGAAGTACGAGGCGACGGTGTCACCGCTCGCGGCCCAGCACCAGTTGGTGTTCTGCTGTTGCTGCATGGAGATGTTGAGCGTGCGCCAGCTGCCGGTGGCATCACTGCTCGCGGCGGTCGAGGGAGCGGCCGGGCGGGCGCCGGCCGAGGCGGGTGAAGCGAGTGGGGCGGCGGAGGCGGGTGAGCTGGTCTCGGCGGTCAGCGCAGGGCCGAGCACCACGAGCGCCGCGACCGCGAGCGCTCTGTGCAGGCGCGGTCGGGAGCGGCCCGTACCGGAAGAGGACATGGCGTTTCCTCCTTGCGAGAAGGCAGGGAAGGGAAGTGGGGGACACGCGGATCCCGGCGCCGGAGCGACCGGCGGCGGGGTGTGAGGAAGCATCGGCCCGTTGACAGCCCCTGGTCAACGGCCCTCCGGACGCCGAGGACACCTCTGTGAACGGGCGGCGCCAGGTGTGAACGGCTACGGCCGCTGCTCTCCGGGCGACTGTCCGGATGGATGACAAGAGGGCGCCGACGTGTGAACATTCACCACCATCACGCCTGATGAGCAGGCCTGGCAGGGAGGTTGACATGCCGCTCGGCCCCGAGCGATCCGACCAGCGCCACCACGAGCGCCACCACGAGCGCTCCGTACAGCCCGACCTGGCGACGGTTCTGCGCACCGGGCCGTTCCACCTCGCGCTGCGGACCGCCATCGGTGCGCGCGGACTCGCGCTGCACCGGGTGCAGCAGCACCTCGCGCAGCGCGGGGTGCGGGTCGGGGTGACCAGTCTGAGCTACTGGCAGCAGGGCCGGCGGCGCCCGGAGAGAGTCGAGTCCCTGCGCGCGGTCAGAGCGCTGGAGGACGTGCTGGAGCTGCCCGCGCACTCGCTGACCCGGCTGCTCGGCCCGCGCCGCAGCGCTGCCGACACCGGCCCGGGCGCCGGCAACGGCACCGGTAACGGCAGCGGCACGGGCGGCGCCGATGCCCGAGCGGTCCCCACCCGCCCCTACCGCGACCTGATCGCGCCGGCCGCCGCCGTGGACGGCCTGCTCGCCGAGCTGCCCGGCCCGCCGGACACCGGCCTGCACACCGTCGCGCACATCGAGCGGATCCGGATCGGCGCCGACCGCCGGCTGCTGCGGCGCGACTCACAGCACGCGGTGCGGGCCCACTGGGACGGCACGGACCGGTACTTGGCGATCTACCAGGGCGATCCCGGCAGCGACATCGGGCAAGTCGTGGTGCGGGCCGAGGAGAACTGCCGCCCGGGCCGGATCCGGCGCGACCAGGACTCCCAACTACTCATCGCAGAACTGCTGTTGGACCGGCGACTGCGCACCGGTGAGACACACCTGCTCGGCTACGGCTTCGACGACGCGCCCTCGCCCGAGCCGAGCACCGAGTACGTCCGGGGCTTCAACTCCGGCGCCGGACAGTACGTCCTGCAGGTCACCTTCCACCCCGACGCGCTGCCGGTGCGCTGCCGCCGGTTCAGCAGCCGCGCACCCGGCACGGCGCCGTCCGAGACCGAGGAACTCACCCTGGACGGCCACCACTGCGTGCACCTGGTCGCCACCGGCCTGGCCCCGAGCCTGGTCGGCGTCAGCTGGGACTGGGACTGACCCGATCCCCCAGCCCTGGCCCTGGCCCTGGCCCTCTTGGGACTACGCCGGCAGGAAGTCCAGCACGACGGTGTCCTCGACCGCCTGGTAGCCGATCTTCTGGTAGATGGCGTTGGCCTTGACGTTCGCCAGATCGGCGTAGAGCAGCACCTCGGCCGCGCCCCACTCCTGCGCCACCCGCGAGATCCCGGCGCTCATCGCGCTGCCGTAGCCGTGACCGCGCAGCTCCGGCGGCGTGTAGACCGGGCCGATCCGGGACATCCCGGCGAGCACCGGGGAGGCGCCGGCCATCGAGACCGGTCGGCCGTCGTCCTCCCAGAGGTAGACCTCGCCGCGGGCCACTCGCCGACGGGCCAGCGGTCCCACGTCGGGGACCTCGGCGTTCACGTCGTCCATGAAGGCGGCGAACCAGTCGGCCACCAGCGCCAGATCCTCCGGCCCGGCCGGCCGGATCCCGCCGTTGGCCTGGGGGACCTCCAGCTCACCGAGGCGGTAGAGGCGCAGCCGTTCCTTGATCCCGGCGACGGTTCCGGTGCGCCGGGCCCAGACCTCGGCAAAGGCCTCGGCGGCAGCGACCCTGCCGCCCAGCGAGGTGACGTCCGCCGGGTCCAGCAGGGTCGCGAGCTCGGCCGCGGCCTCGACCGGCATCCGGCCCAGCCGCAACGGCTGCGGACGGGTCTGCGCCCAGGCACCCGTCACCGGCCCGCCGGGGGCCGCTCGCCACCAGCCGAAGGTCGGCGCGAGCCCGGGGTCGGCGCCGGCCGGGCCGCCCGCGGCCAACCGGTCCGTGATGGTCAACAGCACGGTGTTCCCGGCCGGATCGGCGGCGAGGAACTCGCCCGCCTGGTCGCGGAACTCGTCGAGGGATTCGCTGAAGGTCCAGGTCATCTCGCGATGCTGTCCCATCACCACCCCAGCCTGCACCTGCTTTTCGGGCCGCCAGGCCCGCATGGCCGGGCAGGCCGCGCGGGCCGCCAGGCCCGCATGGCCGGGCAGGCCGCCGGAGCCGCTACGGCCGGTGCACGCCGAGCTTCTCGGCCAGCACGGCGGCCTCGGTGGTCGGCGCCTCGCAGCTGAAGTGCCGGCAGACGTACGCGGTGGCCGCCCCGCCGATCAGCGGACGGTCCGCGAGCAGCGGCACCTGCGATCCCTCGGCCGTCCCACCCACCTCACCCAGCGCCACCACCGCGCCGGGCGCCGTGCCCAGCAGCGCGGTGCGGTGCAGCTCGGCGGTCCGCGGGTCGCCCGCCGGGCCGACCACCGCGACCTCGCGCGGGCCGTCCACCAGCGCCTCGGCCGCCGCCAGCCCCCAGCCGACGAACCGCGGCGCCCGCGCCCCGAGCGCGCCCACCACGCCCAACGCCCGCTCGGCGGCGGTGCGGTGGCGGTCCGAACCGGTGTAAGCGGCGTAGCTGAGCAGCGCCTGCGCGGCGGCCGTCCAGCCGGACGGCGTCGCGTTGTCGGTCGGGTCCTGCGGTCGCCGGATCAGCTCCTCCGCGTCATCGGCCGTGTCATACAGACTCCCTGACTTCTCGTCAGCGAAGCGCTCGAGAACCAGGTCGAGCAGCCCGCCGGCCAGCTGCAGCCAGGACTCCTCCCCCGTCACCGCGTACAGCGCCAGGAATCCCTCGGCGGTGTCCGCGTAGTCCTCCAGGACGCCCGCGTTCGCGCCCGCCCGGCCGTCCCGCGAGGTGCGCAACAGCCTTCCGTCCGCGGTGAGATGGACGGCGAGCAGCAGGTCGGCGGCGGCCGTCGCGGCCTCCACCAGATCCGGGCGCTCCAGCAGCGCGCCGGTCTCGGCGAGCGCCGCGATCGCCAGGCCGTTCCAGGCGGCCACCACCTTGTCGTCCCGAGCCGGCGCCGGACGCTCGGCGCGCGCCGCCAGCAACCGCTCACGGATCCGCCGGTACGGCAGCTCGTCCTGCGGCAGGTGCAACAACTGCAGGACGGAACGGCCGTGTTCGAAGGTGCCCCGCTCGGTCACCGAGAACAGCTCGGCCGCGAGCGCACCCTCCGTCTCCCCCAGCGCCCGCGTCAACTGCTCCGGCGTCCAGGCGTAGTAGGCGCCCTCGACCGACGTGCCGGTCTCCTCGTCCAGGCTGTCCGCATCCAGCGCGGACGCGAACCCGCCCTCGGGCGTGCGCAGTTCGCGCACCAGGAAGTCCGCCGTCTCCAGCGCGATCCGGCGCGCCTGCTCGTCCCCGGTGGCCCGCCACAGGTGCAGGTAGACCCGGATCAGCAGCGCGTTGTCGTACAGCATCTTCTCGAAGTGCGGCACCACCCACTCGGCATCCACCGAGTACCGGGCGAACCCGCCGCCGAGCTGGTCGTAGATCCCACCCCGGGCCATCGCCTGGGCCGTCCCCGTCACCATCTCCAGCGCGACCATGGACCCGGTCCGCGCATGGTGGCGCAACAGGAACTCCAGCACCATCGACGGCGGAAACTTCGGCGCCCCACCGAACCCGCCGAGCGCCGGGTCGTACCCCTCGCTCAACGCCACCAGCGCCTGCTGCAACTCCGCCTCCCCAGGCGCCGCCAGCCCGGCTCCGGCCCCGTACACCCCCGCCCGCTCGGCCAGCTCCGCCCGGATCCGCCCCGCCACCTCGGCCACCTCCTCCGGCCGCTCCCGCCACGCAGCCGTCACCCCCTCCAGCACCTGCCGGAAGGACGGCATCCCGTGCCGCGGCTCGGGCGGGAAGTACGTCCCGAAGTAGAACGGCTCCTTGCCCGGAGTGAGGAACACCGTCATCGGCCACCCACCCTGCCCGGTCGCCGCCTGCACCGCCTCCATGTACACGGCGTCCACATCGGGCCGCTCCTCCCGGTCCACCTTGACCGCGACGAACTGCCCGTTCAGGTACTCCGCGAGCCCGGCGTCCTCGAAGCTCTCGTGCGCCATCACATGACACCAGTGACACGCCGCATACCCGACCGACAGCAGCACCGGCACCCCGCGCCGCTCCGCCTCGGCGAACGCCTCCGGCCCCCAGGGCCACCAGTCCACGGGATTGTCGGCGTGCTGCTGCAGGTACGGGGAGGTGGCATCGGCCAGGCGGTTCACCATGTGGGCAGTATCGCAGCACCGGCCGCGAGAACCGGGAATCCGGAACGGACTGGCGGGGTCGGTGCCACCCGGTCGATCTGTGCAGCCCCGCTGCACGCACCGCGGCTGCGGAGTCGGGCAGCACAGCAATCCCCATCACCCCCTTCTTGTGTGAGTGACAGTAACTGAAGTACCTTGCAAGACATGCAAGATGACGTGTGGTCACCACCTTCTGTACTGCTGACGGTCGATCTCGTGATCCTGACGCTGCGGGAGAGTCGCCTGTACGTCCTCCTGGTGGAGCGGGGCGAAGATCCCTTCCAGGGCATGCCCGCCTTGCCCGGAGGATTCCTGAATCACGATGGTGAGGAGATTCTGGACGCCGCCCACCGCGAACTGAGCGAGGAAACGGCGCTGGCCGCCGACTCGGTGCACCTTGAACAGCTGGCCGTGTACGGGGACTCGGGCCGCGATCCGCGAGGTCGAGTCGTATCCGTGGCCCACCTGGCGATCGCACCGGGACTGCCCGACCCGGTCGCGGGAACGGATGCCACCGATGCCTCGTGGGTTCCTGCGGAGGCCGTCCTGTCCGGCGAGGTGGAGCTCGCCTTCGACCACCGTCGAATCGCCACGGACGGGATCGAACACGCGCGCACCAAACTCGAGTTCTCGGCGCTGGCCACAGCCTTCTGCAGGGAGAACTTCACCATCGCAGAGCTGCAACAGGTGTACGAGGCCGTCTGGGGCACCGAACTCGACACCCGCAACTTCTACCGGAAGGTCCAAGCCACGAAGGGATTCATCGTCCCCGCCGGCACGGACCGCAGGACCACGGGAGGACGGCCCGCACGGCTGTACCGGGCCGGTCCGAAAACCGTGCTGTTCCCACCGCTGATCCGCCCCGCACCATCCGCGACGGAAGAGAACACGAGAGGGGAAGAGGAGTAGATGTCGAATGGCCCGGTGGTGATTCTCACCGCCCTCAATCTTGAGTACCAGGCCGTGCGCCAGAGGCTGGCCAATCCGCAAGTGCGCCGCCATGAGCGTGGCACCCGGTTCGAAGTGGGAACCGTGCGGGGCACGTCGCGCAACGTCGCGCTCGGCCTGACGAGCAAGGGGAACCAGTCCGCCGCGGTGATCGCCGAACGCGCGATTCAGGAATTCTCGCCGGTGGCCGTGCTGTTCGTCGGGGTCGCCGGCGCCCTCTGGGACACCACCAGGCTGGGCGACGTGGTGATGGCGTCACACGTGTACGCCTACCACGGCGGGACCAGCGAGGACGACGGACTCAAAGCCCGCCCTCGGGTGTGGGAAGCCCCGCACGGCATCAGCCAGCTCGCCTCGCACCTGGCTCGCTTGAACGACTGGGCGGACCCCGCATCCGGTCACGAGGACGCGCCGCAGGTGCGCTTCGGGGCGATTGCCGCTGGCGAGATCGTCCAGAACTCGAGGATCTCGGCCGAGGCGAGGTGGATCCGGCAGCACTACAACGACGCACTCGCCATCGAGATGGAGGCAGCCGGTGTGGCACAGGCCGGCCATCTCAACGGGGCGCCGGTGGCCATCATCCGGGGGATCAGCGACCGGGCAGACGGCACGAAGAACAGCGTGGACGACCGCAACTGGCAGCCGAAGGCCGCGGCGAACGCGGCAGCCTTCGCCACCCGCTTGGCGGTGGAACTGCTGGGAGAACAGGAGGAGACCGCGATGCCCCGGGACGACAGGGTCCACTCGACCGACCGGCTCGACCGACACGTCAGCAACACCGCGCACCAAAGCACCGTCGGCATCATGGCCGGCTCGGTCACGGGCAGCAGCGTCCACATCAACGCGGTCCCGAAGGCATCCGGCCCGACGGACCTGATCGCGGAACTGAACGGCTTCCGCGAGCAGCTGGTGCGGCACCGTGCCGAGGGCACCCTCGACGAGGACACCTACCGGGAGGCCCTGACCGATCTGGACTCCGCCCTCCGGTCGGCCGTTGGGAACACCCCTGAATCGTCGAAGCGGACGGTCATGATGCTCAGGAGGCTGCGCGGACTGGTAGCGGAGTGCCCCGCGCTGGTGGCCGAGCTGGCTGCCATGATCGCCGCGGCCGGTGACCTGGCATGAGCCTCAGCAACGCCGCGCACAACTCCACCATCGGGTTCCAGGCCGAGACCGTCCACGACTCCAACGTCTACTTCATCCACCCGGACGCCTCGCCGCAGGAGAAGTACCGGGTGGGCGTTCAGCTCTTACAGGACGGCGTCCCCAGCCGCGCCCGCGAGATGATCACTGATGCGATCGTCCACGGGTACGACGGTGCGGAGGTGCGCTTCCACTGGGTGCTCGCCATGCTCAGCGCTCGCACCCACCACGACCTCAGCACCGAAGAGGTCCAGCGGCTGCGCTACACCTCCGGGCTCGTGCAGGCCTACGCCGAGGACGAATGGAAGGAAGCCCTGCGCGTCACTTTCGACCTGCTGGCGGTACTCAGCACCGCCAACGGCGAAACCGGCTCCGTGCTGAAGCAGCTGCAGGACCTGCCGCGCCGCCAGCACGACGCGATCCTCCGCCACCTCGACCTCATGCTCACCGGAGGGTTGAAGGACGACCTCTGGGCGGAGACCCTCGAACGTGCCGGGGCGGAGCGCTTCGGCAACGAGCGGGCCCGGCGGGTCTGGGCCTACTTCGCGCCCACCCCCATCGGGGCGCGGGCCGTTCCGCCCCGCCCGAGCACCGCTGCCGCCGCCCAGGCGGCGCTCCCGATCCGGGCTGTCCTGTTCGTTCTCAGCAGTGTGCTCCTCTGGACCCTGGCGCTGATCGCTGATCCGACCCAGGCGGTCATCGAGTTACTGGTGGCGCTCGGCGCGGGCCTGATCGCGGCCCGTTGCGGGCTCCGGTGGTGGGGCCGGGAATCCCGGCCGGGCGCATCCGGGCCCCGCATCCCACACCCGCGCGATCCCGCATCCGCCGAGGGCGGGTTCACCAAGGGCATCCGCCATTCGTTCGATCACTACTTCAGCGTTCGCACGCCTTACGGGTTCACCCCGGACACCTGGCTTGCCCACACCGCTCAGATCCGCGGCAGCCTCGCGGCCGAGATCGCGGACCTCTACCGGGAGAGCCGGATCGGCGTGGAACGGGTCAACTGGCTGATCCGATACCTCGCCGAGGACACCCGGAACCGCCACAACGACGGCACCCTGTTCGACCGGTACCGCCAGGAGCAGACCCCGGGCAGGACGAAGGCCCTGACCGTGGCGGCCCTCGCCGTTCTCGGCGCCGCAGCCCTGGCCGCGTGCGGCACGGCGGTCTCGGGTGCCACCCAACCTCAGCCCCTGTGGGCGTTTCTGGCCGTGCTCGGTGCTGCCTGGTCCGGGCACGCTGCCGCTTCCCGGTGGTTGGAAGTCAGGCGCGAAGAGTACCGACTGATCCGCGAGACCCAGGAGTACCAGGAAGAACTGACCGCGCGACAGATCGCCCACCAGCGCTGGCAGTCGTTCCTGCACGTGACGCGCCCCAGCGAGCTGGAAATGGAGACCTGGCTCACCTGTGACAGGACCTCGTTCGTCGATGAGGCGCTCCGGCACCACCAGCTCACCTGGCGCGACCTGATCACCCACACCATCCTGGTGGCCCCGGGTCCTTCCTACAAACGCGGCCGGGTCAGGGGCGGCCCCTGGCGGTACTCGCACTACCACCGTCCAGAGTGGACAGTCCCGTCTGCTGCTCTCCGTCCCCGCGATCTGCCTGGTCCTGGGCTGGACCTACCTGGTCAACGACGAGAAGATCTCGGCAATCGGCTGCTATGTCCGCGACCAACTGGGACCGCGCCTGGGGGAACTCGCCTCCACCCACGGCACGGTGTTCGGCTGGGAGGTCTACCACCGCAAGGTTGCGGGCCACACCACGCGCAAGCGGCTTCAGACCGCTGTGGACCTGTTCACGTACCTGGTCCTGCCAATGGTCTGCACGACCGCGTTCTGGCGCTCTCCCACCGTTCAGCCCCTGCTCGCGGCCGCTTCTCTCGTGCAGACGCTCGCCCTGGCCGTACTGGGCTGGCAGTTCCTGCGCCGTGCGGAGCGGTAGCAGCAGCCCCGCCGGACCCGCTCCACAGACGCGTACGACGCCTCCGGTAGGCGGAGGCGCAAACCGGGCTCCGCTATACGGTCAGCAGGCGTCCGCCCCCGCGGTCGAGCGCCTCCGTCGAAGCCTTGCCGGAACTGAGTGATCATCAAGGAGGTGCGATGACTGCGGGCTACTCGGTCCGCGAGTTCGCTGGTAGCCCGTCCCGGGGGCCCCTCACGAGCCGCCCGCTGTCTTCAACCGGTCGACGCCACCATCCGGTGGACTTGAAGCACCCCATAAGCCAGTGCGCTTCCGCCCTGTCAAGGATGACGTTGCCGACCGACGGGATGAGATCCAGGCGAAGCATCTGCTCCTGATGCGCATCGTTCGGCGCGAACTCGACATCCGCCATGTCCGCCCATCTGCCGACACCCTCGCGCTCTCGGGCCAGGTAGTTCCGCATGCTCTGAAGGAATGCCTCGGAGGTCGAATCGTCCAGCACTGACTCCCACTCCCCGTGGTCCCCTACTTGGACGCGATGTCCTCGCCGGGTGCGCGTCGAGACTCCGCCCTTGACCTGCACGGCCAGGGAGTCCGCAGTTCGCCGGCCGTCCTGGACGAAGGCGACGTGCAAGTCCTCTCCGTGGCCGTTCGCGCCATCAATCTAGACCACCAGTCGACCGGATTCTCGGCGTGCGGCAACAGACAAGGCGAGGTCGCGCTACCCAAGCGGTTCACATGCGCCAGCCTCTCACCGCTCATCGCTTGGCACCGGAACTGCCGAGCTTCGGCTCGGTGCTGTTGTTGCTGGTCGAGCGGCCGGGCTAGGCTGGTGCTCCCGGATTCTGTGAGTGATCATGCCGTGACGAAACAGGATGGGCGCCTTCCAGAGGGCCGGCCGACCCCATGGGGCGGCAGCGAAGCGGGCGCGGTGGTGGCGATCGTCGATGGTCACGGGTGCGTGACACGCTGGAACGCCAACGCCGAGCGGTTACTGGGCCGTCCCGCCGACGAGGTCGTGGGTCGGCCTGCGGTGGAGCTGCTGGTCGAGCCCGTCACGCATGACGACGTGCAACGGGCGCTGGCCGCGAACCCGGAACGGTTGAGTGGCCCGCTCGCCTTGCGGCACCGCGACGGGCGACGCGTGGACGTGACCGTGGTCGCGCATCGCGTGCCGGGCGAGGAGGCAGCGGATGACGGGCAGGACAGCTGGCGCGTCGTCTGCGCGCTGACGGGGTCGGATCCCCGGCCCGAGGACGAGGATCTCGCGCGGTGGGCCTTCGACCAGTTGCCGCGCTGCTCGGTCTCGCTGTACGACGCGCAGCTCGGGTACCGCCGCTCCAACCAGGCCATGGTTCCGGTCGTCGGCCTGCCGGACAGCGCGGTGCGTGGCCTGGGCATCCTCGACATCACCACCCAGCCGCAGGCCGTCAAGCTCGCCGACGGACTGCGCCGCGCGCTGGAGGACGGCGAGCCGGTGCACCTGGAGAGTTACCAGCGAACCGGGGGCGAGCGACGGATCCATGCGTGGTCCGTCGACTTCGCTCCCCTGAAGGACCCCGACGACGTGGTGCACGGTGTCGCCCTCGTCGCGCACGACATGACCGAGCAGTTCTGGGCGCGCAAGCGCCTGGTGCTGCTCAATGAGGCCGGCAGCAGGATCGGCAGCACGCTGGATCTCGGCCGAACCGCGCGCGAGCTGCTGGAGGTGACGGTCCCCGAGTTCGCGGATTTCGCGAGCGTCGACCTGCTCACCGCTCTCGAAGCCGACATCGAACCGAGCGACGGCGAGCTCTCCGGCAGTGTGATGCTCCGGCGGATCGCGCACCGCTTCGCCCCGGGCACGCGGCTGCCGACCGTGCTGGAGATCGGTACCACCGACAGCTATCCGGAGTTCTCACCGCCGGCGCGTGCACTCGCAGCGGGCGCCGGCGTGCTCTGCAACGCCGAGGATCCCGAATTCGTCCACTGGATGGCCGTGGACAGTCGCCGCGCCGCGATCATCCGGGACCAGGGGTACCACTCGATGGTGGCGGTGCCCCTGCGCGCCCGCGGGGTGACGCTCGGCGTCGCCGTGTTCTACCGCCGCAGCCGCACCGAGCGCATGGAACGGTTCGGGCAGGACGATCTCCTCCTGGCCGAAGAACTGGCCGCCAGAGCCGCCGTCGCGATCGACAACGCCCGCAGGTACACCCGTGAGCGTGAGACCGCGCTCTCCCTGCAACGCAGCCTGCTGCCGCAGCGCATGCCGGAGCAGGCGGCGATGGAGGCCGCTTCCAGGTACATCCCGGCGTCGAGCCGCTCCGGGATCGGCGGTGACTGGTTCGACCTGATCCCGCTCTCCGGTGCCCGGATCGCCCTGGTCGTCGGCGACGTCGTGGGCCACGGCATCCGTGCCACCGCGACCATGGGCCGGCTGCGCACCGCCGTGCGCACGCTCTCGGACGTGGACCTGCCGCCGGACGAGCTGCTGACCAGCCTGGACGACCTCGTGGTGCGGCTGTCGGAGGAGACCGGGGCCGCCGGGGAGGTCGGCGAGATAGGAGCCACCTGCTGCTACGCCGTCTACGATCCGGTGTCCGGGACGTGCACGATGGCCAGCGCCGGGCATCCGCCGCCGGTGATCGTGCCGCCGGACGGCACACCGGAACCGGCCCGGATGTCGATCGGCCCGCCGCTCGGCGTCGGCAGCGGGCTGCCCTTCGAGGCGATCGAGGTGAAGCTGGCGGAAGGCAGCCTGGTGGCGCTCTTCTCCAACGGCTTGATCGAGACCCGCGAGCGCGACGTCGACGAGGGCTACCAACGGCTGTGCCAGGTACTCGCACGCACCGGGCCATCGCTGGAGGACGCCTGCGACGCGGTCGTCGCCGACTTGGTGGCGGGGCGCCCCCGCGACGACGTCGCCCTGGTCATCGCGCGCACCTGCGCCTTGGACGACGACCACGTCGTCACCTGGGAGATCCCGCCCGACCCGTCCGCGGTCGCCACCGCCCGCAAGGCGGTCTCACAACGGCTGTCCGAGTGGGGCGCAGGCGATCAGATCTATCCGGCGGAGCTGATCGTCAGCGAACTGGTGACCAACGCGATCCGCTACGCGGCCCCGCCGATCACCTTGCGCCTGATCCGCGACCAGGTCCTGATCTGCGAGGTCTCGGATGCCAGCAACACCGCCCCGCACCTGCGCCGCGCCCGTGACTGGGAGGAGGGTGGCCGCGGCCTGATGCTCGTCGCCCAGATGGCTCACCGGTGGGGTACCCGGCACAGCCTCACCGGCAAGACCATCTGGGCCGAGATGACTCTCCCCCCGGGCTGAGCACGGCCTAGGGCCTGTCCGGGCCCTAGCTGATTGACCGCTGCGAAGCGGGCGCCGCACCGAGGATGACGGGGTCGTTGCCGAGGTCCGCCAGCAGCGCGTCCAGCTTCGCCCGGTCGACCGAGGACATCAGGAAGACGTGCACGTAGCTGCGGCGGGTGCTCTCGTCGCCCGGGACGGTCAGCACGTCCTGCGAGGAGAGGGACCACTTGGCCACCAGCTCGGGGCTGGGCTTGCGGAACCGCACGGTGATGGCGCCCGGGGTGCGGGCCGGCCACAGGTCGACGTCCTTCTCCAGCTCCAGCAGGCGCAGTTGCTGCTCCAGGTAGGCGGCCAGCTGCTGGGAGCGGCGGATCCGGTCCACCTGGTCCTGGTGGGAGTAGCGGGAGAGGTGGTCCCAGAGGACCAGCGGCGAGAAGCCGTTGCGGGAGCCGGCGAAGGTGGTGTCGGGCGCGCCGGTGTACTCGGGCTGGGACGGGGGTGCGACCTGGTACTTGACCTTCGTCATGTAGATGCCGCACGGCCAGGGCGCGCCGGGCCACTTGTGGCCGCTCATGGCGATCGAGGAGACCATGTCGAGCTCGCCGAACTCCCGGGTGGGCAGGGTGATGCCGAAGTCGAACTCCGGGAGCTCGGTGTCGGGGGTCCAGCCGAAGCCCGCCGTGCCGTCGTCCGGGGCGGCCGCGCCGGCCATCCGCATGAACGGCACGTAGCCGGCCCCGAGGGCACCGTCCACGTGGATCCAGAATCGCCGGCGCAGGTCCACCAGCGGCGCACCGGTGACCCGGTCCCTGCCGTGGACCACCTCGCCCTGGATCAGCCCGTGCTGCTCGAAGATCGGCAGCAGGCGCTCGCAGACCCCGCGCACGTCGTCATGGGCGCCCTTGAAGGTGCTGCCGAGGTTGAGGCTGACGAAGATCGGGTGGCCCTTCGCGGCGAAGAACTCCACCAGCAGCGCCAGGGCGTCGGTGTCGATCTCGCCGGTGCCGTCCCAGGAGTGCCCCGAGGGGCCGCTGCGCGAGGGCACCTCGACGGGCCAGTCGCGCGGCTCCCCCGCAGGCCCGACCAGCGGGCACTCGCCGGGGTACTGCTCGGTGCCGACGGCGTGGAAGGTCTCGACGCCCAGCACGCAGACGGCCTTGGCGAAGGAGTAGTGGGTGTCCTCGGAGTAGAAGGCCACCGGGCGGCGGGCGTTGGGGTTGACCGGCCCGACCGCCTGGCCCGCCGATGCGCCCGCCGATGCGCCGGTCGATGTGCCGGTCGAGGTCCCGGCCGTCGGCTGGATCAGCGGCTTGCCGCTCAGGTAGTCCCGGGCGTTCCAGAGCGCGTACATGTTGCCCTCGGTCGAGCCCATGGAGAGCACATAGCCCCAGTACGACTCGGGGTCGTCCGGGTGGTGCGGCCCGTCCGCGTGCCACAGGTCGGCGTAGTAGTCGAGCACGGCGCGCTCGATGACCTTGGTGTTCGGCTTGTAACCGCCGCTCTGGAACGGGTCGCCGAGGTTGTTGATGTTGTGCTGCATGAACCGGCCGAGGTCGAAGGCGCTGCCGCCCATCTCCTGCGTGGCCTGGAAACCGAGCAGGTGCCGGCGCTTCCTGGTGAGGTACTCGTCCATCCGGTTGAGAGCGCGCAGCCGCTGATCCTGATCCAGCCCACCCGCCGGTATCGCGAACTCGCGGGCGTCCGGCTCCAGCCCACTGGGCTCGTCGTGGGCCGCGAAGGCGGGCAGGGTCTCGGTTCGGATCATGGCAGTCAGGATGGAACCTCTGGCGGTATGAAGGGAAGCAATCCGCAGAAGATTCGGAATCAGCCAGGGATTCCTTGCATATCATCGGTTCGGGGAGCGACCCTGGACCTCGTGCCGAACAATCCTCACCCCCGGCAGGCGCCCCTCGACGACGTGGACCGGGCGATCCTGCGGATCCTCGCCGACGACGCCCGCATCCCGAACAACGCACTCGCGGACGCTGTGGGCATCGCCCCCTCGACCTGCCTGGCCCGGGTCCGCGCGCTGCGCGAGCGCGGCGTCATCCGCGCGTTCCGAGCCGAGATAGCCCCTGCCGCGATCGGGCTTCCGCTCCAGGCGATGATCTCGGTCCGGCTCCGGGCCCACACCCGGGAGCAGAACGAGAGCTTCCGGGCCGCCGCCCCCGACCTGCCCGGCGTCGTCGCCGTCTTCCACATGGCCGGCTCCGACGACTACCTCCTGCACGTCGCCCTCGCCCACCCCGACGCCCTGCGCGACTTCGTGGTCGACCACCTCACCACCCACCCCGCGGTGGCCCAGACCCGAACCAACCTGATCTTCGAGCAGATCGCCGGCCGCCGGCAGCTGACGCCGGGCCCGTGACTCCGCTCCACCGCGCAGAACGGACCCGCGAGGCCGATCCGCCGGACAGGCCCTAAGGCTCTTCCGGTGTCAGGCGGGTGGTGAAGCTGAAGCGGTCGCCGCGATAGAGGGACCGGACGCACTCGATGGGGTGGCCGTCCCGGTCACGGGAGACGCGGTTGATCAGCAGCATCGGCAGGGCGGGGCTGGTACCGATCAGCTGCACCTCGCGGGGGGAGGCGAGGACGGTCTCGATCCGTTCGTCGGCTTCGGCGAACTGCACCCCGGCTGCCCGCAGGAACGCGTAGAGGGAGGTGGCCGGATCGAAATGCGTGGCGAGGGTCGGGAAGCGCTGCACCGGGAGGTAGCTGCTCTCCACGCCGATCCGCTCGTCGTCGGCGAGCAGCAGGCGTTCGAGGTGCACCACGGCGGCGCCCACCGGGATCTGGAGGAGCTCGGCGAGGTCGGCTCCGGCGGGGAGCTGTTCGAGGGTGACCAACTGCCGGCCGGGGCGTCGGCCCTGCCTGCGGACTCCCTCGGTGTAACTGGCGAGGATGAGCGGCTGGACGAACTTGGGGCCCGCGACGACGGTCGAACGGCCGCGGCGCTGCAGCCTGCCCTCCAGGCGCAGCTCCCTGATGGCCTGGCGCACGGTCATCCGCGAGACGTTGAAGCGCTCGGCCAGATCTCGTTCGGTGGGCACCGTGGCGCCCTGGCTCAGCGCGTCCAGGACCGTTGAGATCTTGTGCTTCACCTGGAAGTACTTGGGCGCTTCGCCGTGTTCGGGCAGGCCCTCGCGGGCGGGCCGCAGCGCGGCGGACGGTGCGGCGCTGGTCTCGGCCGGGCGTGTGGTCACCCCGCCAACGGTAGCCGAGCCGGGTCACGCGACGCCGTGGCGCTGCCTCAGGTCCGGACCTGAGGGCCACAACACGCCGCGCGCGGCACGCCGTTCGCCCAGCCGTCGTCTGCCGGGCAGATCCCGGTCGTGCGCCGTCCGCCCGTCACCGCGATCCTCATCGCAATTGGGCTAGCCCAATTGTGCGTACGGACGCCCTGTGGTTCGGATCCCGCTTCCTCGGAGGAACTCGATGTACGGCAGGCTCAGATCAGTCACCCCTTGGACGAGCCGGGCGGTGACGGCCGTGCTGCTGGGCGCGGCGCTGTCCGCCCCGGCCATCGCCCCGGCCGGCGCCGCGACCACCGGCGCCACCGCCGGCGCCGCCACCACCAGCGCCAACCTCCTGCTCAACTCCGGCGCGGAGACCTCCCAGTGCAGCCCCGGCGGCTGGGAGGAGACCACCCTGCCGGGCTGGCAGATCACCTCCGGCGACCCGGTGATCAACTGCTACAACGCGACGAACGGCGCCAACACGACCACCCCCGGCTCGCCGACCAAGGGCGCCGCTTACTTCCAGGGCGGCTCGCGCGGTTCCTCGGAGATGACGCAGACCACGGACGTCTCCTCGGCAGCCACCGCGATCGACGCGGGCGGCGTGCACTCCACCGTCTCGGGCTGGCTCGGCGGCGTCGGCAGCTACAACGACGCGGCCGCGGTGAAGATCACCTACCTCGGCGCGTCCGGCACCTCGCTGGGCACCTCGTCCATCGGCCCGGTGCTGGCCGCCGACCGCTCGAACACCACCGAGTTCCTGCAGCGCAGCGCGACCGCCACGGTTCCGGCCGGCACCCGCTCGATCCTGACCGCGGTCGACTTCACCATGACCGGGACGCAGAACGACGGCATGGCCGACGACCTCTCGCTGACCCTCGACACCGCGGCCACCGCCCCGGCCCTGACCGTCCCGACCTCCACGGTGCCCGGGTACGACCACGTCTTCGTCGTCATGATGGAGAACAACAACTACTCCGCGAGCTCGAACACCGTCGACGGCGGCGCCGGCATCATCGGCAACTCCGCAGCCCCGTACGTCAACAACACGCTGCTCCCGATGGGCTCGCTGCTCACGAACTACCACGCCAACACGCACAGTTCAGACCCGAACTACGAGGCGATCGCGTTCGGCAACTCCTTCGGGCGCAGCAGCAAGAGCACGCCGGGAGCCGACTGCATCACCACCCCGGCCTGCGCCGCGACGAACAACGGGCTGAACGACAACCTCGACGCGGCCGGCAAGAGCTGGAAGCAGTACGTCCAGAGCCAGACCAGCAACTGCCAGACCAGCAACAGCGGCAACTACGAGAGCGACGACGTCCCGTTCTACTACGACCCCAAGATGCAGAGCGACAACGCCTACTGCCAGGCGCACTGGCAGCCGCTGCCGCAACTGCTCGACACCGACCTGACCTCGACGGCGACGACCCCCGCGTTCGTCTGGGCCGACGCCGACTCCTGCAATGACATGGAAGGCTGCGGCATCGCGTCCGGAGACACCTGGCTGAGCCAGACCCTTCCCACGCTCTTCAAGTCCCCCGCGTGGACGCAGCAGAAGTCGCTGCTCGTCCTCACCTGGGACGAGGACGGCGCCAACTCCCCCGGCGGCTTCGGCCCCGGACAGACCAACCAGGTCGCCACCGTCCTGATCGGATCACAGGGCACCGTCAAGGCCGGGTACCAGGACCCGAACCGGTACGACCACTACAGCACCGCCCGGGTCATCGAGGGCGCGCTCGGGCTGACCACGACGATGACCGACAACGACAAGTGGGCCACCCCGTACAACGAGGTGTTCAGCAACGGCGGCACCGGCGGGAACACCGGCTGCACATCGGCCCAACTGCTCGGCAACCCCGGCTTCGAGACCGGCAACGCGGCCCCCTGGACCGCCAGCACCGGCGTCATCAACAGTGACACCTCGTCCGAGCCCGCCCACTCCGGCAGCTGGGACGCCTGGCTGGACGGCTACGGCGCCGCCCACACCGACACCCTGTCGCAGACCGTCACCATCCCGGCCGGCTGCAAGGGAACGGCCAGCTTCTGGCTGCACATCGACACCGCCAAGACCGGCACCACCGCTGCCGACACCCTCAAGGTGACGGCCAACGGCACCACCCTGGCCACCTACTCCAACCTGAACGCCAACACCGGCTACGTCCAGGAGTCGTTCGACATCTCCTCGTTCGCCGGCCAGGCCGTCACCCTCACGTTCACCGGCGCCGAGGACTCCTCCTCGGCGCAGACCAGCTTCGTGATCGACGACACCGCGGTCAACGTCTCCTGACCTACCGCACCTGAGAACACCTGAGTACTCCTCAGAACAGAACGACAGCACCGGGGTGGGCCGAGCGGCCCACCCCGGTGCTGTCGTTCCGCGTGCGGAATCGCCTTGCTACTGCGCCGAGTCGGGGACGTCGGGGCTCTTGGCGTAGGCCTGGGTCGGGTTCATGCCGACGCCGTTGAGCTCGACGGTGCGGTCGGTGCTGACCTGGGCGCACTTGCTGTCGTCGTTGGCGGTCTGCGCGTCGGTGTTGCTGAGCGCGGCCTGGGTGTTGACCGGCGCGGGGGCGGCCGGGGAGCCGCCCGCGGCGGGCGATCCGGCAGCGGCGGCGCCGAAGGTGGTGCCGCTGGTCCAGTCGCTGCCGATGACGAGCGTGATGCCGGTGCCGCGGCCGGGGACGACGGCGCTGGCGGGCAGGCCGACCGAGGCGGCGACCTCCTGCGCGTCGGCTTGGCGGCCGGCGGTGTAGGTGACCTCGCTGGTGGCGGCCGAGGCGGTGGCGTTGCCGGCGGCGGTGCCCGGGTTGTAGCCGGCGGCCTTGAGCGCGGTGGCGATCTCGCCGGCCCGGCCCGGGGTGCCGCTGCCGTTCTCGACGTGGACCACGATGTCCGCCTTCGGCGCACCGGCGCCGGCGCCCGCGGCGGGTGCGGCGGCGGCCGTGGTCGGGGCGGCCGGGGCGGGGGCCCCGCCGTTCGGGTCGCTGGTCGAGGTGGCCGAGGCCGCCGCGGAGGACTTGTCGCCGCTGTCGGTGGTCAGCGACTGGTCGTTGATGATCGCGTTGAACAGGTTCTTCGCAGCCGGCGCGACCAGCACGCGTCCGTCCTCGCCCTTGAGCGTGTCCGGGGTGTTCTGCATCGTGGTGAAGGTGATCCGGTCCGGCTTGACCTTGTTCAGGTCATCGGCCAGGCCGACCAGCTGCGGCACGCTGTTCAGGGTGTTGTCCACCGTCAGCGCCTGGGTGGCCGCGTTCGCCAGCCCGAGGACGGCGGCCGGGTTGGTCAGGGTGCCGGCGCTCTTGAGCTGACGGACCATCGAGCCGATGAACATGTGCTGGGCGACCGCGCGGCCCAGGTCGCTGCCGTCACCGAAGCCGTGCCGGGTGCGGACGAACTGGAGCGCCGCCATGCCCTTGAGGGTGTGCGTGCCCTTCTTCAGCTTCAGGTGCGAGTACGGGTCGTAGACGTCGTTGGAGACGCAGATCGGCACGCCGCCGATCGCGTCCGACATCTTCACCACGCCGGAGAAGTCGACCATCATGAAGTGGTCGAGGGGTATGCCGGTCAGCTGGTGGACGGCCGCCACGGTGCAGCCCGGGCCGTAGTCCAGGGTGCTGTTGATCTGGCCGCGCTGCGGCTTCATCGAGGTGTGGTGCACCGAGTCCACGCAGCCGGGCAGTTCGGCCATGACGTCGCGCGGGATGCTCATCACGGTCGCGTTGCTGCGGTCGGCCGAGACGTGCATCACCATCTCGACGTCCGCGTTCGCGCCCGGACCGCAGTCACCGCCGATCTGGCAGTCCTGCGGATTGTCGCGCTGGTCCGATCCGATGATCATGATGTTGATCGGCGTGCGGCCGAACGCGTCCGGCTTCTCGTGGCCCGCGTCACCGCTGGTGCCGGCGAACAGCGCCGAGCTCTTGATGTTGCCGGAGAGCTCCGAGTAGAAGTAGCCGCCGACGCCGGCGGTCAGCAGCACCGCACCGGCCGTCGTGTAGCCCAGGATCCGCAGACCCTTGCGCTTCGGCTTCTTCGCGCCCTTGCGAGCCGCGGCCCGCCCACCCGTGACCGGACCCGAGGCCGAACCGGTGGCACCCGCGGCACTGGCGGCACGCCGGCCACCCGGCGCGGCGTCGCGCGGGCCCGGCACCGCGGCCCGGCCGCGGTTCGCCGCCCGGCCACCGCTCGCCGGGGCCTGGTTCGCGGCGCCACGAGCGCTCCGCCGGGGCCCGGGGGTGTCCGCCTGCATGTCGCTCACGTCGCCTGTCCTCATTCCGCCATCGGTCCGCCAGTCCGGACCCTGAGGCGCCGCGCAACCGTCCTGTCCGGTTTCGCGAGCCCGGTGGCCGTCCGGACCCGCATCAGTCGCTCGTGATGGGCGCCGATGCTGGTGATTCGGTCGTGCTCCTGTACGGGACGTCAGCGAATCGAGCGTCGGTTCCCAGGCGCGCAGCTTAGCCGCCCAGTATGCGAAACGGACCCCCGGATGGCGTAGCTCACTCAGCTCCCGCCGGGACGCTACTCCTTGGGGCTCTCGGGCTCCTCGGCGAAGTCGATCCGCTTGAACCGCGAGTTCATCGACTTCAGCAGGAACCAGGTGGCCACGCCGAGGACGGCGAAGACGACGAATCCCAGCAGGCCGGGGGTGACCTTGCTCTCGTCCAGGGCCAGGCTGGCGGCGGCGTGGGTGAGGTTCACAGAAGTGCTCATCCCCCCATGGTGACCCGGCTCCGTTCGGACCGGGGACCCGGGGTGGGGCGTGTCGCGCACGACCCGCCCCACCAGCGGTTGTGCGGCCCGGACGGAGCCGGGCCGACACCGGCGGCTACTTCGCGGCGTCGCCCGCCATGCTGGCCGCGCGCAGACCGGCGAACAGGTCGTCCTCCGGGAGGTCGGTGCCGACCAGCGAGCGGGCCAGCTCGTAGTCCTCGGTCGGCCAGACCTCGCGCTGGATGTCCAGCGGCACCCGGAACCACGGGCCGTCCGGGTCGATCTGGGTGGCGTGCGCGATCAGCGCGCGGTCCCGGGTCTCGAACCAGTCGGCGCACTCCACCCGGGTGGTGATCTCGCGCTCCTTGCGGCCGCTCTTCTCCCAGCCCGCGATCCACTCGCCGTACGGGGACTCCTGCCCGTTCTCGGTGAGGTAGGCGTGCAGGGCGCGGATCCGGCCCATCGGGAAGCCGTGGTTGTAGTAGAGCTTCGACGGCTGCCATGGCTCGCCCGACTCCGGGTACCGGTCCGGGTCCCCGGCGGCGTCGAAGGCGATCATGGTGATCTTGTGCGTCATGATGTGGTCGGGGTGCGGGTAGCCGCCGTTCTCGTCGTAGGTGGTGATCACCTGCGGCTTGAACTCGCGGATCAGCCGGACCAGTGGCTCGGCGGCCGCCTCCGGGTCCTCCAGCGCGAAGCAGCCCTCGGGCAGCGGCGGCAGTGGGTCGCCCTCCGGCAGGCCGGAGTCGACGAAGCCGAGCCAGGCCTGCTCGACACCGAGGATCGCCCGCGCCGCGTCCATCTCCTTGGTGCGGACCTGGTGGATGTTCGCCTCGATAAACGGGTCGCCCTGGAGCTTCGGGTTGAGCACAGAGCCGCGCTCCCCGCCGGTGCAGGTCGCAACCAGCACCTCCACGCCCTGGGCGACGTACATGGCCATGGTGGCGGCACCCTTGCTGGACTCGTCGTCCGGGTGCGCGTGCACCGCCATCAGTCGCAACTGCTCAGTCAACGCCTGGTTCCTTCCGGGAATGTCAGGGCTCAGCATGGGCACAGCATCGTCCCCCTATAGTGACGGACTGGAAGGCCCGCGCATTCCCCGCTCCAGCGGGCGGACCGGCACAGCCACCGCGGCGGCCTTTCGGGAAGGACTGATCCAGCGATGACCGCCACCGGCAGCACGCCCGCCGAGACCCGTACGCTCCCCGAGGGGCGCTACGGCGGCCGCACCGACCGCGAGGCGGACCGCCGGCTCAAGATCATCGGTGCCGCGTGCGCGGCCGTGGTGATCGGCCTGATCGCCTGGCTCGGCGGCTCGTACCTGCTGCGCGAGACCAAGCTGAACGGCACCGTCCCGACCTTCCAGCCCGTCTCGGCCAGCGAGGTGCAGGCGGAGCTCTCGGTCACCAAGGACTCCGGCACCGGCGGCGTCTGCACGATCCGCTCGCAGGCCGCCGACGGCTCGGTGGTCGGCCAGCTGGACGTCCAGGTGCCGACCGCGGGCAGCAGCTTCATCAAGATCGTCACGATCCACACCACCGCCCTCGGCACCACGGCCGAGCTGCTGGGCTGTACGCCCACGAAGTAACCCGTTCGGGCAGCCGTTCGCCACCCGCCCGGCCGAGCTCCGCAGGCATGACCGGGCCGCTGAGCGGGCAGTCCTCATCAAACGGGCCGTTAACGCGCCACCAACGAGACTCCCGTCCACGGCCGGACATTGTTAGGCTCGTGGTTTCGCCCCTCCCGCGCCGGACGGCTCGGTTGCGGGCATTTCTTTGATGTCCAGCTTTGATGACCAGCAGTGACCCACCCTCTGCAGCACCCAGCACCGACGAGGAGCCCCCTGTGACCCAGACCAGCGAGAACGTGACCTGGCTCACTCAGTCCGGCTATGACAAGCTCAAGGACGAGCTGGCGAACCTGACCGGCCCCATGCGCGCCGAGATCACGCAGAAGATCGAGGCCGCGCGCGAGGAGGGTGACCTCAAGGAGAACGCCGGCTACCACGCCGCCCGCGAGGAGCAGGGCAAGATGGAGCTGCGGATCCGCCAGCTCACCCAGCTGCTCGAGCGCGCCAAGGTCGGCGAGGCCCCCGAGGACTCCGGCGTGGTGGCCCCCGGCATGGTGGTGACCGTGGCGTTCGACGGCGACGCCGACGACAAGATGGTCTTCCTGCTCGGCTCCCGCGAGGTGGCCGACGGCAGCCTCGACGTGTACTCGCCGCAGTCGCCGCTCGGCCGCGCGATCGACGGCCGCAAGATCGGCGAGGACGCGCAGTACGAGCTGCCGAACGGCAAGAAGGCCAGCGTCCGGATCCTCGAGGTCAAGCCGTACGAGGACTGACCGGCACGGCACCAGGCGTCACCGGGGCCCCGTCCGTCTCACCCGGCCGTACGAGCTACCCGACGGCCGACCGGTACTTGCGCACCGACAGCCAGGAGAAGACCGCCATCACGATCAGCGAGGAGCCCACCGAGGCCAGCACCGCGTGCTGCATCGGCCAGACGTCCGCGACCGGCCCGACCTGGTTGCCGAACAGGCTGCGGCAGGCCTGCACCGTCGAGCTGAACGGGTTCCAGTACGCGATCCCCTGCAGCCAGCCCGGCATGCTGCTGACCGGCACGAACGCGTTGGAGATGAAGGTCAGCGGGAAGAGCCAGATCAGCCCGGCCGAGGTGGCCGCCTCCGGACTGCGCACCGAGAGCCCGATCAGCGCGCCGATCCAGGAGAACGCGTAGCCGAGCAGCAGGAGCAGCAGGAACGCCCCGAGCGCCTTGGGGACGCCGTTGTGGATCCGCCAGCCCACCGCCAGCGCGACCAGGGCGAGCACCAGCAGCGTGAACGCGGTCTGCACCAGGTCGGCGACGGTCCGCCCGACCAGCACGGCCGAGCGGGTCATCGGCAGCGAGCGGAACCGGTCGACCAGCCCCTTGGTCATGTCCTCCGCGATCCCCGCCGAGGCACCCGCCACCGCGAAGGTGACGGTCTGCGCGAAGATGCCCGCCATCAGGAACTGCGTGTAGACGGACGAGCTGGACCCGGCGCCCGGGATCTTGATCGCGCCGCCCATCACGTACGAGAAGAGCAGCACGAACATCACGGGCTGCATCAGCCCGAAGACGACGATCTCGGGGATCCGGGTCATCCGGCGCAGATTGCGCTTGGCCACGACCCAGGAGTCGTGCACGGTCGCGGCGATCCCGTGTCGCTGGCGCGGTACCGCGGCGCCGATCGCGTGCTCGGTAGCGGTGCCGGCGCTCATCGGGCAGCCCCCTTCTTCGCGCTCTTCGCGCTCTTCGCATCGGCGTCCGGGTCCGCGTCCTCGCCTGCGCCCGGGCCGGCGCCGTCCCCCGAGCCGTTCTCGTCGAAGGTGGCGTGGCCGGTCAGCGACAGGAAGACGTCGTCCAGGGTCGGCCTGCGCAGGCCTATGTCGTCGATCTCGATCTCCCGCGCGTCCAGCTCCCGGATCACGTCCGCCAGCACCTTGGCGCCGCCGGAGACCGGGATGGTGATCTTGCGGGTGTTCTTCTCCACGCTCGGCTCGCCGACGGCGTACGCCTTCAGCGCCTCGACGGCGGACGCGATCAGCTCGCGGTCCTGCACCACGACCTCGACCCGCTCGCCGCCGATCTGCGCCTTGAGCTGGTCGGCGGTGCCGCGCGCGATCACCTTGCCGTGGTCCACCACGGCGATGTCGTGCGCGAGCCGGTCCGCCTCCTCCAGGTACTGCGTGGTGAGCAGCAGCGTGGTGCCCTGCTCGACCAGCGTCTCGATGACCTCCCAGAGCGCGAGCCGGTTGCGCGGGTCGAGGCCGGTGGTCGGCTCGTCCAGGAACATCACCGGCGGGCGGACGACCAGCGCGGCGGCCAGGTCGAGCCGGCGCCGCATGCCACCGGAGTACGTCTTGGCGGTGCGGTCGGCGGCCTCGGTCAGGTTGAACCACTCCAGCAGCTCGCGGGCCCGCGCCTTGGCGTCCCGCGGGCTCATCTGGTAGAGCTCGCCGACCATTTGGAGATTCTCACGGCCCGTCAGGTACTCGTCCACCGCCGCGTACTGACCGGACAGACCGATCAGGCTGCGCACCCGGTTCGGGTGCTTCAGCACGTCCACTCCGGCGACCACGGCGCTGCCCGAGTCCGGGCGCAGCAGCGTGGTCAGCACCCGCACGGTGGTGGTCTTGCCGGCGCCGTTCGGGCCGAGCAGCCCCAGCACCGTGCCCTCGGGGACGTCCAGGCTCACCCCGTCCAGAGCTCTGACGTCGCCGAACGTCTTGACCAGGTTCTCGGCTTGGATGGCTGGCGGCATGGGCCTGCCTCATCTCCCGGGGTCGAATGCGAACGGAATCAGGACACTTCGCAGCTCCCACTCTGTCCTCATTCGCGCCGGCCAGCCACTGGAATTACGTGAACCCAGGGCGACAAGCCCTAGCGCGACACCACGTACCCCGCCTCGCCCAACTCCCCGACCACCGCCAGGCAGTGCTCCGGCCCCTTGGTCTCCAGGTGCAGGTCCACCTCGACCTCGGCCAGCCCGAGCGCGGGATCGGTCCGCACGTGCGCGACGTCCAGCACGTTGGCGTCCGCCGCCGAGAGCACGCCGAGCAGCGTGGCCAGCGCGCCGGGGCGGTCGGTCAGCCGGATCCGCAGCGAGAGGTAGCGCCCGGCGGCCGCCAGGCCGTGCCGCAGCACCCGCTGCATCAGCTGCGGGTCGATGTTGCCACCGGAGAGCACCGCGACCACCGGGCCCTCGAAGCTCTCCGGCGGATGCTCCAGCAGCGCCGCGATCGGGCTCGCACCGGCCGGCTCGACCACCAGCTTGAGCCGCTCCAGGCCGAGCAGCAGGGCCCGCGACAGCGAGTCCTCGGTCACCGTGCGCACCCCGTCGGCGAGCGTGTTGACCAGCTCGAACGGGATGTCCCCGGGCCGGCCGACCATGATCCCGTCGGCCATGGTGTGGAAGGACGGCAGCGACACCGGCCGCCCGGCCGCCAGCGAGGGGACGTACGCGGCGGCGCCGGCCGCCTGCACGCCGATCACCCGGACGTCCGGGCGCAGCGGTTTCACGGCGGCCGCGATCCCCGCCAGCAGCCCGCCACCGCCGACCCCGACCAGGATGGTGCGCACCTCGGGGCACTGCTCCAGGATCTCCAGCCCGACGGTGGCCTGCCCGGTCACGACGTCCCAGTGGTCGAAGGGGTGGATGAAGACCGCCCCGCTCTGCTCGGCGAACCGCTGCGCCGCCTCCAGCGCCTCGTCCACCGTCGCGCCGTGCAGCCGGACCTCGGCGCCGTAGTCCCGGGTGGCCGCGACCTTGGGCAGCGGTGCGGCGCGCGGCATGAAGACGGTGGAGCGCACGCCGAGCAGCGCGGCCGCCAGCGCGACGCCCTGCGCGTGGTTGCCGGCACTGGCGGCGACCACCCCGCCGGCCCGCTGCACCGGGGAGAGCCCGGCGATCCGCACGTACGCGCCGCGCAGCTTGAACGACCCGGTGCGCTGCAGGTTCTCGCACTTGAGGTGGACCGGCGCGCCGATCAGCGCCGAGAGGTGGCGGCTGGTCTCCATCGGCGTGACCCGGGCGATCCCGGCGAGCATCTTCTGCGCGCCACGGACGTCGTCAAGGGTGATCGGCCAGCTCTGGCTCTGCATGGGGCCAAGCGTAGGGCGCTCCGGTGGACCGGAGCGCCCCGTCTCACTTCAGCGCCACCGCAGCGGCACTGCAGCAGCACTTCAGCGGCACTGCAGGACGGCTCGATCAGTCGAGCGCCTGGGCCAGGTCGGCAACCAGGTCGTCGGCCGACTCGATGCCGACCGAGACGCGCACCAGGTCGGCGGGCACCTCCAGCAGCGAGCCCGCGACCGAGGCGTGCGTCATCCGGCCCGGGTGCTCGATCAGCGACTCCACGCCGCCCAGCGACTCACCGAGCGTGAACAGCTTCGCCCGGTTGCAGACCTCGACCGCCGCCTGCTCGCCGCCGGCCACCCGGAACGAGACCATGCCGCCGAAGGCCTTCATCTGCTTCGCGGCCACCTCGTGGTTGGCGTGCGAGGCCAGACCCGGGTAGAAGATCTCGGTGACCTTCGGGTGCCGGGCCAGCAGCGCCACGATCTGCTCGGCGTTGGCGGTGTGACGGTCCATCCGGACCCCCAGCGTCTTGATCCCGCGCAGCACCAGCCAGGCGTCGAACGGGCCGGAGACCGCGCCCATCGCGTTCTGGTGGTAGGCCAGCTCCTCGCCGAGGCCGGCGTCGGCGGCGACCAGCGCGCCGCCGACCACGTCCGAGTGCCCGCCCATGTACTTGGTGGTCGAGTGCACGACCACGTCCGCGCCGAGCGCCAGCGGCTGCTGGAGGTACGGGCTGGCGAAGGTGTTGTCCACGACGAGCAGCGCACCCGCCTCGTGCGCGATCTGCGCGACGGCGGCGATGTCGGTGATGCCGAGCATCGGGTTGCTCGGGGTCTCGACCCAGACCGCCTTGGTGTTCGGCTTCAGCGCCGCCCGCACGTTCTCCGGGTGCTGGGTGTCGGCGACGTCGTACTGCACGCCCCACCGGCTGAGCACCTTGTGGAAGAGCCGGAAGGTGCCGCCGTACGCGTCGTTCGGGATCACGATGTGATCGCCCGGCTGCAGGATGGTGCGCAGCAGGGTGTCCTCGGCGGCCAGGCCGGAGGCGAAGGCCAGGCCTCGCTGCCCG
Organism: Kitasatospora sp. NEAU-69; assembly: GCF_057158765.1. NCBI lineage: Bacteria > Bacillati > Actinomycetota > Actinomycetes > Kitasatosporales > Streptomycetaceae > Kitasatospora > Kitasatospora sp. NEAU-69. The sequence continues at coordinate 90,093 of NZ_JBWXUE010000028.1, forward strand.
CCCTCCAGTGCCGCCAGGCACTCCTCCAGCGCGGTGCGCGTCGGGTTCGCGGAGCGGCTGTACTCGTAGCCGCCGCGCAGGCCGCCAACACCGTCCTGCTTGTAGGTGGACACCTGGTAAATGGGAGGGACGACGGCCCCGGTCCGGGGGTCTGCTTCCTGCCCCGCGTGGATGGCGAGGGTCTCGAAGCCCTGAGGGTGCTCGTGCTCAGTCATAACGCCGAGCGTAATACCCGTCAGGAATCCACGAACCCAGCCGCGCGTTGTGCTGGTCATGCTCTTCCACCGCGCCAAGACCGAGCTCGTTTCCTCCGACGCCGCGCTGCCCGGCCGCGCGGCCGCCGCCTTCACGCTGACCGAGCCGCACACCGTGCTCGGCCACCCGCTGGCCGGCCCCTACCCCGCCGGCCTGGAGATCGCCGACTTCGGCCTCGGCTGCTTCTGGGGCGCCGAGCGCACGTTCTGGCGCCTGCCCGGCGTCTGGACCACGCTGGTCGGCTACCAGGGCGGCCACACCCCGAACCCGACGTACGAGGAGGTGTGCAGCGGCCGGACCGGGCACACCGAGGCGGTCCGGGTCGTCTACGACCCCGCGCTGATCTCGTACGAGACGCTGCTGAAGACGTTCTGGGAGGCGCACGACCCGACCCAGGGCTTCCGCCAGGGCAACGACGTCGGCACCCAGTACCGCTCCGCCGTCTACACCCACTCCGCCGCCCAGCTCGCCACCGCCGAGGCCTCCCGGACCGCGTTCCAGCCGAACCTGTCGGCGATCGGCCTGGGCGAGATCACCACCGAGATCGCCCCCGCCGGCCCGTTCTACCCGGCCGAGCCGTACCACCAGCAGTACCTCTCCGACGCCAAGAACCCGAACGGCTACTGCGGCCTCGGCGGCACCGGCGCCAGCTGCCCGATCGGCGTCGCGAGGACGAACGGGTGACGTAGCACCCGGCCTGCCGCCGCCGCTGCCGCTACTTGCCGTAGTGGTAGCGGCAGGCCGCGATGCGGATCTCGTCGGCCGCGATCTTGTAGACCAGCCGGTGCTCGTCGGTGATACGACGCGACCAGTAGCCCTGGAACCCGTGCTTGAGCGGTTCCGGCTTGCCGATCCCCTCGTTGCCGTTGCGCCCGATGTCCTTGATCAACTCGTTGATGCGCTTGAGGACCTTCCGGTCCTCGGTCTGCCACCAGACGTAGTCGCCCCAGGCGAGCTCGTCCCAGACGAGTTTCATTCGGCGAGCTCGCGCTGGACCCCGCCACCTGACTCCAGGCGCTCGATGGCCGTGACCAGCCGCCGCGCGTTCTCCGGACTCCGGAGCAGGTAGGCGGTCTCCTTCAACGACTCGTAGTCGGCGAGCGAGACGATCACCACCGGCTCGTGGCCGGCTCGGGTGATCACGACCTCCTCGCGGTCGTTGGCGACGGAGTCGAGGGTCTCGGCATACTTCGCGCGGGACTCGGAGTAGCTCATTATCCTCACGGGCTTCCTCCCATCGACGTACAAGAAACTGTACGTCTGCCGAGTCGGGACGACAAGCCTCACCCCGCCCGGCGTACCTCGTGCTGGAAGCAGCCGAAGCCCAGTGCACGGACGTGCACGATCGCGACCTCGGGGTCGCTGAACAGGGCCGCGAGCACCTCGTCGGCCAGGTCGAAGCCGGGTTCGGCGACCAGGACGCCGCGCAGGATGTGGCCCTCGCGGTGGTAGGCGCGGAAGACGCGCTCGCTGCCGTGCATCGCGACGGGGTAGTCGGGGCCGGCGCCCGGGCAGTCGGCCGGGTCGGCGTGGACGAAGACCGGGCCGGTCTCGTCGTACGGGCCCGGGTCGGCGCCGGTCTCGGCGGCCCAGCGGCGCAGCGGGGCGTAGCCGAGCAGCAGCAGCGCCTCACCCGGGTGGGACTTCGCGAGGCAGCAGCGCAGCGGGTCACCGCCGGTGGTGGCGCGGACCGGGCGCGGCCGGTGGCCGGAGTCGTCGAGGCGGCGCAGCTCGGCCAGCACCTCGGGGGCGATCGGGCGGATCTCGTAGGTCTGCACGGAAAGCGAAGTGGTCATAGCGCCAGCCTGCCGCTCGGCGAGCGGACCGGCTGGCGCTATTCGGACGTGGCGATCAGCGGTGGTCAGTGGCGGTCAGTGGCGATCAAGCGGCCGGCCCGCCCGCCCGCAGGGCGGCGATCAGCCAGTCGAAGGCCGGTGCCAGGCTCGGCGCCGCCGGCCAGCCGTTGATCACCCCGATCAGCTGCCAGTACCGCTCGTAGCGCGGGTCGTTGCCGGTCACCATCCGCTCCAGCAGCCAGCCGCGGAACTCCGGGCCGTCCTCGCGCTGGAACAGCTCGGCGAACGCGCCGGCCAGCTCGTCCAGGACCGGCCGGGCGGCCGGTGCGGCGGGCTCGACGCCCGCGCCGCGCGCCTCGCCGGTGCGCAGCAGCACCAGGTCCACCACCGCCCGGTCGGCCCCGGTGCCGGTCTGCACGCCCGATGCGCGCTCCTGCGCCTGGTAGGCGGCGGCCCGCCGGATCCCGGCGCGGAAGTCCGGGTCCTGCACGAGTTCGGCCAACTCGACCCAGGCGTCGGCCTGCTGCGGGGTCGGGTCGTCGGGCAGTTCGGGCATCGCACCGCGCATCTTGGCCACGAACTCGGGGCCGACGTCGAGCCCTTCGAAGGCCTCGTCGATGAAGTCGTTGATCAGGCGGCGGCGTTCCTGGTCGGTGAGCTTGGCGAGCTTGTGCATGAGTTCCATCTCCTCCGGGGTGGATCCCCGCCGGGCCACGGCCCGCAGTACGGCCCGGCGCAGCCGGAGCGTGCGGATCTGCACGTCCAGTGCCTCGGCGTGCGCGGTCGCGACCTCGGCGACGGTGACCTCGCGGTCCAGCACGCGCTGGATCGTGGCGAGGTCGACGCCGAGCTCGCGCAGCGTGCGCACCAGGTCGAGGCGGGCGAGGGCATCGGTGCCGTAGAGCCGGTAGCCGGCGGGGGTTCGGTCGGTCGGCGGCACCACGCCCGCGTCGGACCAGAACCGGATCGTCTTGACCGACAGGCCGGTCAGCCGGGCCAGTTCGCCGATCGTGCGCAGGGTTTCGTGAGTGTCACGGGTGTCGCCGTCCATGTCCGCCACCTTGCGGCCTCCCCTCAGTGGAGACTCAAGCCTAGAAGGCGCTGCCGGCCTTCCAGTCCGCCCAGGACAGGTTCCAGTCGCTCAGGCCGTTGGCCGGATCCACCGTGCGGTCACCGGAGTTGACCACCTCGACGACGTCGCCGACCATCGAGCCCGCGTAGAACCTCGCGCCGTCCGTGCCCGGGTCGCCGGCGCCCTTGACGTCGCGCAGCGCGATGCAGCCGTGGCTCAGGTTGGCGTGGCCGTAGGCCGAGGCGGGCGACCAGTAGTTGCCATGGATGAACGTGCCGGAGGCGGTCAGCCGCTGCGCGTGCGGCACGTCCGCGATGTCGTACTCGTCGCCGAGGCCGACCGTGGACGAGTCCATCCTGGTCTGCTGGAAGCGCTCGAAGATCACCATCTTGCCTGCCCAGGTGCGGTGTTGGGGCGATCCGCCGATCACCTTGTAGACCGCGCCGGTCCGGCCGTCGGTCGTCACGGTGAGGGTGCCGGCAGCGAGGTCGACCACCGAAGTCTGGGCCCGGCCGATGGTGAAGCCGACGTCCTTGTTCTGGGTGCCGAAGACGCCGCTCGCGCCCTCGACGTCCTTCAGCCGCAGCTTCAGCGTCACCTTGGTGCCCGCCGCCCAGTACTGCTGCGGGCGGAAGTCCAGCCGGGTGCTGGAGTACCAGTGACCGGCGACCTCGACGCCCGGGTCTGCGACCACACTGATCGCCTGCTGGACGGCCTTGCGGTTGGTGACCGGCTTGCTGAAGGTGATCGAGACGGGCATCCCGACGCCGACCGTGGAGCCGTCCTCCGGCGTGAAGTAGCCGACGAAGGTGGCGGCGGGGCTCGCGGTGCGGAACGAGGCCGCCGCGTGCGCCGGCAGCTTGTCCCGGTCGACGGCCTCGGTCGTGACGGTGTAGGCGGTGCCGCTGCTCAGTGGTGCAGTGCTGGTCCAGCTCAGCGCGTCGGGCGCGAGCCGGCCGGCGATCTGCTGCCCGGCGGCGTCGGTGACGGTGACCGCGCCGAGCGTGCCGGCGGCCACGGTGACGGTGACCGGGGCGTTGAACGGGGCGCCGGTGCTGCCGTCGGCCGGGCTGACGGTTATTCGGGCGGCGGAGGCCTTCGGCGTCGGGGTGGCGCCGGCAGCCGGACCGCCCGTGCCGTCGGCGGTGGCGGTGTCACTGGCGCCCTTGCCGCCGCCACCGCCGCCACCGCCGTTGCAGGCCGCGACGAACAGGATCGGGGCGCCCAGCAGGCCGGCGAGCACGCCGCGCCGGCCCAGGGTGCCGCCGCTGCCACTGCCACCGATGCTGCCGCCCGCACCGCGCCGCCGCTGCTCGTGCTGTGCCGTCACGATCTCGTCTCCCTGCTGTCGGCTTCGCTGTATCAAATCGGATATAGCGACGCTTTTCCGGGCGAACGGGTTCCCCCCGAAGGGATTCAGATCGTACGAGATGATGAAAGATAGTGCCAAAAATGGACATACCGCCCAACCGACAAGCGGCGGGCGGTATGCGGTACTGCGAAGAGCAGAAGAGCCGAAGAGCCGAAGCCCCTACTCGATCTCGAATTCGTAGCTGTCCTCTTCGGGGTCGAACTCGGTCTGCGCCGACTCCCAGGTGGCCTGGGCCAGCTCGATGCCGGGCACGTCGCCGAGCAGCGCGACCGGGTCGATGAAGTGGGCGAGCGAACCCGAGGGGTCCACCTCGATCGCCTCGACGGACTGGGCGCGCTCCTCGTCGTCCAGGTACTCGTCATCGGCGACCTGGGCCAGGGCGGCGGCCTTCAGGGCGTTCTCGTCGGTGATCTCCGCGATCAGCTCGATGCTGAGGCGGACGTAGCGGGGAGCGTCGGAAGCTTCGGCGCTGATCTCGGTGCTGGTCATGCTGCCGAGGGTAGGCGACAAAAGCGACCTGACCCAACGGCGACGACAGGCGAAGGGCCGACGACAGGCGAAGGGCCGGCCCCGGTGATCCGGGACCGGCCCTGCCCGCTCCGCCCGGCTCCCCCACCCGGGAGCTGCGGAGCCGCGCCACCAGGGGCGCGAGGTGCCGTGGGTGCCGCCGCACCCTGAGCACCGGCCTGAGCCGGCACAGGGGCGGGACGACGGCGGCCCCCACGTGGGGCCCCTCCGGCCCGTGAGGATCCGGAGGGAGACACCGGGCCGGGTCAAGGCCGGCCTCCTGTGTCCCAGACGGTTCCGGCGCCCGGGGAGCCGCTCCCGGTCACCGCTGCCGTCTCGCTCGGCGTCTTGCCGTGACCACTACAGTGCCCGACCGTTGTTAACCAGGTGATGCGGGCACGTGACGTGGGTGTACCAACCTCTGAGGATCTGTCAGCGCGGGGTCCCTCAGTGCGCAGCCCCTCAGGGCGCGGCTCCTCAGCACATGACCCGTCAGTGCGCGACCCGGCCGGCCATGAAGGCGAGCAGGTCCTGGCGGGTGACGATGCCCTGCGGCTTGCCCTCCACCAGCACCACGGCCGCGTCGTGCTGCTCCAGCACGGTCATCAGACCGGTCACCGACTCACCGGAGCCGACCACCGGCAGCGGGCGCGACATGTGCTGCTCCAGCCGGTCGGTGAGCTGCGCCCGCCCGGTGAACAGCGCCGAGAGCAGGTCGCGCTCGGCGACCGAGCCGATCACCTCGCCGGCCATGATGTCCGGGTGCCCGGCGCCGGGCGAGACCACCGGCATCTGCGAGACGCCGAAGTCGCGCAGCACCTGCACCGCCTCGCCGACCGTCTCGCTCGGGTGCATGTGGACGAACTGCGGGATGCCCTCGTGCTCCAGCGCGTCCTTGCGGGCCAGCACCTCGCCGATGTGCGCCTCGTCCTCGGCGGTCGGCAGGAAGCCGTAGTCGGCCATCCAGTCGTCGTTGAAGATCTTCGACAGGTAGCCGCGGCCGCCGTCCGGCAGCAGCACGACGACCACGTCGTCCGGGCCGAGCCGCTTGGCGACCTCCAGCGCGGCCACCACGGCCATCCCGCAGGAGCCGCCGACCAGCAGGCCCTCCTCCTTGGCGAGGCGGCGGGTCATCCGGAACGAGTCCTTGTCGGAGACCGCGACGATCTCGTCGGCCACCGTGCGGTCGTAGGCGGTCGGCCAGAAGTCCTCGCCGACGCCCTCGACCAGGTACGGGCGGCCGGTGCCGCCGGAGTAGACCGAGCCCTCCGGGTCGGCGCCGATGACCTGGACCTTGCCCGCGGAGGCGTCCTTCAGGTAGCGGCCGGTGCCGGAGATGGTGCCGCCGGTGCCGACACCCGCGACGAAGTGGGTGATCCGGCCCTCGGTCTGCTCCCAGAGCTCGGGACCGGTCGAGTGGTAGTGCGAGGCGGGGTTCTCCGGGTTGGAGTACTGGTCCGGCTTCCAGGCGTTCGGGGTCTCCCGGACCAGGCGGTCGGAGACGTTGTAGTACGAGTCCGGGTGCTCGGGCGCGACCGCGGTCGGGCAGACCACGACCTCGGCGCCGTAGGCCCGCAGCGTGTTGATCTTGTCAGTCGAGACCTTGTCCGGACAGACGAAGATGCACTTGTAGCCCTTCTGCTGGGCCACGATGGCGAGCCCGACGCCGGTGTTGCCCGAGGTGGGCTCGACGATGGTGCCGCCCGGCTTGAGTGCGCCGGAGGCCTCGGCCGCCTCGATCATCCGCATCGCGATGCGGTCCTTGACCGAGCCGCCGGGGTTGAAGTACTCGACCTTGGCCAGCACCGTGGCGGAAATCCCCTCGGTGACCTTGGTCAGCTTCACCAGTGGTGTGTTTCCGACCAGCTCGATGATCGAATTGTGGTACCGCACGGGGGTCCTCCCGGTCTGTGGCCTTGGTGTTCCTCGGTGGCCCCAGCCTATGGCTCCGGATGGCCTACGCCTCCCGATAGCGCAAAGGTGTCAAGGGGTATGCACGCTGGTATGGACGCTGTGGAACGGGCCCGCAGCCTGCGGGAGACCGGATGAACGCGAAGGGGGCAGCCGGATGCCAGGGGCGCAGCAGTCGAGGGCACGAGCGGCCCGGCGGATCGCCACAGCGGCGGCGTACGGCGGCGGCGGGCTCGGCCTGCTCGGGGTGGGCCTGGCCGGCGTGCTGATCACCGAGAGCCGGCTCGCGGTCCGCGCGGTCGGAATCCTGGACGGCGCGCCGCCGAAGGCCGACGGCATCTACGGGGACGGCTTCGCCGATCCGGCGGCCGAGGACCAGGAGCCGCTGGTGCTGGCCTTCCTCGGCGACTCGACGGCTGCCGGGCTCGGCGTGCGGCGCAGCCGGGAGACGCCGGGGGCGCTGCTGGCCGCCGGACTCGCCTCGGTCGCCGAGCGGCGGGTGCAGCTGGTGAACGTGGCGGTCTCCGGAGCCCGCTCGACCGACCTGGCGCGCCAGGTGCGGCTCGCGGTGGCGGCCCGGCCGGACATCGCGGTGGTGATCATCGGGGCCAATGACGTCACCGGGCACACGCCGGCCGCGCAGGCCGTCCGCCAGCTCGGCGACGCGGTCCGCGACCTGCGCGCGCTCGGCTGCGAGGTGGTGGTCGGCACCTGCCCGGATCTGGGCACCATCAAGCCGGTGCGCCCGCCGCTGCGCTGGCTGGCCCGGCGGGCCAGCCGCCAGCTCGCGGCGGCGCAGACCATAGCGGTGGTGGAGGCCGGCGGGCGGACCGTCTCGCTCGGCTCGCTGCTCGGGCCGGAGTTCGCGGCCCGGCCGGAGATGTTCGCCTCGGACCGGTTCCACCCGTCCGCGCAGGGCTACGCGACGGCCGCGATGGCCGTGCTGCCCTCGCTCTGCGCGGTGATCGGGCTCTGGCCGGAGGCGGCCGAGCAGGAGCCGCCGGCCCGCCGCGAGGCGATGCTGCCGATGGCGGTCGCGGCGGCGCACGCGGCCGGGCAGTCCGGCACCGAGGTCACCTCCGCGACGGCCGGCGCCGGCGGCGGCCGGTGGGCGCTGGTCAAGCACCGGTTGCGGCTCGGACTGCCGGGAGCGCCGGGCGAGCCGGCGGCTGCCGGGGGCGAGTCGGCGAGCTCACACGCGACCACAGGTGACGCACGCGCTACTTGGGAGTAACTTTCCTCTGCGTAGCAGCCGGACACTACCGAGGAGCCGTCATGCCCGAAGCCGTCATCGTCAGCGCCGCCCGTTCGCCGATCGGCCGGGCCTTCAAGGGGTCACTGAAGGACGTCCGCCCGGACGACCTGACGGCGCAGATCATCGGCGCCGCACTGGCCAAGGTGCCGCAGCTGGACCCGCGCCAGATCGACGACCTGATGCTCGGCTGCGGCCTGCCCGGCGGCGAGCAGGGCCACAACCTGGCCCGGATCATCGCCGTCCAGATGGGCATGGACTACCTGCCCGGCACCACCATCACCCGGTACTGCTCCTCCTCGCTGCAGACCACCCGGATGGCGCTGCACGCGATCAAGGCGGGCGAGGGCGACGTCTTCATCTCGGCCGGCGTGGAGACCGTCTCGCGCTCGGTCAACGGCACCTCGGACGGCATGCCGGGCACCACCAACCCGCTCTTCGACGACGCGATCGCGCGCACCGCCGAGCGGGCCGCGAAGGGCGGCGGCGAGTGGCACGACCCGCGCGAGGACGGCCTGCTGCCGGACGCCTACATCGCGATGGGCCAGACCGCCGAGAACCTGGCCGCACTCAAGGGCGTCACCCGGGCCGACCAGGACGCGTTCGGCGTGCGCTCGCAGAACCTCGCCGAGGCCGCGATCAAGGCCGGCTTCTGGCAGCGCGAGATCACCCCGGTCACCACGCCGGACGGCACCGTCGTCTCGGCCGACGACGGCCCGCGCGCCGGCGTCACGCTGGAGGGCGTGCAGGGCCTCAAGCCGGTCTTCCGCCCGGACGGCACGGTCACGGCCGGCAACTGCTGCCCGCTGAACGACGGCGCCGCCGCGCTGGTGATCATGTCCGACACCAAGGCCCGTGAGCTCGGCATCACGCCGCTGGCCCGGGTCGTCTCCACCGGCGTCTCCGCGCTCTCCCCCGAGATCATGGGCTACGGCCCGGTGGAGGCCTCCCGCCAGGCGCTCAAGCGGGCCGGGCTGAGCATCGGCGACATCGACCTGGTCGAGATCAACGAGGCCTTCGCGGCCCAGGTGATCCCGTCCTACCGGGACCTGGGCATCGACGAGGACAAGCTGAACGTGAACGGCGGCGCGATCGCGATCGGCCACCCGTTCGGCATGACCGGCGCCCGGATCACCACCACGCTGATCAACTCGCTGCAGTGGCACGACAAGCAGTTCGGCCTGGAGACCATGTGCGTGGGCGGCGGCCAGGGCATGGCGATGGTGATCGAGCGCCTGAGCTGAGGCGGTGGGCCCCGGGTCTGCCGTCAGGCCCCGGGCCCGTTCAAACGGGGAGTCACCCGTTTGGCGTCACTGAGCGTAATTGAGGGCCGGATCACACCCAGGGTGCGATCCGGCCCTCAAATATTCGCTTCGGACGCATTTTGACCACATGGTGAAACCAGTCAACTGCGCAGCGTACAACAAGCACACCTTTAGATTTTTGGACAATGAGGAACATCACCGGCATTTCGGACATCTTCCTCTGCAGCACCACCCACCCATACGGCACTGTGGAGATGTTCCCCTGTTCCACTCCGCGCAAGGAGTACGTTCCGTGAGCGCCGTGTACATCCCGCTTCTGCTGATCCTGATCGCCGTGTCGTCAGCCGTGCTGTTCCATGTACGCGGCCTCTCCCGCCGGGTCGCCGAACTGCGCACCGCCCCACCCGCCACGGCACCCGTGGACGAGGACGCGATACGGCGCGCGGTGACCGAGGCGCTGGCCGCCGACCGCGAGCGGGAGATCAGCGAGGCGCGCGCGTTCTGGGCCGAGCAGGAGGCCCGGGCCGCCGAGGACGAGACGCTGCTGGACACGCCGTTCGCCGGCCCGTTCCCCGAGTCGGAGCTGGGCGGTCTCGATCTGAGCGGCCTGGCGAGCCTGGGCCCGGCCGACGGCTGGCCGGTCTTCTTCCCCCGGCCGACCGGCCCGGAGGACGCCGCCGACAGCGCGGGCACGATGGACCCGGAGTTCGGCGAGGCGCTGCGCGCGGCGCTGGAGGAGATGATCACCGAGAGCGGTCCGCTGACCGGTCCGCACGCCGGTCCGCAGGCCGGCGGGCACCCGGCCGCGGGCGGTACCGGCGGCGCCGGCGCCCCCGGCGAACCGGCCGGCGTCGGTGAGAACCACCGGGCCCCGCGCGAGGCCGACCTGCTCGCCACCGCTCTGGAGGCGGGCCTGCTCGACCCGGACCAGGCCGCCGCTCCGGCCGAGGCCCCGGCCGCCGCGCCGGACCCGCGCCGCCACCCCTCGCACCCCGACTTCGTGCCGAGCCAGACCCCGTCCCGCGAGTGGACCGACGCCCGGCTCACCGCACTCGCCGAGGACCGGATCGCGCTGACCGACGTCCGCCCGGGCCCGCTCGGCACGCTGGACGTCTACGCGTTCGCCGACGGCACCACGCTCTGCGTGGCCCCCGGCGACCGCGAGGCCGCCTACCGCCTGATCGACGCGGTCCGGGCCGACGAGGACGTGCGACTGCTCGGTGGCTCGCGGTTCTCCGGCTCGTACTCGCTCTCCTTCTCGACCGACGAGGAGGTCGTCTACGTGCTGGCCGACCGCGTGGTGGCGAGCATCTGACGCCGGCTCGTCAGAGCCCCTGAGCTGCGGGGTCGGGGAGCTGGGGGTTGGGGAACAGCGGCTCAGGAAGACAACTCAGGAAGACAGCTCAGGAACAGAGCTTCGCGACGGCGGACACCGCCGTGGTCATCTCCGCCAGGAGGCCGGCCGCGGCGGTGTCCGCGTCTTCGGCCCCGGGTGCGGCAGCCGCCCGCCGCCCGGCCGGCGTGGCGAGAACCAGCGCGGCCGCGAGGTCGTGGACGGCCACCACCAGCTGGTCGCCGACCGCGAACACCCCGGCCTCGGGGATCTCGCGGATCACGGCCTGCGGCCCCTCCTCCAACAGCTGCGCCTGCCCGGCCAGTCGGCGGGCCAGCGCCAGCCCGGCCGCCGCCCGCGAGGCGTGGCCGGGAACGCCGCCGAGCAGCTTGCTCTGCGGCATCGCGCGGAAACGATCCGCCAGCTCCTCGACGCGTTCCACCAAGGAAGAGGGGTCCACCAGGGAAGACAGTTCAGCCATGGCGCGAGCCTATCGCCGCGCCGCCGCGGGCTCCGCTGCCCGGGCAGGCCGTCCAGCGGCTCAGTCGTCGCCGCGCAGGATCGCGATCAGCCGCAGCATCTCCAGGTAGATCCAGACCAGCGAGAGCGTCAGCCCGAACGCCGCCCGCCAGGACTCCCGGCGCGGCGCACCGCCGCGGATCGCCTCCTCCACCGCCGCGAAGTCCAGCGACAGGAAGAACGCGCCGAGCCCGATCCCGACCAGGCCGACCAGCACGCCGAGCGGCCCGGAGTTCAGGCCCATCGAGGCGCCGAACGCCGTCGCGATCAGGTTGACCGCCATCAGCAGCAGAAAGCCGACCGCGACGGCCAGTCCGATCCGGGTGGACCGCGCGGTGACCCGGATCCGGCCGCTCCGGTACGCGATCAGCATGCCGGCGAAGACGGCCGCCGTGCCGAGCACGGCCTGGATCGCGATGCCCGGCCACAGCTCGTTGAAGAGCTTCGTGACCGCACCGAGGAAGAACCCCTCCAGGCCCGCGTAGAGCAGCACCAGGGCCGGATTGACGCTGCGTCGGAAGCTCACCACCAGGCCGACCACGAAGGCCGCCAGCGCGGCCCCCAGCGCGATCCCGTAATCGGCCGTCGGCAGCGCGAACCACGCGACGGCACCGGCCGCGACCACGGTGAGCAGCGTCAGCGCGGTGCTGGCGACCACGTCGTCCATCGTCATCCGGCCGGTCGCGGCCGGGCCGGCCGACGGCGCACGGTACAGCTCCTCCAACTCCTCGGCGCCGACCGGCCGGTCGTACGGGCTGCCGTACCGGGCGCCCGACTGCGGCGCCGCGCCGAAGCCCGCGTACCCGGCGCCGCCGCTGCCGCCGGTCCGGCGGGTGAAGGACCCGTCCCGCGAGAAGACCGGGTTGCTGCTCCTCATGCTTTTCCTCCCAGGGCGGTGCCACACCGCCCGCAGCGCCAATGGTAATGCGTTGGTAAAGGAAACGCCGTGGCCTGCGGACCCGTTCCCGGCCCCGGATGCGGACAGCCGTCGGCACCGCGCGGGCAGCTGCCCGCGCGGTGCGCAGAGGTGGTGCGAAGGGGTGCGGTGCAGGGGTGCGAAGAGCAGGGAGGAGCTGGTGCCCGGAGCCGGACTCGAACCGGCACGGCCTCGCGGCCAAGCAGTTTTAAGAGCGTCCGCCAGTAGGTCATCGGATGCGGGGGCTGTGGGGGCGTGTGTCCCAGCGGTGGGTGAACCATGCTCGTCGTATCAGGCTGCGGATGGTGACGATGGCCGTAGCCAGGGCGATGTAGA
>NZ_JBWXUE010000029.1:0-97330 GCF_057158765.1 Kitasatospora sp. NEAU-69
CCCTGACGCAACGCCTGAGCCGCCAGATGCACCGCCACCAACGACGACGAACACGCCGTATCCAACGTCACCGCCGGCCCCTCAAGACCGAACGTGTAAGCCACCCGACCCGACAACACACTCGCGATCGTCCCCGTCAGCAAATGCCCCTCGAAACCCTCCGGAGCACTCCCCAACCGCGACCCGTAATCGTTGTACATCACACCCGCATACACACCCGTCGAAGAACCCCGCAACGAGCCCGGATCAATACCCGCCCGCTCCAACGCCTCCCACGCCACCTCCAGCAACACACGCTGCTGCGGATCCGTCGCCACCGCCTCACGCGGACTCAGACCAAAGAACTCCGCATCGAAATCCGCAGCCTCATAAAGAAACCCACCCCGACGCGTATACGACTTACCGATCTTCTCCGGATCCGGATCGAAAAGCCCCTCCACATCCCAACCACGATCACCCGGGAACTCACCAACAGCATCCCGGCCCTCCACCACCAGCCGCCACAAATCCTCCGGCGAAACCACCCCACCCGGATAACGACACCCCATACCCACCACCGCGATCGGCTCGTCCAGTCCCGGAGCGTGGGCAACCACGGACGGGACGACGGCCGTTCCGGTCGCATTGAGCTGCTCCAGCAGGAACTCCGCCACGGCCTGGGGCGACGGGTGGTCGAAGACCAGGGTGGCCGGCAGTCGCACTCCGGTCACCGAGTTGAGCCGGTTGCGCAGTTCGACACCGGTGAGGGAGTCGAAACCGGTCTCCTTGAAGGCCTTGGCCGGGTCGATGTCGGCGTTGGCCCCGTGCCCGAGAACCAGCCCCACGGTCTCCCGCACGGTCTGGAGCACGGCTTGCGCCCGCTCGTCCGCGCCCAGCTGGATCAGCCGCTGGACCCACGACGAGTCGGCGCCGTGGGCGGCACCGGCCGCCTGCCGGCGGCGGACGCGGACCAGGCCGGTGAAGAGCTCGGGGAGCGCGTTCTCCTCGGCGCGGGCGCGCAGGGCGCCCAGGTCGAGTTCGGCGGGGACCAGCAGCGGCTCGGCCGAGGCGAGCGCCGCGTCGAACAGCTCCAGACCCAGTTCCGGCGTCAGCGGGACGATCCCGCTCCGCTTCCACCGCGCGACGTCGGCGTCGCCGAGGCTTCCGGCCATTCCGTCCGCGCTGTCCCAGAGGCTCCAGGCGAGGGAGGTCGCGGGCAGGTTCTGGGCCCGACGGTGCTGCGCGAGAGCATCGAGGAAGGTGTTCGCCGCCGCGTAGTTCGCCTGACCGGCGTTGCCGATGAGGCCCGCGATCGACGAGAAGAGCACGAACGCGGAGAGCTTGTGATGCCAGCTCAGACGGTGCAGGTTCCACGCCGCATCCACCTTCGGACGCATCACCCGCTCCAGCTGACCCGCCGACAGCGACCCCAGCGTCGCGTCCTCCAGCACACCCGCCGTGTGCACCACAGCCGTCAACGGACGCTCGACCACCACCTCGTCCAGCAGACCCGCCAGCGCATCGAAGTCCGACACGTCACACGCCGCCACCGAAGCCCGCGCACCCAACTCCGCCAGCTCCGCCACGAACTCCGCAGCCCCCGGCGTCTCACCACCACGACGCGACACCAACACCAGATGCCGCACACCATGATGCGAAACCAGCCGACGCGCCACCAGACGACCCAACGTCCCCAGAGCACCGGTCACCAGGACCGCACCCTCCGGATCCAGACCACCAACCGCACCCGCCACCACACCCGCCGCACGCACCAACCGCGGCACCAACAACCCACCACCACGCACCACAACCTCGGACTCACCCGAAGCCAACACCGCAGGCAGCAACGCCAGACCACCCTCATCCAGGTGGACGAGGACCAGTCGGCCCGGCTGCTCGCTCTGCGCGGTACGGATCAGGCCCACCAGCGGGGCCGTGTGCAGCGCACCGTCCGGCACGGCGAGGACCAGCCGGCTCTCGGTGAACTGCGGTGCGGCCAGCCACTCCTGGACCACCTCGAGCCCGCGCGCCGCCGTGGCGTGAGTCCGGGCGGGCACGTCATCGGAGGTGCCGGCGACGAGCTCCTGCTCGCCGATCACCACGAACTCCGGTGCGGCAGCGCCCGCGTCGATCGCGGCGCTCAGCGCGGCGAGGTCGGCGTACGGCCCCTCGCCCAGCCTGACCCAGCTCTGCTCGGCGACCGGCTCGGCCGTCGGTACGGCCTCCCAGGCCATCCGGTACAGGGACTCCACGGCCGGGCCGGCCACAGCGAGCTGATCGCGGGCGATCGGCCGCAGGGCGACCGACTCGATCGCTGCCACGGGCGCGCCGGCCCCGTCGGCGAGAGCGAGACGGGCCGTGTCCTGGCCGGTACGGGTCCAGCGGACGCGCAGCACGGTGGCACCGACCGCGTGCAGCACGAAGCCCGAGAACGAGAACGGCAGGCGGATCGTGCTGTCGTCCTGCGTCGAGGCGGCGGCCTCCAGGACGAGCGGGTGCAGGACCGCGTCGAGGAGAGCGGGGTGCAGACCGAAGCGAGCGGCCTCGGTGTGCAGCTGCTCGGGCAGCGCGACCTCGGCGAAGAGGTCGTCACCGGCGCGCCAGGCGGCGCGCAGGCCGTGGAAGGCCGGCCCGTAGCCGTAACCCAGCTCATCGAGGCGGTCGTAGACGCCGTCCAGCGGGATGGGGGTGCCGGCGGCCGGCGGCCACTGGTCGAGGGAGACGCCCGGCACGGGGGCAGCGGAGGTGAGCAGGCCGGCCGCGTGGGCGGTCCATTGCTCGTCGCCGGTCCGCGAGTACACGGTGAACTGACGGTCGCCACGCGCATCGGCCTGGCTGACGGTCAGCCGGATCGAGACGGGAGCGGTACCGGTCAGGGTCAACGGCGCCTGGAGCGTCAGCTCCTCGACCGTGCCACACCCCAACTGCTCGGCCGCATGACCCGCAAGCTCCAGGAACACCGTCCCCGGAACCAGCACCGTCCCACCGATCGCATGATCAGCCAGCCACGGATGCGACGACAACGACACCGACGCAGAGAACTGCACCGCATCACCATCAGGATCCGCAATCACCGCAGCCAACAACGGATGATCCACCGCCGTCAGACCCAGACCCGCCGCATCACCCGAACGCGGCGCATCCAGCCAGTAGCGCTCACGCTGGAAGGCGTAGGTGGGCAGCTCCACCAGGTCCGAGCCCGGCAGGAACCGCTCCCACTCCACCCCCACACCATGTGCGTGCACCGCGCCCAGCGCCGTGAGGAGGGAGCGCTTCTCGGCGCGGTCCTTGCGCAGCACCGGAACCACGACGACGCCCTCGGCGTCGGCCAGGCACTCGCCCGTCAGACCCGCCAGCGTCCCATCCGGACCCAGCTCCACGAACGCCGTCACACCAAGACCCGCCAGCGTCGCGACACCGTCGGCGAAACGGACCGCCGAACGGGCCTGCGCAGCCCAGTACTCGGCCGTGAACTCCTCGATCACCTCACCGGTGACGTTCGAGACCACCGGGATCCGGGGAGCCGAATACGTCAGAGTCCGGGCGACCTCGGTGAACTCCGCCAGCATCCCGTCCAGATGCGCCGAGTGGAACGCGTGACTCACCTTCAGCCGAGTCGCCTTCACACCCTCGGCCCGAGCCAGCTCCAGGACCTCCAGCACCGCGACCTCGTCACCCGAAATCACCGTGCTGGACGGGCTGTTGAACCCCGCCACCTCCACACCGGAACGACCCTCAAGCCACCCGGCGACGCGCGCTTCACCCGCGTTCAGGGCAACCATCGCGCCGCCCGCGGCAACCCCCTCCATCAACCGCGCCCGCACACAGACCAGACGCGCCGCGTCCTCCAGCGACAGCACACCCGCCACATGAGCCGCAGCCAACTCACCCACCGAGTGGCCGACCAGGAAATCCGGCCGGACTCCGTAATGCTCCAGCAGACGGAACAGCGCCACCTCGACCGCGAACAACGCCGGCTGCGTGAACACCGTCCGCCCAAGCAGCTCCGACTCACCCTCGATCACCGCACCCAGCGAACGATCCAGATGCACATCCAGAGCCGCAACAACCTCATCGAACGCAGCCGCGAACACCGGCTCGCTCACATACAACTCACGACCCATACCCACACGCTGACTCCCCTGCCCCGAGAACAGGAACGCCACCGAACCACCCGAAACGGCCTTGCCCGGGGTCAACGTCCGTAGCGCGTCAAGGAATTCGCCCCGGGTCTCCCCCACCACCACCGCACGGTGGTCGAAACGGGCCCGCGAGACCGCCAGCGAGCGACCCACGGCCGCGATGTCCAGCTCCGGCCGCTCCTCCAGGAACGACACCAACCGACCCGCCTGACCCGCCAGCGCACCCCCCGACCGACCCGACACCACCCACGGCACCGGACCCGACACCGACAACTCCTCCACCGGAGCGTCGATTTCGGTGACCTGCTCGACGATCAGGTGCGCGTTGGTCCCGCTGATGCCGAAGGACGAGACGGCCGCCCGGCGCGGACGGTCCAGCTCCGGCCACTCCTGTGCCTGCGTCAGCAGCTCCACCGCACCGGCCGACCAGTCGACCTCGGGGGTCGGCTCGTCCACGTGCAGCGTCGCCGGAAGGACCCCGTTGCGCATCGCCATGACCATCTTGATCACGCCCGCGACGCCCGCCGCGGCCTGCGTGTGGCCGATGTTCGACTTCAGCGAACCGAGTCGAAGCGGCTCTTCGCGGTCCTGGCCGTAGGTGGCCAGCAACGCCTGGGCCTCGATCGGGTCACCCAGTCGCGTGCCCGTGCCGTGCGCCTCCACGACGTCCACCTCGGACGCGGACAGCCGGGCGTTCGCCAGCGCCGTGCGGATGACCCGCTCCTGCGACGGCCCGTTCGGCGCCGTCAGACCGTTGCTCGCACCGTCCTGGTTCACGGCGGAACCACGGATCACCGCGAGCACCTGGTGCCCGTTGCGCTCCGCGTCCGACAACCGCTCCAGCACCAGCAGACCCACGCCCTCGGCCCAGCCCGTACCGTCGGCCGACGAGGAGAACGCCTTGCAGCGCCCGTCCGGCGACAGCCCGCGCTGCCGGCTGAACTCCACGAACATCCCGGGCGTGGCCATCACGGACACACCACCGGCCATGGCCACGGAGCACTCGCCCTGGCGCAGGGCCTGCGCGGCGAGGTGGAGCGCGACGAGCGAGGACGAGCAGGCGGTGTCGACCGTCACCGCCGGGCCCTCCAGCCCGAAGGTGTAGGCCAGCCGGCCCGAGGCCACGCTGGCGGTGTTGCCCGTGAGCAGGTAGCCGTCGTGTCCACCTGACGGCTCGTGCAGCCGCGGCCCGTACTCCTGCGCCGTCGCGCCCACGTACACGCCGGTGCGGCTGCCGCGCAGCGTGGCCGGGTCGATGCCCGCCTGCTCGAAGGCCTCCCACGCCGTCTCCAGCAGCAGCCGCTGCTGCGGCTCCATCGCCGCCGCCTCGCGGGGGCTGATGCCGAAGAACTCCGCGTCGAACCTGTCCGCGTCGTGCAGGAAACCACCCTTGGCGACCGAGGACTTGCCGGCACGGTCCGGGTCCGGGTCGAACAGCGCGTCGAGGTCCCAGCCACGGTTGGTCGGGAATCCGTCGATCGCATCGACGCCGCTGCTGACCAGGCGCCACAGGTCCTCGGGCGAGGCGACCCCGCCCGGGAGCCGGCAGGCCATGCCCACGATCGCAATCGGCTCGTCGAGAGCGACGGCCTCGTACGCGTCCTCGTCCCGGTCCAGGCCGAGGAGTTGGTCGCCGAGATGCGCGGCGAGGATGGCGGGGGTCGGGTAGTTGAAGAGGAGGCCGGCGGGCAGCGCGAGCCCGGTGGCCGCGTTCAGCGCGTTCCGGAGCTCGACCGCCGAGAGGGAGTCGAAGCCCAGGTCCTTGAAGGTCGTGTCGATGTCCACGTCGCGCGCGGAACCGTGGCCGAGCACGGCCGCCACGTGCGCACGGACCAGTTCGAGTTCGCCGCCTCGCGGGGCGGACCGCTTCGCCTCGTCGCGCCGCGCGGCGGCGGGCCGTACCCGCACCGGCTCGATCGCCGAGCCGTCCAGCCAGTAGCGCTCACGCTGGAAGGCGTAGGTAGGCAGCTCCACCAGATCCGAGCCCGGCAGGAACCGCTCCCACGCCACACCCACACCATGCGTGTGCACCGCACCCAGCGCGGCGAGGAGCGAGCGCTTCTCGGCACGGTCCTTGCGCAGCACCGGAACCACGACGACGCCCTCGGCGTCGGCCAGGCACTCACTCGTCAGACCCGCCAGCGTCCCATCCGGACCCAGCTCCACGAACGCCGTCACACCAAGACCCGCCAACGTCGCGACACCATCGGCGAAACGGACCGCCGAACGCGCCTGCGCAGCCCAGTACTCGGCCGTGAACTCCTCAACCAGCCCGCCCGTGACGTTCGAGACCACCGGGATCCGCGGAGCCGAATACGTCAGCGTCCGGGCGACCTCGGTGAACTCCGCCAGCATCCCGTCCAGATGCGCCGAGTGGAACGCGTGACTCACCTTCAGTCGCGTCGCCTTCACACCCTCCCCGCGAGCCAGCTCCAGGACCTCCAGCACCGCGACCTCGTCACCCGAAATCACCGTGCTGGCAGGGCTGTTGAACCCCGCCACCTCCACACCGGAACGACCCTCAAGCCACCCCGCAACACGCTCCCCACCCGCGTTCAGGGCAACCATCGCACCGCCCGCGGCAACACCCTCCATCAACCGCGCCCGCACACACACCAGACGCGCCGCGTCCTCAAGCGACAGCACACCCGCCACATGAGCCGCAGCCAACTCACCCACCGAATGACCCACCAGATAATCCGGGGTCACTCCGTAATGCTCCAGCAGACGGAACAGCGCCACCTCGACCGCGAACAACGCCGGCTGCGTGAACACCGTCCGCCCAAGCAGCTCCGCCTCACCCTCGATCACCGCACCCAGCGAACGATCCAGATGCACATCCAGAGCCGCAACAACCTCATCGAACGCAGCCGCAAACACCGGCTCGCTCACATACAACTCACGACCCATACCCACACGCTGACTCCCCTGCCCCGAGAACAGGAACGCCACCGAACCACCAGGCACCACACGACCCGACACCACACCAGCCGCCGGCACACCACCCGCCAACGCCCGCACACCCGCAAGGAGCTCATCCCGAGACTCCCCCACCACCACCGCACGATGATCGAAACGAGCCCGCGACACCGCCAGCGAACGACCCACCGCCGCGACATCCAGCTCCGGCCGCTCCTCCAGGAACGACACCAACCGACCCGCCTGACCCGCCAGCGCACCCCCCGACCGACCCGACACCACCCACGGCACCACACCCGACACCGACAGCTCCGCCACCGACAGCTCCGCCACCGGCTCAACGGCAGCAGCGGACTCCGCGACCGGCTCGGTGCTCCAGTCCGACAGCACGACATGGCAGTTGGTGCCGCCCATGCCGAACGAGCTCACGCCTGCGTAGAGCGGCTGGTCCGGCCGCGGCCACGGCTCCCGGCTCAGCTGGACGGAGAGCTTCAGCTTGTCGAGCGGGATCTCCGGGTTGGGCGTCTCGAAGTTCAGGCTCGGCACCAGCTCGCGGTTGCGGATGCAGAGCGCGGCCTTGAGCAGGCCGACGATACCGGCGGCACCCTCAAGGTGTCCGACGTTGGTCTTCACCGAGCCGACCCGCAGCTCGGTGCCCTCAGACCGGCCGTCCCCGAGCACCGCGCCCAGGGCCGAGGCCTCGATCGGGTCGCCGAGCTTGGTGCCCGTACCGTGCAGTTCGACGTACTGCACCTGGTCGACGCAGACCTCGGCACGCTGGTACGCCTGGCGCAGGACGTCCCGCTGGCCGGCCGGGCTGGGCACGGTGAGGCCCTCGGTCGTGCCGTCGTTGTTCATCGCGCTGCCGTGCAGCACGCAGTAGATCGGGTCGCCGTCGGCTATCGCGGCGGACAGCGGCTTCAGCACGACGAACGCGCCGCCCTCGCCTCGCACGTAGCCGTTCGCCCGCGCGTCGAAGGTGAAGCTCAGGCCGTCCGGGGAGAGCCCGCCGAACTTCTCGGCGCCGACGGTACTCTCCGGCACGAGGTTGAGGTTGACACCGCCGGCGATGGCCATGGCGGACTCGCCGCGACGCAGGCTCTCGGCGGCCAGGTGCACGGCGACCAGCGAGGAGGACTGGCCGGTGTCCACGGCGGCGCTGGGTCCGTGCAGGCCCAGCGTGTAGGAGATCCGGTTGGCGATGACGCCACGGTTCAGGCCGGTCAGCGTGTGGTGGGTGATGCCCTCGATCCCGTACTGCCGGGTGAGGGCCGCGTAGTCGTCGGCGATGACGCCGACGAAGACGCCGGTCCGGCTGTCGGCGAGGTCGGCCGGCAGGATCCGGGCGTCCTCCAGTGCCTCCCAGGCGAGTTCGAGCATCAGCCGCTGCTGGGGATCCATCGACGAGGCCTCGCGCGGGCTGATGCCGAAGAAGCCGGCGTCGAATCCGCTGACGTCCTCCAGATAGCCCCCCGGGCGGGCGGGCAGTTCGGGACGGCCCGCGGGGGGCTCGCCGATCGCGCTGCGGCCGTCGCGCAGCAGCTGCCACAGCTGGGCGGGGTTCTCCGCGTGCGGCAGCCGGCAGGACATCCCGACGATGGCGATCGCTCCGGCCGATGTCGACGTGTGCGCCTGGAATTCACCCATGGTCGAGCTTGCCTACCTATCGTTGTGTACGAAGCTTGAACGGAGGCGCAGCAGCCTCAGCAGTGCGCCGAGCAGCGCCGGCTTGATCCCGTGGTGGCCGGTCAGCCGCATGAGGGACTGGACGATCCACAGCCGGCTCTCCAGAGCGTGGCCGGGGGATCCGTGCACGTCGTCGTTGTCCAGGACGTGCAGATCGCGGACGTGTCCGCGCAACAGGGCCAGGTCCTCGGGTGGGATCACCTCGTCCCGCCGGCTCGCCAGGTAGTACACCGGGATGTCCAGCGCGTCGAGTTGCTCCCCGGTGAGGGCCAGGCCGGGCAGCAGCCCGCCCAGTTCCCCCGGGGTGGTGCGGGCGAGGTGGGCCAGCGTGTCCACCGTGACCCGGGGGATCTGCCGCTGCCACTCGCCGTCGGTGAAGAAGGCGCCGATCGGGGCGCCCGCGGTGATGACCGCGCGGATGCGGCGGTCCGTCAGCGCGCAGCGCAGCGCCAGGTGCCCGCTGAAGCTGAGGGCCAGGGCGGTGGTGCTCGCCGCGTCGGCGCGGTCGGCGACCGCGTCCAGCACGGCTGTGATCATGCGCCAGCCGTCGGCGTCGTAGCGCATCGTGTTCTCGCCGACGCCGGGCATCTCCGCGACCACCGCGGCCAGTCCGAGCCGGTTGGCGAGCCTGAGCGTCGGAGCCCACTGCTCCTTGACGCTGATGATGCCGCCCATGATGAGCACCAGCGGGCGCCGGGCGGTGCTGGTGCCCGTGCCCGCACCGGTCAGTCCGGTGGCCCAGCAGCGGACGCGCTCGTCACCGACGACGACCTCCAGCGCTTCGATGTCCCGCTGGGTCTTGCTCCACCGCTCGAAGGCGCTGAGGTAGCTCCGCTGGGCGCCGGCCCGTCCCGGCCCGTCCACGTACGGGAAGCGGGCCATCACGTAGCGCCGGTTGGCCTCCAGCAGGTCCCCGCGTGCTTCCAGGGCCTCGCCGGCCGCGCGCCAGACGGCCGCCCAGGAGTCGGGTGCGCCGTCCGTGTCACTGCCGATCCGGTCCAGCAACGGCTGGTACTCCGAGGCGCTCAGCCCCTGGGCCTTGGCGTGCACCACGATGAACTGCTTGAGTTCCGCGATGTCGTTCATGCCTGACCGCCGAACTTCTCCAGCGCGTCCTTGATCTCGGTGAGGATGTCGGCCGCTTCCGCGCCGTCGATCACCCGGTGGTCGAAGGAGAGGCTGAGCCGCATGACCGGGGCGGTGGTGACCTCGCCCTCCCGCACCACGGGCCGGGTGAGGATCCGTCCGACACCGAGCGTGATCGTGGTCCCGCCGACCGAGTGGAAGCCGTCCACCGCCCGGTGGCCGAGCGAGGTCACCGCGAAGGTGCCGAAGACGTCGGCGCGCCGGGCGAGGGGCTGCACGAAGCGCCGGAAGGCGACCCGGCCGAGGGGGATCGGCAGGCCCTGGAGCTTGCGGACCCCGGCGAACTCGGCCATCGTCTCGACGTCGCCGTCGCGGTAGTACGAGACCCGCTCCTGGATCTGTGCCAGGTCCGCCTTGGCCAGGTCCGGCAGGACGGCGGAGAGTACCGCCCGCTGTCCGCCGAGTGTCCGGTCCAGTGCCAGCTTGGCGTTGACCTCGGAGTAGTGCGCGATCCGGGGAAACCTGCCGCCCTTGATCGCGGCGTTCGCCTGGGGGTGCGCGGCCAGGACCCGGGCGCCGGCGTGGAGCACGTAGCTCACCAGCGAATAGCGCCGGCCCTGTTCGCGCTCCGTCTCCCGGTGCCACAGCACCTCGTCCATGTCGACCTCGGTGTCGAGGAACACCGGGGAGAACGAGCGGATCTGTTCGAGGAAGTACAGCGTCTGTCGTCGCTGTCGGACCACCGGCCGACCGGTCACGGACCGACCGCCAGCCGGTAGACGTCGCCCAGGGTCGGCGCTTCGAGGAGGTCGGGCAGCGAGATCGGCCGTCCGGTGCTGCGCTCCAGCACCATCATCAGGGTGAGGAGGTGCACCGAGTCCCAGCCGGGGACCTGGTCGAATCCGGTCTCCAGGTGCTCGGCGGTGATGGGCAGGCCCACCTCGTCGCACACGAGGGCGACGAACTCATCGACAGTGTTCACTCTGCGGTCCCTTCAGCGGGGGTGATCAGCTCGATGTGCTCGGGAGCCGGAAGGATCCCGGTGAGGTCGTGGCCGAAGACGGTGCCCGTTTCGTCCTGGGAGATCAGGGTGAAGCCGTTTCGGGTGTAGAAGTCGGCGACCTTGGCGTTCTTGGCGGTCGGCCGGTAGCGGCCGAGGACGCGCTCCGCGCCGGTCGCGGCAGCCTGCCGCAGTACCTCGGTGAGGCAGGCCTGCTCGATGCCGCGGGCGAAGACCCGGCAGCTGAGCAGGAAGTTCCCGATCTCGACGGTCGCTCCGGAGCGGCGCAGGAACACCGCTCCCACCAGGCCGTTGGCACCGAACCGGTCGCCGGCGTGGATGCCGAGCACGCCGGCCGAGGCGTCGTCCAGGAGGCGGCTCACATCGGGCTGCTGGAGGCGCTCGGTCGTCAGGTTGAACTGGTTGGTGCGCAGGGTCATCTGTGAGACCCGGGCCGCCTCGGCCGGCTCCACCGGGCCGAAGCGGACCCACACCGCCAGCTCCCGGAGGTAGTCCTGGAGCGAGTCGAAGGTCTGCAGGAAGTCGTTGCGGGCGAGTTCGTCGCGGTACGTGGCGGGGCGGGCCCGGTCCTCGTCGGTGACCTGCACGACGTCGAACCAGCCGTCCCGCAGCAGTCGTTCCACGTGCAGCGCGGGCTCGGTGTCCACCTGGACGACGGCCACCTCGGGCAACTCGTGGCGGACCAGCCCGCATTCGAAGGGGCTGTCGTCGACGAAGACGAAGCTGTCCACGCCGATGTTGAGGTCGGCTGCCAGGCTCCTGAGATTGTCGTGCTTGGGGCTCCAGTTGGCGATCACCCGGACGAAGTCGGCTTCGCGGAGCGTCATCTCGGGATGCGTGCGGAGGGTGTCGCGGACCGGCTCGATGTCGTTCTTGCTGACCGCGGCCAGCAGCACGCCCTGGGAGCCGAGTTGCTTGGCGACCTTCTGGAAGGCGCGGAAGGCCTCGCCCTTGTAGCTACCGGCGACCTCGATCTGCTCGGGCCCGCACTCGCCGAGGATCCCGCCCCAGACGGTCTCGTCCAGGTCGAGGGCCAGGCACTTCTTGGTGCGGCCGGTGATGTTCCTGGCGAGGTGTCCGGCCTGCCGGGCGTACCGGGCGAGCAGCGCGGGCGAGAGGTGCGCCTTGGCATAGCTGCTGAGTCGCGTCTCGGTGAGCCGGACGCCCTCGGTCAGCAGCGCGTCGAGGTCGAGCACCACGACGCCGGGATGCGCGTCAACCAGCCGCAGCAGACCGGCGTTGGCCTCCCGCCACACGGCCCCCAGCTGAGCCCGGGACCGGTGGTCCACGAGCTGGGCGAGGACGGTCTGCGGCAGCGGCAGCGTGTTCAGCACGAGCGTTCCGCTGCCGTGGGCGGCGAACCGCTCGACCAGGGCGCGGATCAGCCCCACCTTGGCCTCGATGGCCTTCGCCACGTCGGCGACGTGCCAGGGGGTGGGCACCTCGTCGAGGACCGCCTTGTGGTCCAGCACGCACAGGACCAGGTCGGGCGAGGCCTGCCAGAGTTCGCTGTCGGGAGCGGACAGTTCGGGGATGTAGCTGCCGAAGTCGGTGAAGTGCGGTCGCAACAGCAGGCCGTGGCGGGCGAGTTCGGCGGTCAGCGGGGCGAGCAGGCCGGAGAGGGTGCCGTTGCCGGTGACCGAGATCCGGACCTGGGGCGTGTCCGGGTTCTCCTTGCCGACCAGCTCGGCGTCGAGGCCTGCGAGCAGCTGACCGGCGCGGACGAGCTCCTCGTCCGCGAGGCCCGTCAGCAGCCGGCGCACCTCCGGGTACCGGGCTGCGAGCGTGCCGGCGCGGTGGGCGGCGGTGAGATCGGCGAGCGTTTCCATCACGAGCGTCTCCATCGGATCAGACCTTCCCGAGAGCGAAGCCGGCCTTGATCCACTTGCTCGACTCGATCGCGATGCCGATCGCCCGGTCGCCGGGGACCATCTCGGGCAGGAGCCGCTCCAGCTGGACGAAGGGCGCCGCGTTGCCGATGTTGGCGATCTCGGCCACGCAGCTGATCTCCTCGGCGCCCGGCAGGCCGAGCTCCTTCACGATCCGGGCGGTCATCGTGCCGGAGAGCTGCGGCGCGAGCAGGTAGTCCACATCGGTGTCGGCCCAGTCCAGCCCGTCCAGCAGTTCCTTGAGCACCTCGACCGCCATGCCGGGCACCAGCTGCTCGATGGCCTTGTAGTCCTCCTGCAGCGCGGGGGTGCCGGCCCGCCGGCTGGACTGCCCGTACCAGTCCACGACCTGGCCCGGCGCGCGGCCCAGCCCGGTGAGCCGGTTGAGGACGCGGTGCACGACGGCGGCGTCGGCGACGGGTTCGGTCGTCAGGACCGCGGCCCCGGCGCCGTCCCCGAACAGCACCACGTTGACCAGTTCGGTGGGGGCCATGCTCTTCAGGTCGAAGTCCACGTCGAAGTGCTTCGCGCACACGTCGCCGCCCAGCACCAGGGCGGTCCGGAACTCGCCGGTCCGCAGCAGCTGGCGGCCGAGGTCGAGTGCGCCGACCGCTCCCGTGCAGCCGGACTGGAGCTGGTAGGTGGGGATCCCGTCGATGCCGAGCCGCTCGGCCACCATGTTGACGGTGGCCGGCATCAGCTGGTCGGGGGTGGCGGTGCCCAGCACCATCACGTCCACGTCCTCGGGCCGCAGACCGGCGGAGTCCAGCGCCCGCCGCGCGGCCGCGGCGCCGAGTTCGGCGAGGGAGGAGCGGATCTCGCCGCTCTCCAGATCGACGGCCAGGTGCCGGGACCGGGTGCCGATGAAGACATCGACCCACTGCTCCCAGGAGGCGTCCATCTTGAACCGCCGGGCCAGGGCCGCATTGTCCACGGGCTGCCCAGGCAGCGCCGAGCCGGCCGCCAGGATGCGTACCTCGGGCATGCTCATTCAGTCGGTCCCTTCGGCAAGTCCGCGTGGATCGGGGAGAGATGGTTGGTGTACTCGGGAATCTGAACGGCCTGGCTAAAGTCACTCTGAAGGTGTTCCGAAGCCGTTCCCGGGGCCGGCGGGCAGGGGTGCGCGGCCGGCCCCGCGGACCGCGGCCTCAGGCCGCCTCGGCCATCCGCTCGGCCATCTGCGCCTGGAAGGACTGCAGGTAGGCGAAGTCGAGGTACTCGTGCCCGGCGACCACGAGACCGTCGCGCAGTTCGAGGAAGAACGCGTAGCGGTTCCGGAAGCTCAGGCCGAGGGTCGAGCCCTCGGCGGAGGCCTGGATCGCGACCTGGTCCCCCTCGGCCAGCACGCTGTGGACGTGGTAGACGAGCCCGTCGGCCCACACGGCGCGCATCCCGCCGACTCCCGCGAGGAACTCGTCCTTCGTCTGGAGCTCGGGCAGCGGGTGGTGGCTCGCCGGGGTGGCGGCGGCGACCCGCCACGAGAAGTCGGCGGCCAGCAGCTTGTCGACGGCGGCCACGTCCCCCTGCCCGACGGCGTGCAGGAGTTCCTGCGCGATCTGCTTGTTCTGCTCCATGGCTTTCCTTCTCTCCCTGGCGTCCACCTGTGAGCAGGGACGCTAGGAAGGGGCGCTTAAGCCGCGCTGTGCCGGAGCCTAAGCGCGCGGGGAAGCGCGCAGGGCCCCCGAATGCCTTTAGACATCGACAAGGAAGCCCTAAGCCCAGCCGGTCACCGTCGGCATCCAAGCGTGCCCAAGACTTACGAGGAGCCGACCATGCTGACCGAACCGCCGCAGACAGTAGAGGAACTGGGACGTCGGTGGAGCCTCTTCCAGCCGTGGCTCCAGCAGGACCCGGTCTCGCAGTTCGACAAGCTGCGCGAGTTCGCACCGATCGTGCGGTCGGAGGAGCTCGGTGGCTTCTGGATCCTGACCCGGTACGAGGACATCGAGTGGGCGGCCAAGAACCCCGAGATCTTCTCGAACGGGAAGGTCAGCATTCCGCACATCCAGCTCTACGCCGACAAGCAGATCCCCGTCCAGCTCGACGGGGACGAGCACCGGGTGTGGCGCCAGACGCTGACCACCGTGTTCAACCCCGCCGTCGTCAACCAGATCACCCCGCAGATCCGCCAGGCCGCGATCGACCTGATCGAGCCGATCGCGAAGCGCGGGACCACCGACGCGATCGCCGACTTCGCCGTCCCGCTGCCGGCCGAGACCTTCCTGATCAACTTCGGCATCGGGCGTGAGAACCTCCAGCAGCTGCTCGACCACAAGGACTGGCTGCGCAAGAACGCGATGGGCGGCACCGACCAGGACCGCTACGCGGCGAGCAAGCCGCTGTGGGGCTTCTTCTCGGACGCGGTCGACAAGCGCCGGGCCGACGGGTTCGAGGACGGCTACGACGTCGTCAGCCTGCTGCTGAAGACGAAGCTGGAGGGCCGGGACCTGACCCAGGACGAGATCGTCAACGTGGTCTTCATGACCATGCTGGCGAGCCTGGACACCACCAACTCCATCCTGGGCCTGATCCTGCTGTACCTGGCCGAGCACCCGGAGATCCAGGAGCTCATCGCCACGTCGCCGGACAAGATCCCGCTCATCATCGAGGAACTGATCCGGTACCAGGCCATGGGCAGCTCCGCCCGCGTCCTGACCCAGGACGTCGAGCGCCACGGCGTCACCATGCGCGCCGGTGACCAGGTGCTGATGTCCTGGGGCATGTCAGGCCGCGACCCCGAGGCCTTCGACCACGCGGACCGGGTGGACTTCGACCGGTCGGCGGTGCGTCACCTGAGCTTCGGCATCGGCCCGCACCGCTGCCTCGGCATGCACCTCGCCCGTCGGATCCTCAAGGTCGCGCTGGAGGAGTGGCACCGGCTCATCCCGAGCTACCACGTGACGCCCGGCTCCTCCCGCGTCCACCACTACCTTCCGGTCCGCGGCATGAACCGCCTCGACCTGACGATCGGATGAAGCCCGTGGTCACCATCGAGGTCGATGAATCCGCGTGCAACGGCCACGGCCTCTGCCAGGTGATGAGCCCGGCGGTCTACGAGGTCAACCCCGACACCGCCAAGAACGAGGCGGGCCGCTTCCAGGTGGACGCGGCGCTCAGGTCGGCCGCGCTGAGCGGTGCGAACGCCTGCCCGGAGCGGGCGATCACCATCGTCGAGTAGCCCCGCCCGTCCGGGGGGCGGGTCCCAGCTCCCATCCCCCCGGGCGGCGGTTTCAGCGCCGTCTCGGCGGCGCCTCGCGAACGCTTCGCTCACTGATCCAACTCGCGAGCTGAGCACGGGACTTGACCTGCAGCTTGCGGTAGATGGCGGTCAGGTGGACCTCCACGGTCCGCGGGCTCAGGGACAGCCGCTGCGCGATGTCCTTCGTCCGTTCACCACTTCCCGCGAGTCGTGCGATCTCCGCCTCGCGGGCGGTCAGCAGATCCATCCCGTCGTCCTGCTCGACGACGGTCTGCTCGCCCCCGGCCGGCCGGTCCAGCTCCAGCCGCAGCGCCTTGGCCTGCTCGTACGTCCGCCAGGACCCGCTCCTGCGGGCCAGCTCCTGGGCGAGCGCCAGCAGCGTCGCCGCCTCCTCCCGCTCGCCGGACGCCATCGCGCACTGCGCCGCCAGGACCACCGTCCGCGCCTGCATCACGCCCATGCCGACCTGCGCGAAGATCTGCGCGGCCGCACGGTAGCGCTGCTCCGCCAGCCGGTGATGGCCCCCGCCGCGCAGCGCGTGCCCCTGCGCCGCCAAGGCGAAGCCGCGATGCGAGATCACACCGGTGCGCCGCGCGGCGGCGGCCGCCGCCTCGGCCGACTTGTCGGCGGAGGCGGCACCCACCATGGCGGCGGCCATGGTCAGCACCTCCAGGCAGCGCGCGCGCTGCACCAGGGGCACGGCCGGCAGAGTCGCGCCGTCGCCCAGGTCCTCCAGCAGGGCGATGCAGCGCTGCGGCTCTCCCACCTCCAGGACCGCCTTGGCCAGCGACAGCACGGTCAGGACGCGCCCGTAGCCGAACTCCGCCGGCAGCAGCGCCAGGGCGCGCTCGGCGAGGTCCACGGACCTCTTGCGGTTCTTCCCGTCCGTCAGGGTGGCGCAGAGCGACTGGCGCGCGAGCGCCATGCTCCGCAGATGGACGGCGTCCAGCTCCTGGGCGGCACGGTCCGCCTCGACGGCGACCTGCATGGCCTCGTCGAGCCGTCCGACCTGGGAGTACGCCTTGCTCAGCCCCAGCATCACGGAGGGCAGGTGGTGCGGGTAGCCGTGGGTGCCGGCCAGCAACCTGCCCCGCAGGAAGTGGCGTTCGGCGTCGGCGAAGCGGTCCAGGTACAGCTCGACCCATGCCAGCGTCGAGAGGTACTCGATCCTCCGGCCGAGCTCGGCCTGGGAGAGCCCGTCGACCACGGGCACGCAAGCGTCGACGGCCTCGATGGCACCGTCGATGTCGCCGTCGACGAGCCTGTCCCGCGCGACGGCGATCAGGGCGCCGGCCCGGTCGGTACGGCTGCCCTGGCTGTCCGCCAGTCGCAGGCAGCGCTCCGCCAGGATCCGCGACATCTTGCTGTCCCGCTGATCCCCCACGAACGCGCGCGCCAGCATCAGCTGCATCCGCTGGGCCAGGGCATCCGGAGGCAGCTGGTCCAGCTCCTCCTGGACCAGCCGGCCCGCCTCGGCGTAGCCGGCCAGCGCGCACTCCAGCTGCACGCAGAGGACCACCGCGGCGGTGCGGACCTCCCGGGGCTCCGCCGGCACCAGCGGCAGCGCCTCCCGGTAGATGTCCCGGCTCCGCATGGGCTGGCCGATCGCGACGAGGGCGCGGGCCAGCTGGAGCTGGATGCCGACTCGCTCGGCCCGGTACCGGTCACTGTCCGGCACCCCCTTCAGCAGGAGCTCCAGCCAGCGGGTGGCCGTCACGGGGTTGTCGGCGATGGCCTGTTCCATGGCACGGGCGAGCAGTTCGAGGTCGTGCGGCTGGGGGCGCTCCAGCAGTCGTTCGACGTGGACGCCGAAGTAGCAGGCGCGCGTGCCGCGATCGAGCAGGACTTCGAGGAGTCTTCGGTGAGCCAGTCTTCGCCATCTCGGATCGGACTCCGCGCGCACCGTCCTGCGTACCGTCGAGTGGCGGAAGGTGTATTCGAGCAGCGGGTCCGCCCGCCGGACGAGGTCACGGGCCGTCAGCCCGGTCACCGCCTCCGCCACCCAGGCGGCGTCCATCTCCGCGACAGCCGCGACGGTGTCGACGTCGAACCGGTCGCCGACGACCGCCGCCGCCCGCAGCACGAGGCGCTCGACCGGGTCCAGCGCCTCGACCTCACCGAGCAGCCGATCGGCCCGGTCGTCCTGGGTGCCGGTCCGGGCCAGTGCCAGGAGGTACCCGGGGATCCCGTCGCTCAGCCGGTGCAGGGAATTCAACTTCGGGTCAGCAGAAGAGAGTTCGAGAATCTCAGCGGCCTGCTCAAGGGAGAGCGGCCCGAGCTGGACCCGTTCCACGGCCCCGAGTTCGACTCCGTGGGCGAGAGTACTGCGCAGACGTGCCGAGGTCTGCCGGGGACGGTGCGCGACGACCAGCAGTAGCCCGGGCACGGGGAACCTCACCAAGCGGTCGAGGAACTCCACCGACACGGCATCGGCATGGTGGAAATCATCGAGCACGACCAACATGCCTTTACCGGCGCAATGCTCGAGGAGCACTCGCATCGCGTGGTTCACCAGTGGCGGTTCCGACTTCGAGGAGCCCTGCGAAACCTCCCGGGCCCGCGACCCGTCGAACGCCGCGCGCAGCAACTCCGCACAGGCGAGGGGAAGCCGGTCGAAGAGGTCGACGGCGGAACGGCTGCGCAGAATCTCGACGAACGGATGAAGGGCGATCCCCTTCTCCGACTCGGCACAGCGACCGACCAGCACATCAACGCCCCGCCGGCCCGCCTCCCGCACCAATGCGGCAACGAGCCGGGTCTTGCCGGTCCCCGGATCCCC
The DNA here is from genome assembly GCF_057158765.1 of Kitasatospora sp. NEAU-69. Classification (NCBI taxonomy): domain Bacteria; kingdom Bacillati; phylum Actinomycetota; class Actinomycetes; order Kitasatosporales; family Streptomycetaceae; genus Kitasatospora; species Kitasatospora sp. NEAU-69. The sequence continues at coordinate 18,701 of NZ_JBWXUE010000029.1, forward strand.
GGCGACCTCCACGACGCGCCCCGACCGCCGCTCGATCGAGTCGAGCGCCACCACCATTCTGGCCAACTCGACGCGATACACGGAACTTGAGAGTGTTTGCGATTGCACGTGATTCATTGCGCGAAATGCCTCCCGGTACCGGTGGTCAAGTTACACCGACCCCTCTCACCAGGGCAAACACTCTGATGGTTCCATGTCAGATCTCCATAAATGAGGGGATTCGGCGAACTCGCATCGAAATACCCACAGAACTCGGCCGAAGGCGCCTTGCGGCAGCCCGACCGAAGCCCAGGCGACGCAAATCCGACAAACCAGCATCTCTTGAAGCCCGGCGCCTCCACCTAATGATCGCTTAAGAAGCACTCGTCATCCTTATGCCCACAGCGGGCAAAGACACGGACGGGAGGCACGCATGAGCAGGGGCTTTTGGTCGTTCATACTCCGGGGGCTCCAACGGGTCGTGCCGAACTGGGAAATGGTGGGCCAGTGTTGGGGCGCGATCTCCATCGGAGCCGTCTCCCTCCCGCCACTCCCGCCCCCTACCGAAGACCAATCCCCCGAATCCCTCACCCCCCTGTCGGGCCCCCCTCTGGGCCACCCTGAGCGCGTGGACCCCACCGCCGCCCCCACCGAGGTCGAACGTGCCCTGTGGTCACAACTACTGACCTGACCGCAGCACGTCCCTCAAAGCCGGGGATGCACATGCCCGCCGAGGCCGCAGGCCCGTGCGCCTGGATCGACCTCGATACTCACCGGGTCGGAGGTCCGTTGGCGTCGTCATCCGGCGGCTTGTCCGGGCCGGTGTGCCTGTGCAACTGGTCAGCGACCGCCTTGTACCCGAACTGTTCTGCGAGGGAAGCGATTTGGTTGATGAGGTGAGTCTTCGTGTCGGCGGGCACAGGCGGTCACCTTCACGAGCAACGCGTCCAGCTGGTCGATGATTCGGCCGGACAGGATCTGCGGCTGGTGCAGGAGGACGTGGGCCAGAGCGAGGCTGGGGTCCTCTCCGCAGGCAACGGCGTCGTCCACAAGCCCGACAACCAAGGGGCCCTGAGCCTGCTGTGGGCCCGCGGACTGCTGCGCGAGGCGGGACTGCCGGACGACGTCTACCAGATCGTCCTGGGCGACGGCCCCACCATCGGGGGCGCCGTGGCCGACCGCGGCGACCACATCTGCTTCACCGGCTCCTCCGCGGTCGGTCGCACGATCGCCGAGAAGGCCGGCCGCAGGCTCGTCAACTGCACCCTCGAACTCGGCAGGAAGAACGCGCTGTCAGGACGCCAAGGACAAGGGCGCCACCGTCCTGACCGGCGGCAGCCCGCGACCCGACATCGGCCCCTTCTTCTTCGAACCGACCGTACTGAGCGGCGTCACCGAGGACATGACCTGCTTCACCGAGGAGACCTTCGGGCCCGTCGTCTCGCTCTACCGGTGCGCCGGCACCGACGAGGCGGTCCTCCTCGCCAACCGCAGCCGCTACGGCCTGAGCGCCTCGGTCTGGGGAGGCGACCAGCGCCGCGCCCAGGCAGTCGGCGCGCGCCTCCGGGCCGGCATGGTGAACGTCCACCCGCTGCCGCCGCCTTCAGGCAGTCGGCTCCGGCAGTGCCACCGGTGAATGCATCCGGTGCGATAGCATCTGGCATTCCCCCAGTGCGCCATCGTCTGGCGACGATCTGCATGGCCCGCATGAGCCGCGCCAATTCACCGGTATTGGCCTGGCGGCTCCTCCCTGGAGACGACATTGAAAATCCTCCCCGAGATCTCTCGGACGCTGAGTGAATACCTCCTCATACCCGGCCTGACCACAGAAGATTGCAAGCCGGACAATGTGGACCTCGGGGCACCGCTGGTGCGTCACCGGGTCGGCGAGCAGCCGGGGATCCGGATCGCCACGCCCATGGTGAGCGCCATCATGCAGGCGGTCTCGTCGCCGACCCTGGCAGTGGCACTGGCGCAGCTCGGCGGGCTGTCGTTCATCCACCAGAACCAGCGGATCGAGGACCAGGCCACGGACGTGCTGGCGGTGAAGCGGCACAAGGCCGGTTTCCGCACGAGCGAGGTCACCGTGGCGCCGCAGACGCCGCTCGGTGAGCTCGCCCGGCAACTCTCCGAGGCCGAGCAGGGCGTGGCGGTGGTCACGAGCAACGGGGAGGCGGACGGCGAGTTCCTCGGGATCATCAGCCTCGACGACTTCCACCTGGGGCGTCACGGCGCCTCGGAGAGTGCCGGCAACCGGATGCGGGGCCGGGACGGCCTGGTCACCGCGTCGGCCTCCGTCACCCTCTCCGAGGCGAACGAGGTGATCTGGCGCCACCACCTGGACGTGCTGCCGGTGCTGGAGGACGGCCGCCTGGTCTCCCTGGTCCTCAAGAAGGACTACCAGGCCCACAAGACGTTCAACCGGGCGACGATCGACGGCGAGAAGCGCCTGCGGGTGGGCGCGGGCATCAACTCGCGGGACTACCAGGACCGCATCCCCGCCCTGGTCGAGGCCGGCGCGGACGTGCTCTGCCTGGACTCCTCCGACGGTTACTCCGTGTACCAGGCGCGGACCGTCGAGTTCGCCCGGGAGAAGTACGGGGACGAGGTCTTCGTCGGCGCGGGGAACGTCGTCGACGGACGGGCCTTCCGCTACCTGGCCGACGCGGGTGCGGCCTTCGTGAAGGTCGGCATCGGCGGCGGCGCCATCTGCACCACGCGCGAGCAGAAGGGCATCGGCCGTGGTCAGGCCTCCGCGCTGCTCGACGTGGTCGAGGCGCGCGACAACTACGCCCAGGAGACCGGGGTGTACGTGCCGCTCTGCTGCGACGGCGGCCTGCTCAACGACTCGCACATGGCGATGGCGCTGGCGATGGGGGCGGACTTCATCATGCTCGGCCGCTACTTCGCCCGCCTCGACGAGAGCCCGTCGCGCAAGGTCCAGATCGGCGGCCAGTGGTACAAGGAGTACTGGGGCGAGGGCTCGCAGCGCGCCCAGAACGCGGCCCGGTACGGCCAGCGCGGCCAGATGGTCTTCGAGGAGGGCGTCGACGGCTACGTGCCGTACGCCGGCAGCATGTACGACAACGTGGAGCGGACCCGCGCCAAGCTGACCTCCACGATGATCAGTTGCGGGTCGACGAACCTGCGGGACTTCCACCGGGACGCGGTACTGGTCCCGGTGTCGTCGGAGTCCTTCAAGCAGACCGGCGCGGAGATCCAGGTGCGCCGGCCCGCCATCGACGCCGGGGAGTGACCTGAGCTCCCGGCCCGCCGGGTGACGGCGAACGGCCCCGTGCCACCGGTTCGAGTACCGGTGCGCGCGGGGCCGTTCGCCGTTGCTCCGGTGTCATATCGCAGTTGCGGTGGCGAGGGAGGAGAGCAGGCCGGCGAACTCCTCCCACCAGGGCAGGGCGTCGAACCGGTGGACGTACGCGTGGCGTGCCCCGTGGATGGCGGCGACCCGGTCCCGCAGGCCGGTCACGGTCTCGGCGTCAAGGTCGAGCTCGACACGGAGGCGGTCCAGCAGGGCGTTCTCGTCGGCGTCCACGGTGTGGTCCGCCAGGGCGATCCATACGGAGCAGGAGTAGACGAGTTCACGCGCCGAGCGGTCCATGGCCGCCATGTCCGCCGGTAGGGGCACCGCGGTGGTCAGGTCGTGGTCCATGGACACCTGCAGGGTGTCCGCCATGACGTTGAGAGCGCTCTCCTCCTCCGGAGAGGTCTCGCCGTCGGCCTGCGCCATGATCGCCGCCACGGCTATCAGGCTGCTGCGCACCTCGGCGGGCACCCCGGCGATCAGGGCACGGGTTCCCGAACGGCGCTGGGCGACCAGGCGGTCCAGGACGGTGGAGCTCAGGTCGGCGTCGGTGAGGGTGACCGGGTCGAGAAGCTCCTCGGCGGTCTCCTCGTCCATGACGCCGAGGAGCACTGCGGATTGCCTGATGGAGCTGCCGTGTTCCTTGGCGTGGTGTGCCACCCGCGCGCCGACGTCGTGGCCGAAGACGACACCGACCATCGAGGACAGCGCCAGGCTGTTCTCCGCCTGTCCGCGGCAGCGCTCGGTGTCCATCCGCAGGCCGCCGATGCACTTCTCCGCGAACAGCGGGATGCCCCGCTGAAGGAGCCGGCAGGACTCGAAGAGGTTCTTGGCGATGACCGCCGTCCACGCGTTGTAGTCGAGGTCGGCGCCCTGTACGGCCATCGTGATCACCGTGTCGTTGCCGGAGATCTGGTAGGCGATCTGCGTGATCATCTCCGGCAGGACCGGGTTGACCTTGCCGGGGACGAAGGAGGAGCCAGCCTGGACGGCCGGCAGGGTGAGCTCCATCAGCCCGGCGCGGTTGCCGCTGGAGAGCAGCGAGATGTCCCGGGCCATCTTCGCGAGGTTGGTCGCCAGTCCCTTCAGGACGGTGGAGATCTCCTGGAAGATGTCGCCGTTCTGGATGCAGTCGAAGAAGTTGGGGTGCTTGCGGACCGGCAGGCCGGTGACTTCGGCCAGGCGCGGGTATATCCGGTCGACGTAGCCGGCGCCCACGCCGAGCCCGGTGCCGACGATGGTGGCGCCCATCGGCACGTCCAGGCTGTCCATGGCGGCGGCGCGCAGACGCGTGATGCTGCGCCGGACCACGGCGAGGTACGCGCCGAACTCCTGGTCGAACGTGATCGGTACCGCGTCCTGCAGGCAGGTGCGGGCAAGCTTGACGGCCCCCCGGTACTCCTCGATCTTCGCCGCCAGGACGTCCTCGAGGACGGAGACGGAGGTGATCAGCGCCTCCAGGTCCAGGCGCAGGGCCAGGATGATCGCGGTGGCGATCACGTCGGTGGTGGACTGGCACGCGTTGACGTGGTTGTTCGGGTGCACCAGGTCATAGCCCTTGCGCCCGCACAGGATCTCGTTGGCCCGGTTGGCCAGCACCTCGTTGACGTTCATGTTCGGTGACGTCCCGCCACCGCCGGCCATCATGTCGACGGGGAACTGGCGCCTGTCGAACCGCCCCTCGGCGACCTCGTCCGCGGCCTGGCAGATGGCCTCGGCCACTTCGGGGCGGATCGCGCCGATGTCGGCGTTCGCCAGCGCGGCGGCCTTCTTGACGTGGGCGAGCGCCGCCAGGTAGTTGGGGAAGTCCCCGAGCACGGCCCCCGAGACGTCGAAGTTGTGCTGGGCGCGCACGGTGTTGACGCCGTAGTAGACGTCGTCGGGGAGCTCGACGATCCCGAACTCGTCCTCGTCGGTGCGCATTTCAGCTCTTCTCCGGTCCGGTGTAGCGGGCCGCCACGTACAGCACCGGGCCGCTCAGGTCGTTGTCCACGGCGGCGGTGTTGTCCCACATGCCGACCACCTCGAAGCCGTGCGCGGTCAGGTAGTGCTCCACCTCCATGGGGAACATCAGCCTGAACCGCACGAAGTCGCTCTGTTCCGGCTGCCCGGCGATGGTCCACACGCGTTCGCGGGTGAGCAACTGCCGGCGCCGGTCGAGGGAGTAGACGGCGTCCGCCGTGGCCTGAAGGATCGGTGTGTCGATCGTGAAGCGGTTCCGCATGCCGTGACCGTCGAGGTCGGAGATGGCGTTCGGCAGGTGCAGGAGCAGGAGCGTGCCGGGCTCGGAGTGGGCTGCGAAGGTCTCCATGGCGGCGTCGATGTCCTCGGTGGCGTGCAGGTTGCACAGCGCCCAGCCGACGCAGGTGATGGCCTCGAAGGTGCGGCCGAGCCGGAAGCGGCGCATGTCGCCGACGTGGAAGTCGATTTCCGGGCGTCGTTCGCGCGCGTAGGCGATCATGTCCGGCTGGAGGTCCACGCCGGTGCACTTGGTGCCGCTCTTGTCGTAGTACTCCAGGTCGCGGCCGGTTCCGCAGCCTATGTCCAGCAGAGTTGACGGCGTCCCACCGAACAACTGCAGGTACATGCGCGGGATTTCGTCACCGGACCCGTCGTAGACCTGCTCGTATAACGCCGGGTTGTCGTAGAGCAGGTTCTTCAGGCTGGTTTCCATGCGGCCCTTTCCTTGATCCACTCTCTGGCGGTGTCGACGACTCCCTGTGTGAGTCGCGCGGAATCACCGAGATAGGTGGCGGGTTCGAAGACGTCTTCCACTTGCTCCGCAGTGAGGTACTGCAGTATCGCGCCGTCGGCCAGCAGTTCCTCCTTGAGACTGCGGCCTCGGGAGCGTGCGCTCTGGCTGCGGTCGTACACCCATGTGTGCGCGGACTGGGCGCCGGTCCGGCCGGCGAGCAGCAGCATGAGCCGCTCGGTGCACACGTCGTCGCTCACCGCCCGGAGGTTGGCCGACAGCCGGTCCCGGCGGACGACCAGTCCTGCGACGACGTCGGAGAGTTTGGCCACGGCGGCCAGGGTGTAGTGCGAGACGTCCGGTAAGCAGGCCCACTCCAGACGCAGGGCCCTGCCGTCCCGTTCATGGTCTCCCGACATGGCCCCGAGGGCGGGTGCCACCTGGGCCGCCGCGAGTCGGGCCAGCGCGACGACCTGCTGGCAGCCGTCCGGGTTGCGCTTGTGCGGCATGGTGCTGCTGCCGACCGTGCCGTGCTGCCAGCCGAGCTCGACCTCGCCGAACTCGGGACGGGACAACGTCCGCAGCTCATCGGCGATCCTGCCCAGGGTTGCGGCCGTCATCGCCAGTGCGCACACGTACTCGGCCACCCGGTCGCGAGCGGTGTGCCAGCCGACGGCCGGCACTGCCAGCCCGAGGCGTTCGGCGAAGACCGGTATCAGTCGGCCACCCCGGCCGTCGAAGCCGGCCATGGTCCCGACGCCGCCGAACAGTTGCGCCGCCAGGGCCCGGGTGCGTAACTGTCCGAGTCGTTCGGCGTCGCGCAGGATCTCGTCGATCCACCCGGCCAGCTTCAGGCCGAACCCGATGGGCAGGGCCGGCTGGGTGTGGGTCCGCCCGAGTGCCGCATCGTCCGCGTGGGCCTCGGCCAGGTCGGTCAAGTCGGCCACCAGCGGCGGCAGGAGACGGTCGAGCTCGTCCAGGACGTCCCGCATCTCCAGGCACTGGGCGGTGTCCTCGATGTCCTGGGTCGTCGCTCCGAAGTGGACGTACTGTGCGGCGTCCGCAGCGCATGCCCCCTTCAGGGCGTCGAGCAGTCCGACCAGGGAGTGCCCGGTCCTGGCGATCTCGGTCCGAACCCGTTCGAGGTCGACGTTGTCGATGCTGGCCGCGGTCGCGATCGAGGCTGCCGCGTCCGACGGGATCAGCCCCACCTCGGCCTGGCTCAGCGCCAGGGCGGCCTCCACGTCCAGCCAGCGCTGGAACCGGCAGACGTCGCAGAAGATTTGACGACTGGCGTCGGTGCTGTATCCGGTTCTGAAGAAGCGCGAGTCGACGATGTGCGCGCGCTCGTGTAAACAGCCCCCCAAAGACATGCGGCTTGCCTACCCGAGATGATCAGCGATCTAAACCCGAGATCATCAGCTGGAGTCGGAGGCTGCCATAGGGTAGGCCCGTGATCGATATGGAGCAGGTTCGCGCAGAGACTCCCGGTTGCCTGAACCACGTGTTCCTGGACAGCGCCGGCTCGTCCCTGATGCCCCGTCAGGTCCTCGACGTCGTCGTCGGGCACCTGAAGCGCGAGGCCGAGATCGGCGGATACCGCGCGGCCGCCGAACGCGGCGCCGAGCTCGACGCCGGATACGGCGTCCTCGCCGAGCTGTTCGGCTGCCGGCCGGACCAGGTCGCGTTCACCGACAGTGCCACCAGAGGCTGGCTGGCCGCGTTCGACGCGGTTCCGCTGACCGCCGGGGACCGCGTCCTCATCGGCGAGGTCGAATACGCCGGCAATGCCGTCCCGCTGCTGATGCGGGCCCAGGCGGTCGGCGCGAGCGTGGAAGTCGTCCCGTCGGACGAGACCGGCGTGTTCTCCGTCCAAGCACTCACCGAGATGCTCGACGAGCGCGTCAGACTCGTCTCCTTGGTGCACGTGCCGACCAACGGCGGCGTCGTCAACGAAGTTCGCCAGGTCGCCGACGCCGCGCATGCGGCCGGTGCGTTGCTCATGCTCGACGCCTGCCAGTCGGCCGGACAGGTCCGGATCGACGCCACCGCACTCGACGCGGACATCGTCACCTTCACCGGCCGCAAATGGCTGCGCGGACCGCGCGGCACCGGCGCCCTCCTGATCCGCGATCGCGCCGCGGAGATTCTGCGCCCCCGCCTGGCCGACCTGCAAGGAGGCAGCTGGACGGGCCCCCAGGACTACCAACTGCGCGCGGACGCCAGGGTCTTCGAACTCTGGGAGACCTCGGTTGCCGAGCGGCTTGGCCTCATCAGCGCTGCCCGCTACGCACTCCACCTCGGAGCCGAGGCCATCGAGGAGGCGGTGACGACTCGGGCTGCCGCACTGCGCGCCGGCCTGGCCTCCATCGCAGGAGTCACCGTCCACGACCTCGGCCAAACGCAATGCGGCATCGTCACCTTCACCGTCGAAGGCGTCGAGAGTTCCCTGGTCCGCGAGGCGCTGGCCGCCCAGGGCGTCGTGGTGACCACCAGTCGGCGTCCATCGACCCTGCTCGACATGACCCGGCGCGGGCTGACGGATATCGTCCGCGCCTCCCCGCACTACTTCGTCGACGACACCCAGATCGGCGTCTGCATCGACGCCGTCAGCGCGGTCGCCCGGCATGGTGCTGACCTCGACCGGCTGAAGTCGGAGCCGTTCGCCTGACCTGGTCAGGCCGTTCCGGTCCGGCCGAGCGGCAGACACCTTCTCCCTGCAGGGGCCAGGCCGGGCTGCCGATCGGGGCAACCCGGCCTGCCCGATGTCCGCCCTCTCGGCCCTTCCGTCGCGACCTCTCGTGTGGAAACGTCAGCCGGCAGGCGATGCACGAGATCTCGTTCGAACGGATCTGCCATGCGGCACACCACCGAGTCCCAGCGGAACGCCGTTCCCGACCGCGAGCAGGCCAAGCCCCGCGAGGCCGGCCGGAACGCCCGTGCGCTCACGCCCGGGAGGGCCACCGGACGCGGCAGGCCAATGCTGCCCGGTGTGCCGGGCGGGCTGGGTGTGCTGGGTGCGCCGGGTGCGCCGGGTGCCTTGCAACGGTCGATCGGGAACGCAGCCGTCACGCGGATGATCGAGCGCGAGCGGCACCGGAGCGGCGCCGTGCAGCGCTCCGGGGACGGCGAGGCAGCGGTGCGGGACGGCGAGGCAGCGGTGCGGCACGCCGCCGTGGTCGCCGGGCGGGCGAGCCGACGGCTGCCGGGCGATGTGCAGCGGTCCATGGAGGACGCCTTCGGCATCAGCCTCGATGCTGTGCGGGTCTCGGTCGACGAGCAGGCCGCCGCGAGCATCGACGCCAGGGCGTACACCGTCGGCACCGACATCGTGGTCCGGAACGCCGGCGTCCTGCGCGACGTCGAGACGATGGCCCACGAGATCCACCACACCACCCAGCACGACACCCCCGCCGGCCTCAGCGACCCCGACGACAGGTGGGAACGCGAGGCCGCCCGTGTCGGCGCCCGCGTCGCCCGCGGCGAGACCGTCCAGCGCCGCGCCACCGACGACCACGAGGAACACGAGGAACACGACCACGACCCCGTGCAGCGCACAGCCGTCCAGTGCAGAGCCGTCCAGCGCCGGGTCGGCTTCGAGTTCGAGTCGCAGTGGCGGGTGCGCGACCACAACAACCTCACCCCGCAGGACGAGCAGGCCCACCACGACGAGGTCGCACGGCGCGACGAGATCATCGGCACGAAGATCCTCCTGAACATGGCCCTCAAGCTGGCCACCGACCTCCTGGAGCAGGACGAGCAGGCCAAGAGCGCCGACGAGCTCAAAGCGGAGTGGATCACCACCCTGCCGAGGCAGCGCCCGACCGACCCGCCACGGTTCGAGGCCACCGAAGCGGGCGAGGCACGGCTCGACCGGGCACGGCAGCAGAAACCCGCCGAGTACGCGAGGCACGCCGAGAACGCCGCCTACCCGCTGATGGCGAACGGCGAGATCCGGGAGACTCCCATTCCCGGCCGTGACGTCCCCAAGATGGGTGTCGTCGGTCAGGGCACGGGCTACGCGCTCACGTCGGACGTCAGCCCGACGGGCGGCTCGGCCCTGGAGTGGGTCACCGAACCGCTCACCACGAAGGACGAACTCCTCGCTGTGATGGGTGAGATCACCCAGGTCTCGGCGGCCCTGGACCGCCTGAAGGACGAGACGTCCTTCCCGCTCACGGACGTGCAGCTCGGAGGCTTCTCGGCGAACCCCGGGATCATGGTCTTCCCGCTGAACGGCGAGCTGGTCTACGCACCGCAGATGACCGGCGGTTTCAAGCTGGACGAGCTCCCCCGGCTGGTGAAGTACCTCAACGTGCCGGACAAGAAGCCCTTCGCCTCCTCCGGCTCCGGCTTCGAACAGCGCAAGGAAGCCAAGGAGGACCTCCACACCGGCACCCTCGTCGAGGTCGACCAGATCCGCAAGCGGGCCGAGGACCAGGCCAAGCGACTCGGCAAGGACGTCACCGGCGGTGAGCCCACGGCCGCGCTGGTCGGCCTGACCACGCTGATCGGCAGCTACCTGGTGTACGGCAGCAGGTTGTCACCCAGGGCGAACTCGAAGTCGATCGCGGGCGGTCTGATGTCCCGGACGTCCTTCGCCCACAATTTCACCCTGCTGCCCCGGCCGTTGCGCGTCCACTACCGCCAACACCCGGACGCGTTCGCCGCGTTCGTCCTCCAGGCGGCAGGCTTCGACCCGAACGACCAACAGACGCGGGTGTACCCCAACACCGTCGAACACGGGGACGCCGGTGGCCGCGAGGAGCGGGCGATCCCCCTGACCCAGTACCAGTGGCTGGTGGGCATGCCGGCCGGCAAGGACCTGCTGCGGAAGTTCACGAACCTGAACACGGTGGAGAAGGCCGACGTGAACCAGGACGACTGGGTGCACATCCACGGCTCCCTCGGCGCGCTGGGCAGCGTGGACGACGAGGTCGGCCCGCTCGGCAAGGAGGAGGTCGCCCTGGTGGCCGAGCTGCGCCGGATGAAGGACGGCCTGAAGACCCCGAACCTCACGCCGCTCACGGTCGCCGCCTTCGACCTGGTCCAGTTGCTGAACGAGGGCAGCTCGCTCAAGTACAAGAAGCAGAGTTAGCCCAGGCCGGCGCGGCCCTTGCCGACAGCCTCATCCCCCGCCGTTCGCTCGCCGTTCGCTCGCCGTTCGCTCGCCGTCAGGCGACCGGGATGTCCTCGGCGGCGTCCGGCGCAGGGGCGGGCGGCACGGCGGCGCCGGTGACCGCCGCGGCGGGCGGCGCCCCGCGCCGCAGGAACGGCAGGCCGCCGGGGCGCAGCATGCCGATGGCGATGCCCACCACCACCAGCGCGGCGGCGAACGACGTGGTCGGCGTCATCCGCTCCCCCTGGAAGACCCAGGCGGCGGAGAGCCCGAAGACCGGCACGAGGAGCGAGAACGGGGCCACGGTGGGCGAATCGTAGGTGCGCAGCAGGAAGCCCCACACGCCGAAGCCGAAGAGCGTGGCGCCCCACGCCACGTACAGGGCGGCGCCGGCCCCTCCCCAGGAGATGTCGCGCAGCGCGGTGACGTCCCTGTGCCAGCCTTCGTACGGGACGGAGATCAGGGCCAGCGGGATCGGCGGGACCACGCTCACCCAGACCATGAAGCGGAACATGTCCGGCGGACTCGCCTTGCGCATCGCGATGTTGGAGACCCCCCAGAACGCGGCGGCGGCGATCACCATCAGGAACGGGCCGAGCGGGCCGACCGCACCGGAGTCCGTGCCGGCCACCACGATTCCGGCCGTCGCCATCGCCATTCCGGCCACCTGCGCCCTGCGCGGCTTCTCCCGCAGCAGCACCGCCGCGAACAGCAGGGTGAACACCGCCTGCCCCTGGAGCACCAGGGAGGCCATTCCGGACGGCATTCCGGAGTCCATTCCCATGAACAGGAATCCGAACTTCAGCACGCCGAGCGCGATTCCCACCGCGATCACCCAGCGCCAGGCCACCCGGGGCCGCCCCACGAAGAACACCGCGGGGATCGCGGCGAGGGTGAAGCGCACCGCTGAGAACAGCAGTGGGGGAAAGTCCTTCAGCCCGACATCAATGACGACGAAGTTCACGCCCCAGACGGCAGCCACCACAACAGCGAGAGCGACATGGGCGGGCTTCATACGGGACCTTCCTGAGCGCGCTTCACATGCGGGGACCATGCAATCAACACCTGGGACGCTTCGGCCAGCGACCATCTCTGAAGGGAGGGGATTAGCATGGCTTCATGCTCGATCTCAGCCGGCTCAGCGCCCTGAAGGCCATCGCGGAGCACGGCTCCATGGCCCGCGCCGCCGGCGCCCTGGGCTACACCCCCTCGGCCGTCTCCCAGCAGATCGCCAAACTGGAGCGCGAGGTGCGCACCGAGCTGCTGGAACGCAAGGGCAGTGGGGCGGAGTTGACCCCCGCTGCCTGGCTGCTGGTCGAGGCGGCCGATCAGGTCGCGGCCGTCCTGGAGCGCGCGCAGGCGAAGTTGGAGGACAGCCGGGGCGTGCCGACCGGCCGGCTGGTCCTCGCGGCGTTCCCCACGGCCTGCCGCGGCTTCGTCGCCGGCGCCGTCGCGGAGCTGTCCGGGCGGTATGCCGAACTGGACTGCCGTCTGGTCGAGTTGGACCCCAGTCGGTCGACCGCCCAGGTGGTCAGGGGCGAGGCGGACGTCGCCGTGGTGCACGACTGGCACAACACCCCGCTGGTGCTGCCCGGTTCACTGTCCGCCACGCCGCTCGGCGAGGACATCGCCGACGTGGTGCTGCCCGCCGGGCACCCGCTGGCCGACCGGGAGACGCTGGCCCCGGCGGACCTGCTGGGTGAGCGGTGGATCAGCCAGGGCCCCGGCGCGATGTGTCACGAGTGGCTGACCCGCACCTTCGCCCAGTGCGGGGCACAGCCCGACATCGCCTATCAGGTGGAGGAGCAGGAGTCGCAAGTGGCGCTGCTTGCAGCCGGGTTGGGAGTGGCCGTGCTGCCGCGGCTCGGCCGCCGGTCGCTGCCCGCCGGGATCCGCGCGGTGCCGATGCACCCGGCGCCGTCGCGTCAGGTGTCGGCGACCTGGCGCGGCCAGGCGGAGCGGAGGCCCGCCGTACGCGCGGTGCTGGACGCCTTGCGCCGCCATTGGGACGCCGCGAACGCGCCATCACGGGCACACGATCACGCCACCGACCCAGCGTAAAGATCCAGGCTGGGACGAGAGAAACCTCCTGGGACTGTTGACAGGTCCCGCTCACTCCTGGAGATTAAACGCGAGCCCCGGGTGGTGAACGAACAGAGCCGGGGGGAATCTCGACAGGGGGCCGCAACACACATGTCCTTTCCTCGCGACCGACGTTCCGCGTGTTGTCGCGGATAGTCCCGCCTGCCGTGGGCCGGTCTGCGTTCTCGTAGCGTTCGCAGTCAATCAGCCGCAGCGCAGTTGATCAGCCGCAGCGCAGTCGATCAGCCGCAGCGGCGGTTCCCCAGTGCGTCGTCGACAGACGAACCGCAGGGACCGTTTCGCTTTCCAGGGGCGGGCTGCCCCGAGCGCGGCCGTGTCCGCGACGACGCGGCTCTCCGGCACCGTGTCCGTGACGGACGCCGTGACACCCGAAACCAGCCATCCGCCTTTCCGAAAGGGACACCCCGCCATGCCTTCTGCCGTGTCATCTCCCGCCGTTTCCACGGATATCAGCGAACTGCGCTCCAGCGCGCTGCGCGAGTTACGCGCGGTGCTGTCCGCGCAGAACTACCAGGGCGCCGTGCGCTGCGCGACGCGGTTGCACGACGCGCTGCCCGACGGCCGGCCGCTTGGCGACAGCGTCGTCCTGGTCGCGTACGGCGGCGGCAAGGACAGCTCGTACACCCTCACCTTCGTGCGGGCCGTGCAGCTGGTCCTCTTCCAGCTGCACGGCACCACCTTCCGCATGCGGGTGGCGACCAACCGGCACGCGGGCATGCCGCGGGCGGTGATGGAGAACATCGACCGCGTCTACGGTGCGCTGCGCCTGGCCGAGGACCCCGCCTGCGAACTGCTGCTGATCGACGGCCGGCGGGTGCGCCCGTTCGACGTGGACATCCCGCAGGACGCCGACGTGGTGGAGCGCAACCGGGTCGACATCCTGATGACCGGCCACCGCACGGCCGCCGACGCCCGCCCGACGTTCTGCAACGCCTGCAACCTCAGCATGGTCAACTCCTTCGGCCTGGCGGCCGGTCACGACGGCGGCGTGGACCTGATCATCACCGGCGACTCGCAGCGCGAGCAGCGCGACTACTACCTGTGGGTCTCCCGGCTCGCCAAGCGCTTCGGCCTCCAGCCGCCCCGCGACCAGCGCTCCGGCTTCAAGGGCTTCCTGGCCGCGCTGGACAACATCTCGCAGGCGTACTTCGCCGACATCCACGGCTCCGACGCCTCCGGTGTGATCGCGGACCACGCCATCACCACCGACGTCCGCGAGGGCCTGCGGTTCTTCTCCATCTACGACGACACCGCCTACGCCTCCGGTGACCACTGGGAGCTGCTGACGGAGTACCTGGGCTTCCGTTTCGACGACATCGCCTTCAGCTTCACCGAGTCCGACTGCGGCAACCCCGCGCTCATGGCGCACCTGCGCGCCCTGAAGTGCGAGCGCCGCTACGGCCGCAGCTACGCGGACGGGCTCGACGAATACGTGCGCTTCGCCCTCTCGCTGATGGGCAAGAAGGAGTTCCCGCCGCAGCTGGTGGAAGTGATGCGCGAGCGGTACGAGGGCCAGGCCGACCGCATGCGGGCCGCCATGGACGCGTACGCGCTGGACGCCTACGGCCTCACCGAGGAGCAGCTGGTGGCCATGGTGTACGCGCCGTTCACCGAGAAGGGCGCGGGCCTGGAGGAGTACCTGCGGGCCGAGCAGCCCGACCTGGCCGAGGCCGCGCCGCGGGTGCACGCGCTGCTCGACGGCGTCGAGGACGACGTCGCCCTGACCCGCCGCCTGGAGTCCGTCACCGGCCTGACGATCAGTCAACTTCGCGTGCTGTACCGGGGTTCGCTGCGGATCACCTCGGCGACACGCGGCCCGGATCAGGGCGAGCTGATCGACTCGATCCTGGAGGGCGACCCGCACAAGGAGGTCATCTCCACCCGGCACTCCGCGGCCGGACCGCTGGTGCCCGAGCTGCTGTCCGGCCGGTGACGTGTGACCCCGACTGGCAAGGACTTCGCACAGCGCGCCGGGGACGACTTCGTCCAGCTCGGCGCGACCCGGGACGGGCTCGACCCGTACCTGGACCGGGCGCGCGACCGCGGCATGCGCGCGGTGCTCGTGGAGACGCCGGCGTACCTGCGGTGGCGCCGGATGCTGGGCCGCAGGGCCTTCGACCTGGAGGTGGCGGTCGAGCAGCCGCAGGAAGCGGCCGCCGTCACCGCGGCGCTGGCCGCTGCGGGGGTGGTACCCCGGCTGGTGCTCACCGGCTTCGAGCGGTACGTGTACGCCGGGTTCGCGGTGGCCCGCGCGGTCGGCGCGGCGCCGTGGCCCGCGGCGGGCGAGGCGTTCCGCCCGCCGGACAAGCGTGAGCAGCGCGAGGCCCTGCGCAGGGCCGGAGCCCTGGTCGCCCAGCCGCGGTTCGCGGTGCTCACTCCTGACGGCCCGCCGGACGACCTCGGCTACCCGCAGGTGGTCAAGCCCTCGGACGGCGGCGGCGGCCTCGGGGTCGTGCTGGTGGACGACCCGGCCCAGCGGGCGTACGCGGCGGACCTGATCCGCGGCATGCGCAACTACGGTGGCGGCGAGTTCGGTTCGGTCCTGGCGGAGGAGTTCGTCAAGGGCCCGGAGCTGTCCGTGCAGGGCGTCGCGCGCGACGGGCAGCCCCATCTGCTCAGTGTCTGCGAGAAGTTGACCACGCTGGAGGAGGTGCCGGGCGCCGCCGGGCTGTCCGGCTTCCGGGAGGTCGGCCACCTCGCCCGGCACGGCGACACCGCGGACGAGGGGCTGCGCGAGCTGACCGCCCGCTGCCTGGACGCGGTCGGCTACCGCGAGGGCCCGTTCCACGTGGACGTCATCCAGGGCGAGGCGGGACCGGTCTTCGTGGAGATGGGGTTCCGGCTCTCCGGCGGCGGCCTGGTGGCCCTGGTCGAGCGCGCGACCGGCGACTCGTGGGCGGAGGCGGTCTTCGCCGTCCACCTGGACGGCCGCGCGCCCGCCCTCTCTCCCGCCCGCCGGCGCGCCGTCGGCCAGATCGCGGCGGTGTCCCAGCGGGAGCTGGACGCCGGCGCCGCTCTGGCCGCCGAGGGCCATGACGTGGAGGTGCTGCGCGCGGCGCCGCTGCCCGACACCGGGGCGCTGTCGGCGGCCGACCGCGAGGTGCTCGCCTCCGACCTGGCGCGGCACACCGGCTCGGTCGGACGGGTGATCGTCGCGGGCGACAGCTGCGCCCACGTCCAGTCCCTGCTGCGGCCGATCGTCTCCCCACGACTGCGAGGTTGACCCCCATGTGCCGACTCATCCTGGCCACCGGACGTTTCGACGCGGGCGACATCCTGGACGCCGCCGTCGACATGAGCTGCGGCCGCACCGCCGACCACGACGGTCCGACGAACGTCCATCCCAACGGCTGGGGGGCGGTGTGGCGCCAGCACGACGCGCCGCACGGCCTCGCCGTCCACCGCGACGTCCGCCCGCTGGGCGAGAGCGCCGAGGACTCCCCGATCAGGGGAGTGGAGACCGACTTCCTCGCCATCCACGCCCGGCACGCCACCCTGCCGCGCAACCAGGGCCTGCGCTGCACCCATCCGCTGGAGCGCGGCGGTGAGTACCCGTGGTACTTCATGCACAACGGGTTCCTGCCCACCGTCCACCAGTTGCTGGGGATGCCGGAGTCGGAGTTCGACTCCCGCGAGTACTTCGACTACATCGTGCCGCCGGGCAGCCGGGTGCTCGACGAGGCGTCAACGCTGCGCCGTCTCGCGGCCGTTCCGCCGGGCGGCAGCTCCGGCAACGCCATCGCGGTCAACCCGGACCACGCCTACGTCATCCACTGGACGACCCCGGGTACCGCGGCGCAGCGCTACTTCCGCATGCACACCGTCACCACCGAGCGGTTCCGGGTGGTCGCCTCCGAGGTGGTGCCGTCGCTGGCGCCGCCCGAGCAGTGGCAGCCGCTGGAGCGGCCTCGTGCTGAGCGTCCCGCTCGCACCCGCCACCGCCCCCGTACTCTCGTGACTCTCGTGAAGGAGAACACCATGGCGTCCGCCGAAACGTGGACCCGTGTCGTCATCGACGACGCGGCCGTCAACCGCCCCGACCCCGCGCTGCTGGGCCGGCTGGCCCAGGGCGAGACCGCCGTGGTCGTCCTGCGCGGTCTGCTGCCCGCCGACGCCTTCGCGGTCAACCGCGACCGGGTCGGCAAGCTGCTGGCCAACGCGTCCACCACGCAGTACGTCAACGGCGCGCTGACCACGGTCGGCCCCTACCTGGCGAAGTACCTGAACCGGGTCGAGGAGTACTACCCGGACGCGGAGGCCGCCATGGCCATGCTCGCCGGGGTGGACTTCGACCTGGACGCCCAGGTGCGCGGCGCACTGCGAGAGGCGTTCTCCCTGCAGTCGCTGGAGCCGGCCGCCGAGCCGGACGGGCGCCGCTACTCCCCCTCGGTGGTACGCATCCACGCGGACGGCGTGCGCAACCCGCTGCACAACGACAACATCATGCGCGACGCGGCCGGCACCGGCATCGTCCTCGCCGACCGGGCCTTCCAACTAAGCTGCGTGGTGTGCCTCCAGGAGTGCGACGAGGGCGGCGAGTTGCGCATGTACCAGAAGGAGTGGAGGCCGGTGGACGAGGTGCACAAGATCCCCGGCGGCCTCGGTTACGACGAGGCCGTGGTGGAGGGCGTGGCGTGCCACGAGTTCAAGCCGCGCACCGGGGACGTGTATCTGATCAACCCCACCCGTTACCACTCCATCGAGCGCGTGCACGGCTCGGACCGGCTCACCATGGGATTCTTCCTCGGCCTGGACGAGGGACTCGAGAAGGCGGTGGTGTGGGGATGAGTGTGGAGCACGAGGCGACATCGGACCGGGTCTTCGACCGGCTGGTGGCGCTGCTGGACCGGAACGGCGCCGCGTACGAGGTGATCGAGCACGAGCCGGAGGGCCGCACCGACGTGGTCAGCCGGTTGCGCGGCAACGCGCTGTCGCAGGCCGCCAAGTGCGTGGTGACCCGCGTGAAGGTGACCAAGAAGACCTCGCACTACGTGCTGGCCGTCGTGCCCGGCGACCGCAGGGTCGACCTGGGCCGGATCCGCGAGTTGTGGGAGGCCAAGCACGTCTCGTTCGTCGAGCAGGAGACCGCCGAGCGGCTGTCGGGCTCGGTGAGCGGCTCCATCGTGCCGTTCTCGTTCGACCCGGCGGCGCTGGAACTGGTCGTCGATCCCGCGCTGTTGGAGCACCCGCGGATGTTCTTCAACGCCGGTGAGCTGCACCTGTCGCTGTCCCTGGACACCGGGGACTACGTGAAGGCGGCCTCCCCGCGGGTGGAGCGCATCGCGGAGGAGGCGGCGGCCTGACCGGGAAGGCGTCGTGATCGGGGCCGCGCCGTGACGAACGGCGCGGCCCCGCCGGCGTCGACAGGCCTCGGCTACGGCTACGGCGCCCGGGCTCGGCTACGGCGCGGCCGGGCGGGTCGCGGGCTTGGCGCGATCGTCCACAAGGAGGCTGAAGACGTCGGGCCTCGCGTAGTGGCCGGTGGCATCGAAGTCGAAGCGGGCACGGGCGAGTTCGGCCAGGTCCAGCTCGGCGGTCAGGATGCCCTCGCCGTCCCGCAGCGGCCCGGCCAGCACCTCGCCGAGCGGCGAGACGATGACGCTGCCGCCGTTGATCAGCACCGTGCCGGGGTCGTCGCCCTGTACGGGGTGGACGTCGCCGGGCAGGTCGGAGCGCAGCAGGTACTGGCAGGCGCCGAGCACGAAGCAGCGGCCTTCGAGCGCCACGTGGGTCATCGTGGCCTGCCACACCGCACGGTCGTCCACCGTGGGGGCGCACCACAGGTCGACGCCCTTGGCGTACATCGCCGTGCGGAACATCGGCATGTAGTTCTCCCAGCAGATCGCCGCACCGAGGCGGACGTCGCCGGTGTCGATCGAAGGCATGGTGGAGCCGTCGCCGAAGCCCCAGATCAGCCGTTCCGCGCCGGTCGGCATGAGCTTGCGGTGCTTGCCCAGGAGAGTTCCGTCGGGGCCGAGGAAGAGCGCGGTGCAGTAGAGCGTGGCGCCACCGCGCTCGACGGCGCCGACGACCAGATGGATACCCAACTCGGCTGCGAGTGCGCCGAGTTCAACGGTCTCCGGGCCGGGCACGTCGATCGCCCCGTCGTAGTAGCGCCGGTACTCCTCCCGGCCGGACGCGGAGCGGGACCCCACGGCGACCCCGAAGTCCAGGCCCTTGGGGTAGCCGCCCAGGAAGGCCTCCGGCAGGACGACGACCCGGGCGCCGGAGGCAGCCGCCTCCCGGATCAGCTCGCGGGCCTTGGCGAGACTGCGCGCGGTGTCGAACAGGTGGGAGCCGGCCTGGACGACGGCGACGGTCAGCCGGGTCACCCGCGCCCCCGCAACCGTTCGACCGCCGGCCATCCCCCGCCCCCAGCCGAACCGAGCACTGCCACTGTCCCTGCCACTGTCGCTGTCGCTGTCGCTGCCACCGTGCGTCCCTCCTGGGCATCGCGGCCGTCGCCCGTCCGGGGCCGCCGCCACCCCACTCTGCCACAACGCAGTGGCACGGACCGGGCGTTGGCGGATCATGGCGCGTTCGCCGGGAGCGGGCTGGTCATCCCCGGTTCGCGCGGAACGCGGTGGCCGTCACCCAGAGCAG
Organism: Kitasatospora sp. NEAU-69; assembly: GCF_057158765.1. NCBI lineage: Bacteria > Bacillati > Actinomycetota > Actinomycetes > Kitasatosporales > Streptomycetaceae > Kitasatospora > Kitasatospora sp. NEAU-69. The sequence continues at coordinate 38,516 of NZ_JBWXUE010000029.1, forward strand.
GAGCAGCACGCCGGAGACATACGCCGCCGGGGCGAGCGCCGTGCTCAGCAGCAGGTAGCCGACCCCGGAGACGGTGATCGCCGCGGCCAGCGCCAGCCCGGCCCAGTCGATCCAGCGGGCCGCACCGGCGCGCACGGCCGGAACGGAGGCGAGCAGCGCGGTCGTGGCGAGCAGCAGCATCTTCACCCCGTCGAGCCGGTTGATCAGCGCGAACACCGTGTGGGCGGCGGCTACTTGATGTCCTGGCCCGAGGACGGCGGCGAGCTGGACGCCGAGCGCGCACTGCACCAGGGACACCGCGACCGCCGCCCAGCCGCTGAACCGCGCGGGCCGGCGCAGGGTGCCCACCACCACGGCCAGCGCGAGCCCGGCGATGCCCTGGGTGGCGACGTACTGGGCGAGCGCCACCCCGGTGTGCCCGGCCAGCCCGGCCAGCACCTCGGGACCGGTCGCCGCGACCGACGGGTTGGTCGGCCACACCGACAAGCCGATCACCCAGGCGGCGAGGTAGGTGATCCCGGCTATCCGAGCCAGGGCGGTACGGGCGGGGGCAGTGATGGCGTCGATAGCCACAGGGGTCTCCTCAGGATCTGTGTCGGTGTGGACGGGGTCAGCGGGCGAGCAGCCAGGCCGCGGAGGCCAGGTGGATCAGGGCGAGACCGACGCAGCCGGCGGCCATCGGACGATTGCCGCGCCGGGCACCCAGCACCGCGTCCCCCACCTGGGCCAGCCCGGACGCCACCAGCACCGGAACCTGCGCCGCAGGCGGCGCGGTCAGCAGCGTCACCAGGGTGACCAGGCTCAGCGGCACCGCCCGGGCGGCGTAAGCACCAAGGAAGAACGCTCCCCCCGGCCCGAGCCGCTCCCCCTCGGCCAGCGCGACGGACGGCCGGACCAGGCCGACCAGGGCGCTACCTCCGGACAGCAGAGCGACAGCACTGTTGGCGACCAGCAGAACGACCCACATGGCCTTCTCACCTCGAATCATTCGAGCCCTGAATCATTACGGCGATTGTATGCTTTGAGTCATGGATGACGTCAAGGGCAAGACCGAGGACGCCGGCATCCCCGGCACACTGGTGTTCCGGCTCGGCACTCTGGGCACGATCGCCGCGGACCGGTTCGCAGCCGCCATCGAGCCACTGGGCCTCAAGCCCAAACACGTCGGCCTGATGACCTCACTGGCCCACCAGTCGTCGGCCTCCCAGCAAGACCTCGCCGCCCGCCTCGGCGTGGCCCCCAGCCTGGTCGTCTCACTCGCCGACCACCTCGAACACCTCGGCGCCGTCCAACGCGTGCGCGACCCCGCCGACCGCCGCCGCCAGGTCCTCACCCTCACCGACCACGGCAGCACCCTGCTCACCCAATGCACCACCCGCGCCCGCGCCCTGGACGAACGGTTCACCGCCCCCCTCACACCCGCCCAACGCAACGCCGTCCAGGAAGCACTCGCCATCCTCGCCACAGAGGCAGGGCTCCCCGGCCACTGAGGGGCGCTTGGCAGTGCGGCCAGCGCACGATCCGGAGGAGCTGGGCTTCGGATCCGGGATGACCTGCTGGCGACGGCTGCGGGACTGGCACGAGGCCGGCGTCCGGGACCGGCTGCACCAGGTGCTGCTGACCGAGCTGCACCGCACCGGGAAGCTGGACTGGTCGCGGGCGGTGATCGACGGCTCGCACCACCAGGCCCGTCGGGGCAGCCCAAAACGGGGCCGGGCCCGGTCGACCGCGACGAGGGGCCGCCCGCGCCATCGCCCTCGGCAGCTGTTCGCGGACGGCGGCTACGAATTCGACAAGGACCGCCGCCTGCTATGGAAGCGCGGCATCAAGCCGGTGATCGCTCGCCGCGGTGTGCTGCACGGCTCCGGCCTGGGCACCGTGCGGTGGGTGGTCGAGCGCACGAACGCCTGGATCCACGGCTTCCACCGGCTTCGGATCCGCTGGGACATCCGCGACGACATCCACGAGGCATTCCTGAAGCCGGCCTGCTGTGTGATCACCTACGGACCGGTCCGAGCACTGTGTCAGCTCCTCCGCGCTGCCCAGCCCCGCCCTCCCAGCCCGCCCTCGTCCAGCGGTGCGGCCTGCTCCGAGATATGGGACACAGCCGGAAGGGAGGGCTCTTCCACCAGGTTCTTTGCGAGAAGGGCGTCAGGACTACCCGGCTCCGATCCACCGCCGCAGCTCACAAGCGCTCAGCGGGCCATGGGTGGGGACGGCGGCGGTAGACGGCGACGTCATGGTGGAAGGCGATGACGAGGTCGCCGTCGGCGCTGACCGCGATGGCGCGCGGGGCGTCGATGGAGATGGTCGTGATGACCGTTCCGGTGCGGAGGTCCCAGAGCCGCACGCTGCCATCCGTGCTACCGGTGACGACAACCGGCTCGCCGTCCAGGACCGTGAGGGCGACGGCTCCAACGGACTGGGTGTGGCCGGTGAGGGGCTGGCCGACCGGTTGACCGGCACCCAGCCGCCAGAGCCACACGGTGCCGTCGGTGGTACCGGTGACAGCCACTGGATCCCCGTCGACGACCGCGCAGGCCATCGCCAGGGTAGAGCTGATCTCACTGGCAGGTGACTCGCCGACAGGGCTGCCTGAGGCCAGATCCCACAGCCGCACCGTGAAGTCGAAACTGCTGACCACGGCAGTCGGCCGGCCCTCGACCGTCGTACACGCCATCGCCAGCAGGATGTCGGCAGGGCCAGCGAAGAGCTGCCCGGCGGATGACAGAGTGGTCAGGTCCCACCAGCGCAGCCTGCGGTCAGCGCCGATGGTGACGGCGATCGGCTCTCCACCAAGAGTCGTACAGGCAACGTCCCGCACGGTGTCGGTATGGCCGACGAGGGGATGGCCGACGGGTCGGCGTGCGGCCAGGTCCCACAATCGCACCGTACGGTCGCGACTACCGGTTACCGCTAGCGGATTGCCGCCAACGACCGTACAGGCCACCGCGGTCACAGCGTCAGTGTGACCGGCAAAAGGTCGGCTGACGGGCTGCCCCACATCCAGGTCCCACAAACGCACCGTACGGTCGCCGCTACCGGTCACGGCTACCGGCCTGCCGCCAACGACCGTACAGGCCACCGCGGTCACAGCGTCAGTGTGGCCGACAACGGGATCGCCGACGGCGTCACTTGCAGCCAAGTCCCACAACCGCAGCGTGCCGTCCGTGCCGTCCGTGCTGTCCGTCACCGCGATCGGACGACCTCCGAGGCTCGTACACGCGACCGCAATCGCGCCACCGTGGTGGTTGATGAGAAGCCGGCCGAGCGGCCTGCCCGAGCCCAGGTCCCACACCCGCACCGTGCCGTCCCAACTGCCTGTGACAGCGACGCGTCTTCCGTCGACAAGGGCACACGCCACGGCCGTCAGGTGCTGACTGTGACCGGCCAGGGGGCGGCCCACGGGTTGACCGGTGCTCAGGTCCCACACCCACACCGCGCCGTCCCAACTGCCGACGACGGCAACCGGTCGGCCGGCACGCACCGTACATGCCAGGGCAGTCACACGATCGGTATGACCGGCGACGGGCCGACCCACGGGTTGACCGGAGCTCAGGTCCCACACCCACACCGCGCCGTCCCAACTGCCGGTGACGGCAACCGTCCGATCACCGACGACCGAGAAGTCCACCCCGTTGACGGTATTGGTGTGGCCGGTGAGGGGCTCACCGATGGACTGCCTGGTAACCAAGTCCCACAAACGCACCGTGCCGTCATGGCCACCCGTCACGGCGACCGACCTGCCGTCGACGGTCGCACACGCCACAGCATTGCTGATGTCGCCGTGGCCCCGGATCGCGTCCCGCAGCGCTGGGTTGAAGCTACCCCCTGTCGCCCACACCGGTGCCCACTCCCCCACCGGGATCCGTCGCACCAGGGCGCGGTGCAGTTCGCCGGCTCCCGCGCGAGCGGCGTCCAGGGCGAGGGTCTGGCGGCGCACCGGCGGGGGCGCGGCGTGGTGGAGGTGGAGGCCGCTGCGGTAGACGGCGGCGGCCAGGCGGGCGGTGTCGGTGCCGGCGCGGTGGAGGTACGGGGTGAGGCCGCGGGGGGCGGCGTGCACCAGGTACTCGGTGTCGGCGAGGACCTGGTCCAGCAACCCCGACTCTGCCGCGTGGTGGGCCAGATGGTGGAGGGCGTACGGATGGGCGCGGGCCCAGTCGCGGGAACCGTCGGCGCGGTACGGGACGGTGTCGGTGAGAACGCGGCTGTAGGCGGCGTGAACCGCAGCCGGGTCAGTGTCGTCGCGCAGGTGCTCGGCCAGCGCCTCGTGGTAGAGCCGGTAGGCGGAGCGGCCGTTCTCGGTGGCCTCGACGACGTAGGAGCCGGCCGCGCGGCGCAGCCATAGCAGGTCGTCGTCGGTGTAGGGGCGGCCGGAGATCTCGGTGGCGAGCCAGGCCCAAACGTCCTCCCAGGGCAGGCCCTGTCCCTGGGCGTAGCCGAGCGGGCGCAGCAAGTCGGTGGCACGCTGGGCGTCGCCGCCGAGACGTTGCCGCAGGTCACGGCGCATGGCGTCGCTGGCGTGGCGGGGCAGGGCGGCGCGCCAGGCGGGGTCGCGCGGGTCGGCGATGGCGGAGGCGGCGGCCAGGGTGCCGGCGGCGATGCGGGCGATCAGGAAGGAGCTGCCGGCCGCCTGGGCAACCGCCTTGGCAACCGGTCGCACGGCGCCGAGCCGGTCGCGGTACGGGGAACCGCGGTGGGCGTCCAGCAGGTTGCGGGCGGCGTAGATGGTGAGGGCCTCGGGGTCGGCGTACCGGGCGGCGTCGAGGTCGACGACGTGGGCGGGGTCGGTGCCGATGCGGGGCAGCAGGTACGGGCGGGTACCCAGGAGCAGGCGGATCCGGCCCCGGGAGTGCTCGATCAGCGGGCCCAGGACGGTGTCGCACAGGCTTCCGGGGGTGGCGGCCTCGTCGAGGGCGTCGATGAGGACGGTCAGGGGCCGCGGACGGTGGTCGAGCGCATCGAGCAGTTCGCCGACGGTGCCGGCCCGGACCCGGGCGGCGGCGCACAGGGCGTCCAGCACGTCGGTGTCGGTGAGGCGTTGGGCGTAGACGGCGGTGTCGAGCGGGCGGCCGGTGAGGAGGTCCGACGGCAGGCCGAGGCGGCCGACGGGGACGGTGCGGTACCGATCGGGGTGGGCGAGGGCGGCGATCAGGCCGAGGACGGCGGTCTTGCCCGAACCGGGTGCCGCGGTGACCACTCGGCACACCGAGTCGGGCGTGGGGGCGTTGAGCCAGGCGGCCAGGTCCTGGAGTGCGGCGCGGCGGCCGCTGAACCACCACTTGGGGACGGTGCCCTCGTCACCCTGGAACCCCATGGCTCGGACCAGCAACCGGGTGGAGAGCTCGGTCTCCCGTCGTCGGTCCTGCTCGTCGAAAGCGGCGGCCTGCTGGATCGCCAGGTCGACCTCGTTCAGGCCGCTGCTGTGGCGGGGGTTGGGAAAGAACGCCGGCGGCTCGCCGTCCAGGCCCACCATCGACATGGTGACCCGCTGGTGCGCGGGCAGTTCGGGCGACCTGTTGATGTGCTGCACCACCGCGTTCACCGACAGCGTGGCCGGACCGTGGCCCGCGACGGGCAGGCCGGTCACCGCAGCCTCCAGCAGCTTCGGGAAGAGGCCCGCCCCCGCCGTCTGGTTCGGCTGCGCGGCGGAGATGACCACCAGGCCGGACCCACCGGCACCGCCCCAGCCGTTCGCGAGGCGCTGCAGGGCGGCGGCGGCCAACTGGTTGCCGCCCTGGCCGCCGTAGCAGGCGTCGATCATGAGTAGCACCCGGCGCACCGCGGTGTCGCGCAGCATCGTGCGGACCAGGTCCGAGGTCTCCAGCGCCGTGTAGGACAAGTCCCTGGGGTCGGTGTCGGCAGTGAGCAGGACGTGCTCGCCGCCGTCGAGGATCTCGCCGTGGCAGGTCAGGTACACCGCCAGCAGGTCGTCCGCGCGGCGCTCAGGTGAGGTGCAGAACGCGTGCAGGGCGTCCTTCAGCTGCTGCTTGGTCGGGTTGAGCGGCACGCAGTCGTGCAGGCGGTAGCCGAGCCGGTCGGTGAAGACGTCGGTGATCCGCGCCCGGGCGTCCACCAGGTCCGGCTCGTTCCAGTCCGGGTTCTTCGGGTAGTCGGGCACCGCTGCGGCGATCAGGAACCGCCGCGGGCCCTCCCGGTCGGTCACGCCAGGCCCTCCGCGATCGCGCGCCCGCACAGCGCGTCGGTCAGGTAGGCGGTTGCGTCGTGGGCATGGGCGCCGGTCTCCAGCACGCCCGAGCGCAGCCGGTCGCCGAACAGCGGCCGCAGATCCTTGACCAGGGCCACCACGTCTCCCGTGGCGGCCAGGTTGGTCCAGGCGAGCCGGTCGCCGCCCGGCCAGTGTCCGCGCGGCCCGGCGGGGGCGGGCCGGAGCCGGTCGAAGACCAGGTGACGGATCCCCAGCGGCGAGCCGATCGTCACCAGTGCCCGTACCCCGTGCCCCGGCAGTGCGCACAGCGCCTCGTAGGCCACCACCGAGCCCAACGAGTGGGCGATCACCACTCTGGTGTCCGACCCGATCGCCGAGGCCACCCGGGCGCGCACCCGCTCGCGCACCTGGTCGTCCGTCAGATAGGCACGGACCTGCTTCAGATCGCTGACCATCGACCGCAACGCCACGTCGGCGAAGAATCGCGAACCCGACAGGGCCCGCAGGGCGGCCTGGACCGACCGCGGGGCCGCCGCCAGGGTGCCCGCCGCGTCCGGAGGCACCACGCCGGCGTCGACCTGCGCCGCCGCGCGCCACCAGGCCGCGAGCAGGTCGCGTTCGAATCCGTCCTCGACGTCCTGGGCCGTGTACAGCGGGTCTCCGGCGGCGAGCAACCGGCCGGGTGGCCGGAACAGGTCGCCGTAGAAGCCCATCGTGACCTGGGACCGCCTTACCAGACTGGCGGACCCCGCCCGCCGCAGCCCGTCACTCAGGGCGGGCCACCAAGCCGCCAGCAGCCGATCCTCCCCCTGCACCTGCTGCCCTATCCCGTGCACGCACACCACCCGGGACACCGCGCCCACCCCCACGCCCGACAATCACGACCGACCGACGGGCTCAGTCCTACCAGCACTCGCGGGCTGCTCGCACCTCGCCGCACGCACCGGGGCTCCGGCGTGGCGGCTCTCCTGACTCCCCGTCCGACTGCAGGCCACCCGCCGGGGGACGAGGCCACCCGCAACCTCGGCTACGAGCACCTACGCCGCCACGACTTGCGCCACACCGGTCTCAGCTGGATGGCCGACGCCGGGTTCCTTCCGCACATCCTCGTGGAAATCGTGGGTCACCGGCTCATCACCACCGCCCAGCGCTACTTCCACCCCGACGTTCTCCGGATCCTGGAAGTCGGCCAAGCCCTCACCCATCACCTGGAGAGACTCCAACATGACGGCCCCGCCATCGGTGACACACCGCAATCGCCATCGCCTCGAAACACCCGCCGATCAGCCACTTCGAGGCGGCCCGAGCCGCTCCACGACGAGCAGCAGGCGCCAGAAGGGCCCAAGAAATTCCCCGATACAAACCGATTTGACGCACTCGATCTGCTCCCGGCGCACGTGACTGTTCGAAGACCGACCCCAGTCACGGCGAACGACCCTCGGTCTGGCAGCCCCCGGACCGGCGTGACCAGGTGGACCGGAGCCGAGGGACGGTCCTTCCCGATGCTCCCGAGCAGGCCCTCCAGCTTGAGGTCGTTCCAGCGTCGGAACGGGTACCCCTCCAACGTCCCGCCATACGTCGAAGACAGTCGCACGTCCGAGAGTTCGATCGAGCGACCGGACGTGAGAACTATGTGCGCCACTGCCATCGCACCCAACCTACCGGCGCAACAGGACCCGACCGCCGGTCCCCCACTCCGAGGCTGCGACAGCTACTCCAAGCAGGCCGGCATCGGTCAGCGGTGCTCGGGCCGCCGGCAGCCCTTCAACAGCGCTCACGGTCAGTGCTTGAGGCCGCGCAGCAGCCGTACGTACGGGCTCCAGTGCGCCGGGCGGGCCACCGCACCCGTGCAGGCGAGTTCGGCGCGGTCCAGGCTGTCCTCCAGGCACGCGTCGTGGAGCGGACGCCAGACGAGTGGCCAGGCGAGGCGGGCGGGGCCGCGCGCGTTCATGGCGAGGGTGTGGCGTAGCAACGTGTGCTCTTCGTCGACGGCGAAGATCGCGTATTCGTGGAATCCGTGGAAGCCTCGCGGCCCGCTGAAGGCGAAGCGCACCCAGGTGGAGGGGACGTACGCGGCGACGGTGTAGCGGACCGGGCCGTGTCCGCCTACCGCCCCGGCCGCCAGGGGCCGGTCGAACTCCATCTGCGGCCAACCCAGTTGGGCCCAAAGCTGATCGTCACTGCTCGACAGGGTGTCAATCAGCGTTCCCACCTCGCTCGCCTTCGCGGCCAGCAGGCGCTCGTGCACGTTGTAGACGCCCATGCGTCCTCCCGGGATCAGTTTTAGAGGAACATCTCTAATATTCTGGAGAGTACTCTCCAGATCATGGCCAGACCACCCCGTTTCGACATGAACCAGCTTCTGGACGCCGCCGTGCGACTGGCCGCGGTGTCGGGTCCGGTGGGGGTGACCATGTCGGCGGTCGCCAAGGACGTGGGAGCCCCGAGCGGTTCGGTGTACCACCGTTTCGCCGGCCGGACCGCGCTGCTCGCCGAGGTGTGGCTGCGGACGGTCGAGCGCTTCCAGGAGGGCTACTTCAAGGCCCTCGAAGCGGACGGCGACGCGCGGCGGACGGCGCGCGCGGCGGCGCGCCATGTCGTCGCCTGGAGCCGTGCCCACCCGCAGGAAGCCACTCTCCTCCTCTACGGCGCCGAGGATTTCGGGCGCGCCGACTGGTCCGAGGAGTACGTCCACCGCGCGGATCGCGGCAAGCAGCGCGTGCGCGCCGCCCTCGCATCCCTCAGTGGGGCCCTGGGCGCCGAGGACCCGCAGGCCGCCGAATGTGTCGCTCTCGCCCTGGTCGACCTGCCCCTCTCACTGGTCCGCCGTCACCTGCGGGCCGGCATGCCCCTCCCCCCTTACGCCGAGGAGCTCGCCGAGGAGTGCACCGCCGCACTGCTCGGCTCACTCCCCGCCGAGCCGGCCTCCCCGCCCATGACCCCAGCCACCGACTGACGAAGCGCCCCATGGCCATTTGACGGACTACGTGGACATCCGGGGCCGCGCCAGGCTCGGCCGGCCGTCCGGATCAGCCGGTGCGCAGACCCTCCAGGAGCGCGGTCAGATAGCGCTGGGCGGTGTCGGTGCGGGCCGCGGGAACACCGCCGTGGACGGTCGCGGCGTAGGCGATTCCGCACATCAGCGGAACCAGGTCGGCCGAGGTCAGGTCGGCGCGCACGACTGCGGCGTCACGGGCCCGGTCGAGCAGCCGCCCGCCAAGGGACCACAGAGCCCGTTTCAGTTCGGTGGTGTGCACCAGTGCGTCCGTGGGCGCTGCGGTGACCGCGGACAGCGAGGCGTCGGTGACCTGCGCCTCGATGGTGCGGGCCAGGAAGCCGGCGAGGGCGCGCCAGGGATCGCCGTCGTCCAGCGCCTGCTCGCCATGGGCGACGAGTAGCTCCAGGCTGCGGGTGGCGACGGTCTCCAGGAGCGCCTCGGTGGTCGGAAAGTGCCGATAGACGGTGCCGACCCCCATGCCGACGCGGCGGGCGACATCGTTGAGCTGCAGCGGTACGCCCTCGTCCACCAGATTGCGGGCCACGGCGACGATCTGTTCCCAGTTGCGGGCGGCGTCCTTGCGCAGAGGTGGGGTCGTCATCGGAGCAGTCTAACTGGATAGCCCATCCGAATCAGAAAGCGGATACTCCATCCGCATCTGCTACGGTGAAGCAACCGGATAAGTAATCCGCGTATTCGTACAACTGGAAGGGGCGCGCCATGCAGAAGACGGCGCTGGTCACAGCGGGAACCGCCGGCATCGGCTGGGAGACGGCCCTGGGGCTGGCCACCGCCGGCTTGGCGGTCACCGTGGTCGGGCGCAACGCCGAGCGCGGCGCCCGTGCGGTCGAACGGATCAACGCCACGGCGCCGGCGCATCCCGCCCGGTTCGTGGCCGCCGACCTCGCCTCGCTCGACGCGGTCCGCACGCTGGCGGACCGGATCGGCTCCGACGGCCCGCTGACCGTCCTGGTCAACAACGTCGGCGCGATGTTCGCGGACCGGCAGGACTCGGCCGACGGGATCGAGGCGACGTTCGCCGTCAACCACCTCTCGCCGTACCTGCTGACCGAACTGCTGCTACCCGCGCTGCGATCCGGCACGCCGAGCCGGATCGTGAACGTGACCTCGGGCGCGATCGGTGTCGCCAAGCGGACGTTCGACGCCGTCGAGCCGCCCGGCGGGTACTACGGCTTCCACTGGTACGGCCGCGCCAAGCTCGCCAACCTCGCCTACACGCTCGACCTGGCAGGCCGACTCGACGGCACGGGCGTCTCGGTCTTCGCCGCGGACCCCGGTGGCGCCGCGACCGACATGACCAACGGCACGCTGCGCGACCCCAGGATCGTCTCCCCCGGCCTGCGCCTGCTCTGGCCGCTCGTCCGACGGAAGTTCGAACGCTCGACCTCGGGCCCGGCCTCCGTGGCGGCCAGGCCCTCGATCTTCGCCGCGACCGACGACTCGCTGACCGGCCGGACCGGCATCGTCATCGGCCCCCAGGCACACCCGGTCACGCCCTTCCGCGCCGCGACCGATCCCCGCATCGCCGAAGCCGTCCACCGCCTCAGCCGGCACCTCGCACCACCCATGGCCGGGTAACGGGCCCCGGGCAGAGGCGGTCCGGGCCGGAGACGTCGCCCAGAACGTTGTCGATGTAGGCCGCCAGCAAGACCCGGAGGCGACCGTGCCGGTCGCAGCCGTGAACGAGTGGCTGTGACAAGCACCGTCGCAACGGTCCTCAGACGACGTCGAACTCGTTGCCCTCCGGGTCCCGCATGGCCGCGGCGTAGAGCCCCATGTTCGGCTCGTCCTTGATCTTCAGCACGGTGGCGCCGGCCTCGACCAGCTGGTCCACTGCGGCCCTGACCCGCCGCGCGCGGACGTCCAGCGGGACGTCACGGCCGCCACCGACCTTCAGGTCGAAGTGCCACCGGTTCTTGGCGGTCTTCGGCTCCGGAACCTGCTGGAACCACACGCGCGGTCCACGACCCGCCGGATCGACGATCGACTCCGGAATGTCGCCGGCCCCGGCCGGCAACTCCTCCGCGGGCACCCCTATCGCCTCCCAGTAGGCGCGCCACGTGGCGTGCCCGTCCGGCGCGGGCTCGGGCACATAGCCCAGGGCCCGGGCCCAGAAAGCCACCATCCGCTGCGGATCGGAGCAGTCGATCGTCAGCTGCACTGTCATCTCCATGCCCGGAGCGTCCCAGACAGGTCTGACGGGCGATCCACTTCGCTACAGGCCTTGAGGTCGTGCCTGTCGGGTCAGGCCGTCGCGGTACCTCGGTGCGTGGGGAGCCCGGCCCGCACCTTGGCGATGGCGGTACGACTGACCGAAGGAGCAGAGATGACCCACCGCGTCACCCTGCGCCAGGGCTCCGCCGAACGGATCCTCGTCTGCGGGGCAACCCTGGACAACTCCGGGCTCGCCGCCTTCCTCCGCAGCGCTTACGCAGGAGATGCACGAGATCGCCGGCCGCGGCCCACTCCCGCTCCCCGGGCCCGCTTTCGTCCGCGTCCATGGAGTGTGCGACGACGACAACGAGACGCTCGTCGAGGCGTGCCTGCCGTTCCGGTAGGACGGCGCGCAGCCTACGGACCTGCCCGAGGGGATGACCATGCGCGAGCTGCCCGAGAGCGCGCTCGCCTGCACGGAGGTCGAGGGCGCGGCCGCTGTGTTCCCGCAGATCCTCAGCGCGTACGACGCCGTCGCCGACTGGATCACCCAACACGGCTTTGCCTCCGCGGGCCCGGTCCGGATGATCTTCCGCAGCCGACGCGACCAGGACCAGGCCACCGATGGCCTGGTGTTCCACCGTCACGGCCGCCCCCTGCACCCGCATACGTGCTCAACCGCTTCCACACGCTGTGCCGCAAGGCCGCCCGCGCCGGCGCCGACCGCGCCACCCCCGCCTGACCATCCACCCCACCCAGCCGAGAACAGGCGTGTTGGCCTGATCCGACCACACCGCGACCACCAGCTGACGGAACAACAAAAAGGCCGTCTCCGCATTTCTGCGAAAACGGCCTCCGACCTGCGAACAATCGCGGTCGGGACGACAGGATTTGAACCTGCGACCCCTTGACCCCCAGTCAAGTGCTTCAAGTAGTGTCGCCAGCCGAGGATCCGACGATCCCGGCCTTTTTGCTTTCCTCAACTTCCATGGAAAGAAGCCATATTGGAGATCATTGGCGCCCGCTCGGGCGACTGCTAACTCGCGACGGGCGCGAGGCGCGGGCAGCGTCAATTTCGTGCAGCGGCGTCCGTTATGACGCATGGGCGCTCAACGGCGCTCATGGCGCGTGGTCCCCAAATGGCCCCCAGGGCCCAGGACCGATCCCAGTCACGAAGAGTAAGGGCGATCTGACGCCCACTCGGCCGATGCCAGTGGCAGCACCCGGCAGTCGACCCGCGCAGCACCGCTACCGTTGTGATCACTGCACCCAGATCAAGGTCGCTTGCCTCTCGACTACGGACAGTGATCTTCGGGGCGGCATGTCGTCTTGAGCGCGTCCTGCCTGATCGGTCCCGCAGCGCCTCGCGCCCCACCCCGCATGCTCTGCCGACACGCCCAGCCACCCGGCGCACCCTGGACCCGCAACCACCCGATTCAAGGAGGAGCCCACCCATGGCACAGCGGACGCGCAGATTGTCCCTGGGGTAAGCGATCTTGCCCCCTCCCCGCGCGCTCGGGGCCGTCCGCATTCTCGATCACTTGCCCACAGCGATAGCGGTCTGGCCCGGTTGGACAATGCCATTTGCACCCACACACGGCCCTGTCGGCTCTGGGTCAAAGCGCCCCGGCGCCCCGGGCCGAGTGGCTGGAGGGAACCCCCGCAGTATCGCCAGCAACCATCTCGGAGACGCCGAGGTCTTCTCGGTCGAGGTCGAGCAGGCGGTTGTGCGCGGCACTCAAGACCGGGATGCGTTTGGGGAGTTCACCGTCGCAATCGTTCAGGGCGTCTCATCTCTACCATCAACCACGAGTGGGAGCTTCCAGTATGCCCCTGGGGACCGATAGCGGTTCGAGTACAGGGATCAGCTTCGCGAGGAGCACCAACTGGCTGACATTCCAAAGCTGTTCCCGTGTCAGGACGCGGCCGGATAGGGCTCGTTCGTGCCGTGCAAGCCTCGCCGCTACGGCCTGGCTTACCAGGTGAGTTTGCCATTCGTCGCAAGCCGTGGGTGCCGGACTGTCCAACCGGCTTCGCTACGAGAATCCCCGGCGGTCGGACGGATGCTTCATGAGGTCGTCGAGGAGAGTGTCCGTGACTGCTTCTTCGTAGACGGCCTGATCGGTGTGTCGCATGGCTTCAGCGAGCTGCGGATCCCATGGGGTCGGGTATGGCTTGCCACTGAGGGGGATGTGATCGTCCTCGTCGGTGGCGGAGGCGCCGGCCAGGTAGTCGGCAGCGGTCATGCGCCAGGGGCGGGCCTGGTAGCGGCTGATGAGCTGGTTGGTCATGTCGATGCCGGGCCAGTCGAAGTCACCGTGGTAGTGGAGTTTTCCTCCGCCTCGGCAGATTGCTCGGGTGAGGCGGTGGAAGGCGGTTGATGGTCGGCCTTCGGTGCAGACGAGTGGTGGGCTCTTCGGGCCGAGTTCTCCGGCGGCACGTCGTAGGACGGCGGGGTTCTCGCATGCGTAGACGTTGGGCTGGTCGAGGGAGATCGGCAGGGTGACCAGTTGGTGGAGGGAGACGTGGAAGGGCGTGCCGTAGCCGGCGGCGCCGGTGAGCCATTCGCCCAGGCCTTCGCCGTGGGCGGGCAGGTTGAGCACCAAGACTCGGCTGGCGAGGTCATCGACGATCACGTCGAAAGAATCCCAGAGTTCGCGGCGTGCCTCGGCGCCGTTCGCAAGAGTGGTGTCGCGGGCTTGGGCCAGGGCGCGAAGCACCAGAGCCGGGAGCGCGCCGCTGCCGTGGTTGAGGGCTTTGGTGTCTCCGGTGGTTGCTTCGGCAAGCACTGGGAGCATGAGCGGCGGCGCGCCGGCTGGGCGCGTCTGCAGGTGTTCGAGGACGCGGATGGCGCGGGTCAGTGTGGTGCCGTCGTTCTTGTTGATGAGGCTGGTGAGGGTGCCGTCTGTTGTGATGGCGGTGAGCCAGTCCCGGTACCACGCGTGTTGTGCGTGGAGCGGGCTGGCTTCGACTGCGGTGATCAGCTGTGCTCGCGTCCGGGCCTGTGCTTCCTTCTGTCCCGGGCGGTCGACGAGCGGTCCTCCGAACCGCGTGAGGAGGGCTGCCAGTGGCGCGCCGGTGGCAGCCAGAACGGCCGCTTCGAGGTCGGCAAGCTTCACCGTGATCCTGGCGGTGCCCGGTGGCCGGTAGGTGCCGGTGATGCCGATCAGTGCCTCGCGTTCGGCGTCGGTGGGGGTGATGATGCTCACCGAGCCATCGAGCCGGCCCCCGGTGCGTTCGAGGGAACGGCGCGCGGCTGTCAGCAACCGCTGGTACTGGAGGCCGCCGTAGAGGTTTTGTGGGTCTGTCGGTGTCGTCATTCCTCACCGTCCTGTCCCTCGGTGAGGTCGTCAAGGTCGCTGTCGGGGTTGATGTCGCTGAGGCGGCCGTCGCTGACCGGTGCGTGGCGCCGGGGTGTGAACCCGAGGATGTCCGCAGCCAGTTCGTCGGATCCCGGGTAGCCGAGGTCGTCGTGGATCTGTTCTCCGTCCCAGAGCATGAGCATGGCGGAGACAGTGTGGGTTGCTTCGTCGTGGAGCATGTCGTAGTGCGAGATACGCGGGACCGACGGGTAGGTGATCCACAGGTCGTGGCCGGTCATGAAGAGGTCGAGGTCGAACTTGACGGTCAGGGCGAGGAGGTCGGGGCGGTAGCGCTCGTCGATCCCTGCGAAGGCCTCGTCCAGCGCGATCAAGCGAGGGCAGGTGGGGTGGGCTGAGCCGTACTGGGCGTTGGCGGCGGCGAAGAGCGGCAGGTGGATGGAGGCGGACTTCTCACCGCCGGACATTTCGCTGTGCTTGGAGCGAGTGAGCTTCTCCTCCTTCCCTCCCGGACGGGACAGGAGCAGCTCGAATCGGCGCCAGGATCGGTAGTCGAGAACCTGGGAGATGATCTGCTGGTAGGTCTTGCGGCGGTCGCGGGCTTGTGCGGCCCGGATCTGGCTGCGCAGATGCGAGCGGAGTTCGGCGAGCCCTGCGGGCCCCAGTGTCTTGGCGTCCTTCTCCAGGAGTTTGTTGACGGCGCGCTGGGAGTCGGTCAGGTTGTCCGACTGGACCCAGCGGATTCCGACCCTGGTTCCGGAGGACATGGGTTTGGCCCGGGTGTCGGCGTCCATCTCCCTGACGAGGTCGCGTGCTTCGATGGTCCGGGAGTGGACTTGTTGGGCGAGGCCGGTGAGGAGGGTGTCCTCCAGCACGGTTCGCTCTCGTTCTTCCAGGAGCACCTTCTGGTCGGCGACTTGTTCGGCCAGGCGGACGGAGAACTCGACGATGGGCGCGGGGCCGTCGTTGTCCCGGACACGGGCGAGGATGATGTCGCCGTCGGGTTCCCATTCGAAGTGGTATCCCTGGTCGGATGATGTGAGGGCGCTCTCGAGTGTGCTCAGGGCGGTGGACAGCTTGGTCGTGGTGGTCTTGATGGTGCTGTCGGTGGCTGCCCGGCCGCGGGTGGCCTCGTCGAGGGCGTCATAGAGGGCACAGGTGCTATCGGGGAGGGCACCACGGGCTCCGGCCTCGGGGGTGAGGTCGGCGCTCGGGGCGGTGAGCCGCGCCATCAGATCCTCTGCGGCTTGACTGGCCTTCGGCCACAGCTCGGTGGGAGTCCAGTTGCTGTCGGTGTTCGCGCCCAGGACGCGGAGCAGGTCGGGCCTGCTGTACGGCTGGAGGGCGGCTGCCGTGCGCAGTTGTTCGGCCAGTGCCGTGGTGAGGGCCTCGTGGAGGTACTGGAAGGCGTTGTCGGTCCCGGCGAGTGCGAGCTGTTGGGCCGTGTGGTCCTTGTCGGCGCGCCGGTGGGCCAGCTGAGCATCCTCGAGCTGACGCTTCAAGGTGTTGATCTCTTCGTGGATCCGGCGCAGCGGTGCGCCGAGGGTTTCTTCCTGCTTACGGAGGCGCTCGGCGAGCGCCGTGTAGTCGATGCGTCGCTCTTCGAGGGCCTCGGCCTGTTCCTGGCAGGCGGTGGTCTGGTCGTCGACGGTGTTGCGTCGGTCGGTGAGGTCTTTGCGCAGGTCGGTGATGCTGCTCCTGGTTGTCTCCAGGTCGGCGGCGGCGGTGGTGAAGTCGCGGAGGGCGAGGTCGACGGCTTTGAGGCCTTCGGTGTCGGTGGGGAGAGTGAGGGCTGCTGCGCTCTTGTGGAGTTGGCGCTTGCGCTCGTGGGCTTCCGCGATGGCGTTGTCGAGTGCCTTGCCGGCGGTGGTGAGCCGGGTTCGGGCGTCGGCCGCCTTGTTGGCGGCGATGACCACCTGTTGGGCGGCGGTGACGATGCCGGTGGTGCTCGGCAGTTGGGCGCGGGCGGTTGCGAAGGCTGCGAGGTTTCCGGCCGCGTGCTGGAGGTCGGTGGTCAGTGTCTTCAGCGTGCTTTCGAGGCCGGCGATGGCGGCGTCGTAGGCGTTGAGGCGCTCGCGGCGGCGGGCGGCGCGTGCTGTCGCTCCGATGTACTCGGGTTGGTGCTTGGGGTGGGCGCCGCGGTGGACTCCGAGGGAGAACTGGCCGCGGGTGGTGACGATTGCACTGGGGTCGTGGTCGGTGTGCCGGTCCGGATTGGCGAGGTCGTCGGCGAGGGCGATGGAGGTGAGGACGTCATTGATGGCCTGCGCCTCGACGTGCTCCTGTTCCTCGGGGATGAGGACGTCGGCGAGGGTGCGGCCGGAGGGGCGTTGGTCGGGCGGAAGCGGCTGTAGGAAGCCGTCGGCTTCCTGGTCGGCGATGGCCTGGAGTGTGGCGCTGGGGTGGGGGTGTACCCAAGCCGTGAGGAGGCCTGCGCCATACAGGGCGCCTTCGAGTGCGGCTGTGTGGTCGGGGCTCAGGTGGTCGGCGAAGCGGACGAGCTGCCACAGTGGCGCGCCGGGGCGGTCGGTGCGGTCGGCGGGGCGCAGGTCGCTGGGCGGCGGGGCGTCGTCGCGCTGCGCCGCCACGCTCGCGCGCTCGGCACGTGTCGTCTCCAGCGTGGTGCTGGTCTCGTCGTGCTGGAGTTGGAGTGCGTCCTGGTGTCGTCGGGCCTGGATGCGGCGCTCGTCGGTGGCGTTGTGGAAGGCCTCCTGCAGGGAGGTTGCGCCGGGTTCGTCTGCCGTTGCCAGTGTGTGGGCGAGCAGAGCGGTGTCGTCCGGTCCGAGTACGGCGTGGGGGTCGGTTCCGGTCCAACGGTTGGTGAAGGCTGCCAGCTCGGCGGCGGTCTGCGTCCGTGTGTCGGCGAGCGTTCGGGCTGCTCGGTCGCTTTCGAGTTCGCGCTCGGTAACCTCGGCCTGGACCTTGTCGAAGGCGTCCTGGGCTACCTTCTGCGCGTCGGCCGCGTCCTGGTAGCGGTTCAGGTGGCCTTGGACGACTCCGATGTCGTGGCGCCGGGTGATCACTCGGGCAGCGGCTTGGGTCTTGACGTCCTTGGCCAGGTCGAGCGGGTCGTCGTCAGTCCGGATGCCCGCGTGGCGGGCGTGGTCGAGCAGTGCGGCGACGTGCCGATCTGCGGTCTTCTCCGCTGTGGTCAGCCTTTCGGCGAGGCGGTCGGCTTCCTGTCCGAGCGTTGCCATGTGCTTCTGGGCCCGTGTGAGGTTGGTCTCGGTGTCCTGGATCGTTCGGTGTTCCGCGCTGACGCGGGCCCGTAGTTCGTCGAGGTCCCGTTCGCCCTTGATCGCTTCGTGGTTCTTGAGGCCGTCCAGTCGGGCCTGGGTCTTCTTCTCCTGCTCCGCTGCCGTGTTTCGTGCGGCCTGGGCCTTGGCCAGGGCCGCGGTGGCGTCCCGTCGTTGCTGGGCGGCGTCGGTGATCTTCTGGCAGTGTCCGGCTGTGGCCCGGAGCCGCTCGGTGATCTGGTCGACCCGGTTACGGGCGTGGACGCGCATGTAGGCGGTGTACTCGCGCAGGAAGTCCTGGACGGCCGTGTCTGCTCCGATCAGTGCGTCGAGGACGTCCTGGATCTCGGCGAGGTTCTCGAAGTCCCCGGCGGCCTGCTTGATCAGGTGTTCATCGAGCGGGCGCAGTCCGGCGGTGAGGGTGGCGGAGAGCTTGTCGGGGTCCAGGTCTTTGGCGAGCAGTGGGCGGCGCAGTTGCAGGAGGAGGTTGATGAGCTGGGCGTAGCGTTCGCGGCCGAGTCCGAACAGGCGCTCGTCGATGGCGTCTCGGTAGGCGGTGCTGGTGGTGTGGAGGGCGTCCTTGCCGATGAGCTTTTCCAGCTCCGTCTTGCGGAGCGGACGGGAGTCGGCGGTGAGGAGGCCGAAGTCGATGCCGACGCGGCCGTCGGTGACGAAGAAGACACGGCCGGGGCGTTCTTTCGCCTTGTGGGCGAGGAGGCCGATGCCGATGGTGACAGCTTCGAGGAGTCGGCCTTCGGGGGTTGATCGGGTGAATTCCATCCAGACGTAGCCGAAGTTGGACTCCTGGCCGCGGTAGAGCAGGTTAGATTTCATGGTGCGTTCTTCGCCGCTGAACGGGTCGAGGCGGCGGGCGTCGATGCTGCCGTCGAGGACGAGGGGGAAGAGGACTTCGAGGGCTTTGGTCTTGCCGGATCCGTTGTGGCCGCGTAGCACCAGGCGGCCGTCGGCGAAGACGAACTCCTCGTCGTCGTAGTCCCACAGGCCGACGATGCCGGCGCGGGACGGCTTGAAGCGGATGGTGGTTTCGCCTGCGGTGGGGGTGGTCATCGGGTGACGTCCTCGGGTGCGCTGAAGTCAAAGGCGAACTGGCCGTCGACGCTCGGGCTGGGGAGGGCTGCGGTGATGTTGCGGTAGCGGCCGGCGGCTGGGCGGATGAGGATTCCGCCGGGGACGCGGTGGGCCAGGCGCAGGTCCGTGAGGAGAGTGATCGCTTCGTCCAGGAGGCCTGCGGGGTCGGCCTGCCACTTGTTGGTGAAGGAGGACGGGCCGAACTCCTCGTAGAGTTCGGCGATCATCTCGTCCAGCCGGGCGTGTTCGACGAGTGTGGCGGTCGCCGGCGGGTGTGGGTGTTGCGGGCCGTCGGCGTGGCCAACTGCGGGTGGGTGTCCGGGGGTGGGTGATTCGTCGGCCAGGGCGGTCAGGGTGGCTGTGTGGGGCAGGGCGACGTCGATGTGGGCGATGAGGGCGTCGTGTTCGTCGACGGGGTCGGGCGTGGGAAGCCGGCTTAGCCTGCCTGCTTGGGTGGGGTCTTCTTGCAGGTCGGCGACCTTGGCGAGGAGAAGGCCGGCGGTGCGGTTGATCGCGCCGCCGCGGCCGGGGAAACGTTTGTCGGTGAAGTGTCCGGTGGTGTCGACCAGCATGATGCCTTCGGCGCGCCGTTCGATCTTCAGGCCGGTGAACCGTGTGAGGTCTTCCACCAGTGCGGGCTGGCGCAGCGCGCTGGCCGTCTCGGGGTCGGCATCGGCGTAGTAGACCGCCGGGTGCTCGATGACGGCTCGGCGGGCGCGCTGGGCGGCGTAGCGTCGGCGGGCGTCGCGGCCGGTACCGGTCGGCGCTGATTCGAGAAGGCCGGCCACGCTGGTGAGGTGTTGAAGGGGTTTGCCGGGCTTGAACAGCGCCGCGCACAGGCTTTGGTCGATGTCGTAGAGCGCGTCGCCGCGTTCGTGGTCGCGGGCCCAGTGCTGGGTGGAACCGTCGGACAGGCGCAGCGCTCCGCGGTGGACGAGCCAGTCGATGACGTCGACGACGGCGTCCTTGTGTCCTGGGACGGTCGGGTCGAAGCCCAGGTGCTCGATGGTGTTGGCGTACGGGGTGAGTTCCCGCACGAGATCGGCGAGGCTGATCTCGATGCGCGAGCGGTGCAGGCAGGCGAGGACCAGGCAGAGGTAGGCGAGGCGGCGCCGGTCGAAGGGCCGCTTGCTGCTGCCGGCGGCGGTGAAGTCCTGGCTGCCGTCGAGGCTGTCGAGGCGGCGGGTCAGCCGGGCGTGGTACGAGGTGGTGTGCAGGGTGTAGCCCAGAAGAGAGCGGAAGTCCTTCGCCAGCTCATCGGCCCAGGGCAGTACGGAAGCCAGTGCGCCCTTACGTGGATAGCTGTCGGTGACGAGGCTGTGCAGCAGCATCAAACGCGCTGCCTGCTGGTAGGAGCCGAGCTGGGCAGTCTCGACGGTTGCGGCGACGCGGTGTGTTGTCATCAGCTGGGCTCCCGGGTGCGGGGGCTTCGGCGGGCCGGGGTGATCTCCAGGTGGAACCCGGGGAGGTGCAGAGTGCCGTTGACGGTCCGCAGCTGACTGCCTCTCTGGTCAGGGATCAGGCGCAGCATCATGACATCGCTGGCTCCGGTGGACGG
This sequence comes from Kitasatospora sp. NEAU-69, assembly GCF_057158765.1. NCBI lineage: Bacteria > Bacillati > Actinomycetota > Actinomycetes > Kitasatosporales > Streptomycetaceae > Kitasatospora > Kitasatospora sp. NEAU-69. Next base: position 59,061 of record NZ_JBWXUE010000029.1, read on the forward strand.
GTGCAGGCGGCCGGCCACCACGGTGCGGCTCTCCAGAGCGCGGGTGAGAAGCTTCAGTACCGCCCGCGTCTCTGCTTCGTCCAGGACTCGCTCGTGGGCGCCGTGCTCAAGTAGCCCGCTCGCGGCAGCTCTCTCCGCGGCCCGACTCTGAAGATGCTTCTGCCGCAGCGGTGCGCGGATTCCTCGACTGTTGCGCACCGGTTGCGGCCCGCCGGGGGCGGGACGTTTGCCGTGCTTGAACAGGCTGACACTGACCTCGACACCGGGAGCGTCCCACCAGGTGGAGCGGCTGGAAATCTGGTCGTCATCGTCATGGGCACCGGACAGGTGACGCACGGAACGCAGGTCGAACGCCGCGGCCATCAGCGCGTTCGCCGCCTGCTGATCCGGCGCTCCGGCGACCCAGGCAGCGAGGTGGCGAAGCTGGGTGGTGCGGCTGACGCCAGTGCGCCGGGACTCGGTGACCTGCCGCAGGAGAGCGATGACTCCCGAGATCGCGTCGCGGGTGGCGCTCTGCAACTGGACGGCCTTCGGTTCAGCGGGATACTCGGCGACGAACCACTGACGCAGCCCCGTCCAGCGTCGTCGCCAATCCTCCCTGCGGGCAGCCACGCTCATCATGGGCCGCCCGTCGACGTCGGCAACGCGGTCGAGCATCGTTTCGACGCCACTGTCCTCGACCTCGCGGACCGCGTCGAGCAGGCGGGGGGTATAGCGCTCGAGCTCCGCCGAGAACTCGCTCATGTGTGCGAGTAGGGTGTGCTTGTGGCGCAGGAACGTCTCGGGCGAGATGTCGGTCGTACGGGCCACGTCGTTCAGCGTGAGGTAGAACCGGGCCGAACGCTGGGTCATGTCCTCCAGGACCGCGTCCAGTCGGGAGAGTTTCCGGTAGATCTCCTCGCGGTCCGCGCTGCGGTTCGCCGTCGCCAGGGCCGTCAGGTCCGCGAGGATGTCGGCGAAGACGAGCCGTGAAAGGTTGGCGTCCTCCACTCGGGCCCCGATCACGGCCTCCACGGCTGTGTATGCCCGGTATCCGATCTCCGTGAATTGGTAGACCGACTGCCGGTTGCGGTACGCGGCAAGCGTTCCGGCGCGGGATGCGTCCTCGACCCGGTGAAGGACCTTGCCGCCTTCTCGTCCCCGGTCCTGCTCACCCGACAGGACATCCAGCATGTTCCGCAGGTTCAGCTCGCCGGGGGCCGGCACATCGGCGTGCGTCTCGCCGAGTTCGGTCAGCGCTCGGGCTACATCAGCCGTGTGAACTTGCACCTGGTGGACCGCACGCAGGACGTTCATCGCCCTCAAGACCCACAAGTAGGCCGTTGAATCCTCGCGTTGGGTGAAGTTGAAGAGTCGGAGTCGGTCTCCCACCGCGAGCGAATCGAGGTCGAATGATGTCGACGCCGTGTCACTCGGACCCTCACGCTCTGCCATCCAGGCCACTTCCCCTTCCCTCGTCGGCACCCCGCTCCACGGTGGCACGCCCCTCTGACATTTCAGAGGCGCGCACCCTCCGTTCGAACTCCCCGCCCGAGCCGGCGCATGGTCCGTACCGTAACCGCTGGCACCAGCGATGCGCCGGGAGATCACCCAACTGGCGGGCCCGTTGGCCAATTTCACACGCAGGTCTCGGGCCACCTCACGGAGGCGCGGAGGAGGGTGGATCTCCCAAGGGCGACAGGAGAGGGGTACCGGAGATGGACTGGTGCCCCTTCTTGCGGAGCGCCGGTGCCATTCGGCCCCGACGCTCCGGCTGCGGCGGTCTTCAGGCTGCATCCGGCAGCTGCTCCGACGACATCGCCGGTTCGCTCGCCAGCTGGAACCCGCAGTCGCCCGGACGCCGGCCCAGCTTCTGCAGCGTCAGGGCTGCCAGCAACCCGGCTCCGGGGCCGCTCACGGGAGAGCGCTGAGTCCTGACGAAGAAGATGCCGTCCTCGTTCGGCTCCGCGCCATTGAGGTCTCCTCCAGAGGCGAGCGCGACGCAGAAGCCCCACAGGTCGGCACGCAGCCCGCTCGGCAGGCTGGGGTCGACGTAGACGAGCGGATAGCGCTCGCCGTCCTTGTCATAGCCGAAGGCAACCGCGGCTCCGATGCCCTCGGGCAAGTCGGGAGCATCCTCGGGCAGGTCCTCAGCCAGACCATGGAGGTAATCAACGATGATCGTCTTCAACGCGTCGATCACCTCTTCGTTGGTTCGCCAGCCGTGAAGCGGGGCCCAGCGGCCTTCCTCGTAGAGCGACGCGATTTCCGGTGCAGTGTGCGGGTCGGCGTCGACGGCCGCGCCCTCCGCTCTGTCCGCACGCTTTCCGGGGACGCTGATGATTTCGAGCTCGGCGTCGGACTTGGACGCCGGCGCGGCACACATACCGATGCCGGGCTTCCCGAGGTAGTACCCGATGAGCTTGCGGATGAGTCGTGAGAGATCCTGGTCACTCTGACCGGGCCGCACGTAGATACGCAGGCCGCTCGGCTGATCGCCGAGCATCGCGCCGAGCGCGTCGTACGGCATCTCCGCTTCGAGAACGGTGGCGTTCAGAAGGTCCAGAAGGACCTTGAGCGGCAGCGCCCAGGCGTCGTGTGCGCGCAGCACATCGGCGCGCTCGAAGACCTGCGGCTCCTTCGAGGTCGTGCGGGCCTCGGAGGCTCGCTGCTCGACGCTGGTGACATTGTCGGCCATGTCGTGTCCCTTCATCGCGGTGTCCATCGATGAATTCAGTTTCCACACGACCGACATGTCTCATGGCTTAGAGTGGAGAAGCGTGTTCAGCTGCGCTCGGACTCCGACAGGCTCCGGGAGCACCTGTTTGATCACGCGGGACTTCGCTTGGCAACCTGTGTGGGGGAACCGTGGTCAAGGGTGCCGTGCTGAGGGGGTACCTTCTGGAAGAGGCGCTGGCCTGGCTGCTGCGCTCCTCGGGTTATCGACTGCTGGTGCACCAGAGCCAGGATCCCGAGGAATTGGTGACCGACGGGAGCACCCTTCGGGTCCGTGGCAGGGGTGCGCTGCATCAGGTGGACGCGCTGGGAGAGTTCGCGTTCACGCCGGCGTTCTCGATGCCAGTCCGGCTGTTTCTGGAAGCGAAGTTCTACCAGGACCGCTGCGGACTGGAGATCGTGCGCAACGCCCACGGTGTGCTGCACGACGTGAACGAGAACTTCATGATGCACGCAGGCAGGAGGCCGCGGCAGCGGTACCAGTATACGTACGCCCTGTTCTCGACTTCGGGGTTCACGTCAGAGGCCCAGAAGTACGCCGTGGCACACCAGATCTCGCTGGTGGACATGTCAGGTGCCTCTTTCTCCTGGCTGCTGGGGACGATCGGCACCACTGCTTGGACACTGGAGCAGGCACAGCCCAGCCTCGGCTCGGTACCGTTCCCGGTGACGTGGGTGCGTACGGAGCTTCGAAAGAAGCTGGGGACCTGGACAGCGTCCCCAGGCTTGCTGCCGACGGCTGTGCCGACGAACGACACGTTCCGGGAAGAGGCCGCGGCGGCGATCGACGCCTTCGCTGCCGCGCTGCGGCAGAACAGCGATGCCGAGTTGCTGCTGGGCTTCCCTTCGGCGCCGTTCATCTTGCCACTGGCTGTCAACGATCACCTGGCGTTCACCTCGTACGCGGACGCGCAGCCGGACCATGCGGTGCGGATCCGGCGACGGGGCAGCGGGGGTTCGGCTGAGTGGACCGTGTCGCCGTTGGGCCAGGAGGGCGCGTACGAGCTCGCCTTCAAGCTGCCGGAACAGGTGGAGGACTGGATCAGCGACATCGAGGAGAAGGAGCGGCGGCGCACCCTGGAGGTGAAGGAGCAGTTCCTGTCCACGATCACGATCTACCGGATGAACGGCGGTGGTGTGCGGGCGTACCAGCTGCGCTACGAGCCGAGTTCCCTCTCGCGGTCCTGAGCCGGCGGAACGTCGTGATCGGCCTCACCACTCGGCGAGGCCGACCACTGTGTCAGACCGGCAGATAGGGGCTGGGCTTGCCGTGCCAGCTGATGCTCAGTGCGTCACGGGCCCGGGTGGTGGCCACGAACAGGAGGGATCGGGCCTTACGCTGCTCGCGCGCGTAGCGGACCGGGTCCTCGGTACGGTAGCGAGCGATGGCGTGAGTACGGGGGATGATGCCGTCACTGGCGGCCACGATGGCGAGGCGCTGGTACTCAAGGCCCTTGAAGCGGTGCATGGTGCCGACATGGATCTCGCCATCGCCGCTGGGGCCGTCCTTGGTGAGCTCGGCACACGTGATGCCGGCTTTGGTGGTCAGGTAGTACATGGTCTGGTTGACCAGGTCGCGGTCAGCGACGCACACGGCGATGTGGCCGCTCGGATCCCTGGGTGAGCCGTTCTCGTCCGTGGAGAGCTCCTCGCGCCACGCGGTCAGGGTGGCGGCGAGGCCGCCGAGTTCGTCGTCCCACGTGCCGTGGGGCGTGAAGGCGGGGGTTGGACCGTGGAGGACGGAACGGTATCCGGCCAGGTTGTCGGTGCCGTCGTCCAGGTCGTCGTAGCTCACCTTCCTGCCAGGAGTGACAGGTTCGACCACGCGTAGGGCCTTGGCGAGGATCTCTTTGGTGGTGCGGTAACTGAGGGTCAGGCGAGAGGACCGGCCGCGGATGTGGATTCCCAGGGCGCCGAGGGCGACTTGGTGGTCGTAGATGCGTTGGTGGGTGTCGCCTGCGATGAACATGTCGTTGGACAGTTCCGGGTCAGCCATGGCCCGGAGCATCTTCCAGTGCGCGGGGCTGAGGTCCTGGGCTTCGTCGACGACGATATGCCGGTAGCGGTAGTTGATGTAGCGCATGCCGGAGCTGTTGTCGCGGTGGATGAGGTCCTTGCCGTCGACCTCCTCCTTGTACGCCTGTCGGGCCTTGATCTTCGCAGCACGTTCCATCTCGAAGCGGGCCGCGCGCTCGGATGCCTGGCCCCAGGTCTCCACACCGAGCTTGTCGAGGCGGGCGGTGAACTGCTCGACGAGCTTCCAGATGTGATTGCGCTCCGGCCGGGTCAGCGAACGGCCACGGCCGGCCCGGCGGGCTTGGAAGTAGGCGGAACGGGTGGGGACGGACTGGCCGAGGATGACCTGCTCCCACTCTTCCAGGAGGAACTCAGGCTCCCAGCTGCGGTCGTCGAGTTCAGCGAGGAGCTGGCGCATCTCGTTCAGTGCCACGTGGTCGTAGACACGCTGACGGCCCCGGCCGGGGGCGGTGTTCTCGCCAAGGACCCTGGCAGCGAGCTGGTCGATGTGGGTGATTTCGACGCGGGCGAGGAGCTCGGGCTCGATGAGTGAGGCCAGGCGCAGGCGCAGGTCAGTGGTGAGGTTCTTGGTGAACGTGGTCAGCAGGATCGCCTTGTTGCTGCCGGGGGGCAGCTGTTCTGCAAGGTGCTTGACCCGGTGCAGGGCGACGATGGTCTTGCCGGTGCCGGGACCGCCCGAGACGCGGGCGGGGCCCGTGTAGAGGCGGTGGACGATGCGTTCCTGGGTGGGGTGGAGGAACACCTTCCAGGCCCGGAAGTCGCCCTGATCGATGGCGGCTTGAACGTCGTCGTCGACGGCGGTGACCTTGGTGCGGCTCAGCGCCGTGGCGAAGTCGCCGAGGTCGGGCGCCTGCCCGAGCTCGACGGGCTGGGTGATCTCCTTCCGGACGTCGTCCATGGACATGCCGGCGGCGAGACCATAGAGGACGTCCTTGGACAACAGGGGCGCGCCCTCGACGAGTTGGTCCAGCTCGTCGCTGTCGGTGACAGCCAGGGCCAGTTCCACCAGCTGGTCAGCCACACCGAGCTCTCGCAGCTGATCGGCGCTGTACGCGGCCAACAACGCCGCCTGCGCCGGGAGGGGGTCCTTCGGCGTCGACTCCGCTCCGATGCGGGGCACGACCTGGTCCGGTTCGGCCGGGGTGAGGGTGATGCCGACACGGCGAAGGGCACTGTCACCGACGACGGCGAGGTCGACGAACTCGATCTCACCAGTGACGCGGTTGACCGCGACCTGGAGCTCCTCGTAGACGTCCTTGCGGTGCCGGACGGCGATAACCAACCAGCTCTCGGTCCCGTCGGCATCGACCCCGGCCGGCGTCAGCAGAGCCCGGTAGGAGTCGTTGACCCGTGCCGACCAGATACGGGAATCGCCCTTGAGCTTATTCAGCTTGAGGCCAGGCTGGTCCGGCTTGTTCCGAAAGACGTGGCAGAAGTCGTAGAACTGGGCCTTGACCGAGCGGTCGAGCTTGTACAGCTCTTGTTCGGCCTTGCGGTACAGGCTGAGCCGGGCGGTCATCGGATGGTGCCTTCCGTGTCAGGGAGCTGGTCGAGCAGGACGTCGAGGTGGTCGAGCCAGGCGGCAGCGGTCCGCACTGTCCAGCCGTCCTGGGCGTAGGCTGCGTCGCGCCGCTGGGCCTCGATGTCCTTGTCGCCGTGGTGGGCGGCGACGACGACGATCTTGACGTTGCGGGTCTGCCAGGCGAAGTCGGCCGGCCAGCGGCTCGGACCGAGTTCGTATCCGAAGACCGGCGCCCGCTTGCCGTGTTCGGCGAGGGTCTCCGCAAGGTGGAGTAGGGCGGGTGCCTCCGCCGCGTCCTCGCGCAGGATCTCCAGGATGTCCTCATCCCAGGCCGCGTCTCGGATGATCTCCCTGAGGGCGGCTTCCATCGGCGTGTCCGTACTCGGCTCCGAAGAGACGGCCAGCCGGACCGGCTCAGGTACAGACGCGGGTGCGGGTGCGAGCGCCGCCGTGAGCGAGTCGAGCTCACCCAGGCCACCGCACACAGCGAGAACCTCGACCTCGAACTCCTCTGCGTTGCTGGCCGCGAGCTGGACCCCATCACCGCCAGCAAGGGACAGGAACTGGGTGATGTTGGTCCAGTACAGCCAGGACCGCCACCGCAGCTTGTGCTCGTCGGTTTCCAGCACATCGTCGCTGTCGTCGAGGACGGTCAGCGCGGTCCACCGCAGGTCGTCGGGGTCAGCTGCGTCCAGGGCGAAAACGATGGGCAGACCGTGCTCGTCCTGGGTGCGGAAGACGTGGACGGGGCCGATACCGCCGGCATCGGCCGTGATCGGCTCGTCCTTCCGCCGGCCCGCTCCGAGGGAGGCGAGCTGCTCGCGCAGCGCGGTCACGAGCTCGCTGCGCCGTCCGGTCGCGGCCACGGCGGTCGTCGCGGGAACGGCAGTGAGACCGGTGACCAGGGCGCGGGCCCGGCGGGCCCAGCGGCCGGTGTCCGGATCCCGCAGGTAGGCGATGAGGGTGTCGATCGGGTTGGCGAGGACGGTCTCGCCGAAGAGCGCACGGTTGCCGCCGTACTGCTCGTACGCGGCCCTGGCCTGCTCCTGGGCGGTGCCGCGATACGGCGGCCAGACGGGCTTGGTACGCCCCGGACGCCCCTCGAACAGCTCGACGTCGGCCCAGGTGATCTGGAAGACGACCTGTCCGTCGGCGCGCAGCCGGGTGCGCTGGGCGGCGTTCTTGGCGATGAGGTTGTGCTCCCCGCTGGCGTGGAAGCGGAAGCCCTCCGTGTAGACGTGCACGCTCTGCGCGGGACCGTTGACCCGGCTGAAGGTGAAGTCCGTACGGGTCCCGCCGAGTCGCCGCTGAGCGGTCAGCCTCCAGTGCACCACCTCCGAGCCGTCGGTGAAACGAAGGTGCCCGCTGGCATGGCCGTCCTCGTCCAGGGCGGCGTCGTCGGCGGTCTTGACCCAGCCCCGCAGAGCGGTCAGGAAGCGCGCTTCCAGGTCCGATTCGACCTGGGCGTCCAGCCCGATCAGCCCGGTGTGCTCCACATCGCTGACGTCCCAGCCGTCCGCGCCGTCCTCCGTGAACAGCAGCGACTCCAGCATGCCGAGCGCGGCCTGCCGGGAGACCACGTCCTGGAACTGCTCGGGGGTGTAGCGGTGCAAGCAGCGGTGACAGGCCCGCCGCTGCTCCTCAGCGCACGGACATGCCTTCAGTTGCTCGTACGCCCGGACGAGGGTGTCGCGGAAGGCGTGGCGGTCGGTGAGCCGGTCCAGGTAGCCGGTGCCCCCGGGGAGGGAGTCGAACAGCACCAGGAACCAGCGACGCTCGCCGCTGCCGGCGTCCGGCATGGAGGCCACCGTGGTGTCCAGGTGCTGCGGGTCGCCGCCGAAGTGCAGGTCGACGCCGAGCCGCAGGGCGGCTCGGAAGGAGTGCACCCGAGCATCCACGTCCGCGGCCGCGGCTGGGATGAGGATCCGCAGTGCCTCGGTCTGCAACTGGTGGGCGAGCAGCACCTGCTCCTGCGTCACGCCCTCCTTCTTGCCACGGCGCAGCGGGCACCACGGGCGGTGGTGCTTGAGCTGCGGGGCGCGGGCCGCCGCCGATTCCAAGGCGTCGTTGTCGTGGTCGAAGACCGGACGACCGTCCGCGCTCGCGGCACCGCAGGCGGTGCACACGTGGAACGGGTTCAGCCGGACCAGATGGCCGGCGAAGTCGTCACGGGCGGGAGCGTCGTAGCGGACCGGACCGACGTTGATCCGGCGGATCACGGCCGTGCGGCAGAAGTCGACGCCGAAGGTCTCGCGGTCGTGCCGCCAGGACTTCCCCCGTTCGATGCTCTCGACGGGGATGTCCACCGCGTCCACGACGGTGTACGAGCGGCGGTCGCGGTCGTCCTTGTCGTCACGGATCCTGGCGTCCTCGCGCTTGTCCCGGGACGTCACCGTGGCTGGTTCGACGACCCGGAACAGGCAGGAGCCGTCGTCGGCGATCTGGGCCGTCCTGCACCGAGGGCACGGCGATCGGTCGTCGGTGGCGCCCTCGGTGCGCACGTATCCGCAGCCCGGGCACACCCGCCAGGTGCGCCACTCCTGGCGCCCGCCCGTGGCCAGCTCCAGGCCGGTGATCTCGTGCCGGTAGCCGTTGACGTAGAAGGTGTTGCCGGGAGCCAGCTCCTGGATCGCGAAGCGGCGGGGCCTCTCGTAGGAGAGGGTCTCGGAGGTGAACACCACCTTGCCGGTCTTCGGGTCGATGCCGTCCTCGCCGTACAAGGTCGCCGACAACGTCGTCGACGAGTCGATCAGCGCGTAGTTCGGAAGCAGCCCCAGGTCGCACAGGGCGCTCTGCGCCGAGGTGTCGCCCAGGTGGAGCAGCTGCCGGCCCACCCCGCGCCGCTCGGCGTCCAACTCCGCCTTCTGGCGGGCCTGGTCGGGATCGCTGTCGTGCAGCTCGCCGTGGGCTTCGTCGATCTCCCGCAGTCGCGCCCTCAGGGCGTCCTCGGCGCGGCGCCACTCGTGTTCGGCCTTCTCCACGGCGCTGCGCAGGCCATGCGTCGCGTACGCCCTCAGATCGGCTTGGGCCTGCACGCTGACACCGGTCGGGAAGAGCCGTAGGAACCCCTCGGCCAGTTCCTCGCCCTGGTCGAGGGCCAGCTCCACCAGGTCGGCCAAATAACCGGACGGGCCGAACAGGCGTGGCGCCTTGTGCGGCAGCGCGCGCAGCACGATGCCGTCCGCCCGTACGAGTCGGCCGGCCGCAGCGAGGTCCAGCAGGTGCGCCAGGTATTGGCGGCGCAGGATCTCCACGGCCGAGAGGTAACACCCGGGCGGCACGATCGTGCCCGCGATCAGGTCCTTCGGCCGCTCCAGGAAGTACAGGTCACGACGACGCCGGTCGGGGATGGTCAGCAGGAAGGCGTTGCCGGTACGGCGGCCGGCGCGGCCGACCTGCTGAGCGTACGAGGCGGGACGGCGCGGCAGCGCGGCCAGCACGACGGCGGACAGGTCGCCGATGTCGATACCCATCTCAAGCGTGGGCGTGCAGGACAGCACGTTGGGGTCCTTGAACCCGCCGCCGCGCTTGAACGCCTCCTCGACCTGTTCGCGCTGGTGGCGCGTCAGCATGCCCGTGTGCTCGGCGGTGACCACCTGGTAGGTTCCCGCGCCGAGGTACAACCGTCGGTAGTAGTCCTGCCGGTAGTCGCGGTCGCGGTGGTGTATCCCCAGCCCCTCGGGCCGGTCGCCGGCCACCAGACGGCCCCTGCGGCAGCGGTAGGAAGGACAGGGCTGGTCGTGCCACTGGTCCAGGAGCGAGTAGTGGACGGTCTGCTCCCAGAAGCACACCGGGCACCGAACGTACGAGACCCGCACCTGGTCGTCGTCCAGCAGCCGGGCCTCGATGTTGCCGGGCTTGAGCCCGTACACCCGCACCGAGGTGTCGTTCGGGGTGCGCACCGACAGCAGTTTCATCGAGGCGAGTTCGGGCAGCAGCCGGCTCCACAGGTCGGGCGCCAGCTCACGCGGCAGCTCCAGGCACCGCCCCACCCATCGCTCGTACCAGGACAGGCGGCCGGTCGCGAAGTCGAACTCGCTGCCGTTCTTCGCCTGTCCGAGCAGGAAGACGGGGCGGCGATGCCCTTCGGGAACGCCCGCATACCCGGAGCTCGCTTGCCCCAGACGAAGTACCGGCTGGTGCCCGCCTCGTCGATGTACTTGTCCAGCCACTGGTGCGCGACCGCACCACGGGTACGCAGTCGCTCCAGGAAGATCCGCACGAACGCCAGGTACCGGGCATCGTCCTGCGCCACCAGCGGCAGCCCGTCCCGCACGCACTCCTCGTGCAGTCGCTTGACCAGCGCGATCACGGCCGCTGGGTCGTCGATGCGCACCTGCGCGGCGGCGGTGCGGGTCAGCTCCAGCGTGCGGCCGTTCCGGGAGCGGAAGCCGAACTCCATCAGCGCTTCGAACGCCAGCCGCTGACCGATCAGCCGCCACGTCTTCAGGTCCCCGCCTCGGCCCTGGCCGGACAGGAGCCGGTCAACGCCCTTGAAGCCGTGCAGGTCCGGCGGCACCACCGCGGAGAGGGTGTCCTTGTCCGTCGTGGCGGTGACGACGTTGGCGATCAGGTCGTTCAGTGCGGTCGGCTCGTCGTGTCGCAAGTGCTTGGCGAGGAGGGCGCGGAGCGAGAAGGTGTACGAGCGGTTGGCGACGAACCCGGCCCGGTGCGCGGCGTCCTGCACCGAGTCGTTGAACATCAACGTCTTGTCCTCGTTGATGTTCTCGTCGAGCTCCTTACCGGTGAACAGCTGCGTGATGGACGCTGCGGCCATCGCGGCAGCGCCGGTACCGAGGTAGCGGATCGCGTTGCGCTCACCGCACGCCGGACACCAGTCCTCCTTGGCCGCGGTGTTCGCCGTCTCCCCGAAGTTCACCAGGACGAAGGCCGAGTCACGAGCCGTCAACCGGGGCGCCTTGGTCTCCCGGTCGTAGTCGTTGAGCGGATCGGGCAACCTCAGCCGCTTACGGTCGCCGCCGCCCTGCAGCACCATCAGTACCCCGCCGGCGCCCTGCGACGCGGCCGAGCCCCCCTTGCCGCTGGCCGCCGTGAGCGGTGCGGCGCCCGACCCCTCCCGGGCCTCCCGGTCCGTTGCGGCGATCAGGTTCCGCACCCGCGCCTTGTCCTGGCCCAGCGACGCGCGCCGAATCTTGTACGTGTCGAACTGGACCTCGTGGTCATCGCTCTCCGGCGAAAACACCGCCCAGCCCGACCGCCCGCAGTCACGGCAGTAGATCGCCGGCAGGAACAGGTTCGCGCTCTGCCCCGAGGTCGCGGTCGTCACCGGCGCCGTACGCCCGGTTTCGGCCGCACTCGCGTCGGCCATTCCGGCCGCGTCCCAGCGGAACTCCGCCTTCGGCCACGGCAGCACCCCGCGAAGCAGCCGCGACACCGAACGCGCCCACTGATGCACCTCGACATGCACGAAGGGCCTAGGCTCGGAAGGGGATGACTCAGGGTCACGGGCGTACGAGAGCAGCGCGACGAACCGCGCCAGCGCCTCGGCCGCCTTCTCGGGCTGCCGCGCCACAGCCTCGGACCAACCGGCCGCGCCGGCCCGCCACATCACGTCCAGCACCTCGGCGCTGGTCTTCACCGCGCCGCCGAGGGCCTGCATCACCGCACGGGTGAACAGATGCCGCCTGAGGCTCTCGCCGAGCACGAACGGATCGAGATCACGGACATCCGTCACCTTCTCGATCAGATCCAGAAGCGCCTCGTCGCCGGTCGCCGGATCGGGCAGCGCCAGCAGCTCGTCGGGGGTCGGCATGGGCTGCATGGTCACCTTGCCGAGTGGGATGAACTCCTCGACGGTGAGCCGGTTCTCCCCCACGATGGAGTCCTCGGTGAACTCCGTGCCGAAGACGTCGGAGGCCACCTCCAGCAGCTGCGCAGTGCCGTCCTCGTCCGTCCCGGAAGCGAGCGTCGCCGAGGTCGCTACCGGGCAGATCTTCCCCAGCGGGCGGCCATCCTCGGTCGCCCCCACAGCGGCGGCGAGCCGACGCAGCAGGATCCCGACGTCCGTGCCCTGCGCACCGTCGTACGTGTGGAACTCGTCCACGACGACGTAACGGATGTCCGAGTCCCGCCACAGGGCGGCGTCCTCCGAGCGCTGGAGGAGGAGGTCCAGCATCTTGTAGTTCGTTATCAGGATGTCCGGCGGAGACAACTGCATGTCCGACCGCCGGGTCTGCACCGTCTCGTACTGCGTGGACGCACGCTCACCGATGTACAGGCCCGCCGACAGGTTCCCCAACTCGGCGTTCTGCGTGAGCAAGTCGTTGATGCGCTGCGCCTGGTCGGTGGCCAGGGCGTTCATCGGGTACAGGAAGACCGCCTTGACACCGGTCTTGCCCGAAGCGCGTTCCCGGCGGCAGTGGTCCAGCACCGGATAGAGAAACGACTCCGTCTTACCGGACCCGGTACCGGTGGTAACCAGGGTCGGCTGTGGTGTGTGGCCGTGCGCGGAGGTCAACCGCGCGAACGCAACCGCCTGATGCGCGTACGGCCTGAAGCCTTCGCGCTGCCACTCCAGGTGCTTGCGCCACTCGTCACCGGCCACAGTGAACGGGGTCCGGATCCGCAGGTACGGGCCGCGAAACATCCCGGACGTCTCGTCCCCGAGGAACCGGTGCAGCGCCTCGCGGGCCCCCTCGTCGGTGAGCGCGTACGTGGTCGACAGGTACTGCAGCAGGCTCTCCTTGAGCCCCCGCGCTTGAAGCGTCGGCCTCATGACTTCGGCACCTCCTGCTTCACCGGATCCCACTCACCACGGGCGACGGCCTCATCGAGTCGCTTCTGGAAATAAGCATGCGCCGCACGCATCTCCGCCTCGCGATCAGCCTTATAGAACGGGGCGGTGTACCCCTCTGGAACGGGTGCGTTGGCAGGGTCGGCCTGATACGCCTCGAACTGAGCCCAGCTGTCCTTCGCCTGCCGCTGACCGATCGTGCGAGCGTTCCCCGCGATCTTCCAGCCAGCGGCATCAAACCAGGTCACGGCCTCATACTTCTGCAAGACGGGGAAGCGGCCCCGGTACGCGGCGATGAGGGCGTCGGCGTCCATACCGAGCCATACGGCGACCAGCGCGTCGATCTCGACCAGCGCGGAACGGCGTGCCCGCTCGCTGCGGAGTGGCGTGTCGGGACGCCAGTCCGGGGTTACCTCGTGGAGCGGCTGGAGACCGGGCCAGGCACAAGCCCACGGCTCGCGGGTTTGCCAAGCGGAGTCGAATAGCTTTGCCCAAATGTCTGCGTAGGCCCGTGTCACACAGTTAAGCCGAAGCGACCTCATCAGAAGAGAAGAGGCGAGGGGATGCTTCGATGCGGGGGCAGGCATTGCCTCGGCTCCCTTCCGCTGGAGGTCGTCGCGACCGGTGATGCGAAGGAAGTAGTCCAACGGCAAGGAAGCCCAGAAGCCAGCTACCAGAACGGTGTCGCGAACCGCTGGCATGGCCAAGCTGTGGACAGCATGAATGTGAGCAGTTCCAGGCGGAATCATTGCCGCGTACAGAGCACGCTCCGTATCGGACGCTACACGCCGCCGCCATGCCATGCGAGGGAATACGGCATACCGCCTCTGCGAATATTCGCGCAACAGCGGCTCAACCTTATCCTCGTCGATCAACTCTGGAGGCACACCTTCGAGCTCAGACAGGTGCTGATTAACACGCGCGGAAAATCTCGCATTTGAACGCAACCGCGAGAGTGCCTCATGGTCGGTCCATCGCTCCTGATCCCTGAGGTACTGGCCCGCCCGCCCCGCCGCGCGAGCATACTCAGTTGATGGCACGAAATTATCAGGGAGGCTTACAAGGTCTACGCCATATGGGTCATTGGTGTTCGCATCATGGCGCTTGAATGCAGCAGTGGCAACACCCAGCTGGATCCCCTTTAGGATAACCTCACGCCACCGGTCAGGCTGATATTCAATATCATCCGCACCGCGCGGAAGATTGTACTCGATAAGACCGTCATCCTTGGCGCCGCTCTCTTCAAGACCTCGCGCAATGCGAGGCCCCAATGCGCCCAAGCGGAGAGGAAACCCAGCCAAGGCTGCAATGGCAGAAGTCTCTGCTGTGCTTACAGGGAAAAGCAGGCGCGCCTGCTCGACAGGCAGACTCTCCTCATTCAAGATTCGCTGCCAGACCTTAAGCACTTGGCGATCAACATGGACTACACGGTCAAGGTGTGGGCGTTCATCGTATGCGCCGCCACGGTAGCGAATGCCTGGGCCATCCCCTGAACCATCATGCTGAGAGGAGTCACGGAGAGCATCAGTTGAAACTAGCCATGAGAGATGGTCAAAGCCGATATCTCTCACCTTTCCATAAATGTGCACCCCAAAGTGACTCGATTCTCCCACGGGTTTCTGGAAGAATCGGTGGCCAGGATTAAAGAAGTCGCCGTGCATACGAAGTCGCCGATACGCCGCTTCTCGAAGTGCAGCCTCATTGTCGCCAGTGAAATGGGTATCACGATGAATAAGCCCCGTCGTGCCGCTCGGATTAGCTACACCCCACGCATGACACATGAAGCACCGATAAAGATCCGGCTGCGTACCGGCAATCAAGGGGTATGTTGTTTCATGGGAGTAAAAGGCCGAGTATCCACTTACCGCCGTTCGCTCGTTGAAAAAATGAGCTCGCGCCTTGGCGTCTTGCAGGAGTGTGGTGCGACGACGCGCCTTCTCCGTTGAGGCTGCCTTTTCAGTTAGCTCGAACCACGGTTCGTACTCGGCAAGCACTGCCGACTCGTTCCATCGGGGGCGGACCCATGGCGGGTTGCCAACTTGGAGGTCGAAGCCACCCCCGCGAGCGAAGACGAGGGCGAACTCCAGCTCCCAGTGCAGGAATCCCTGGCCCTCCGCAATATCGCGGACCTCCCGGAGCCACGGAAAGCGGTCCTCAGGGTTGCCGGCATCCATGCCCATGAAGCCGGGCAGTGTCTCCTCGAATGCCTTGAGCTTGTCGAGGTCGTTGAAGGCGTAGATGAGCGTGCCCTCGGGCACGTCATCCGTGCCGAGCATGGCCTCCAGGAACTCCAGCCAGTCGTCGAGGTCCTTGAGCGGGACGATCGGTCGACGCTCCGGAGCCTTCGGCTTCGGAGCTGTTGCCTGCACCCTGCCTCGCGACGTGATCTCCTTGATCTCCACGACGGCGTCGTCCGCGCTCAGTTCGAGGTCCGCGAAGCTCGTCTGCTCCGGGCCGAATGCGAACAGAGCCGGCGCCTCAACGAATCGCGGCATGGGCGTGGGCGTCGGGGCAGCCGACGGTTCCGGTGCGGAGGAGGAAACGGGCGCCTCCGCTGCCAGCGGCCCGTCGTCGAGCAGCCGGCTGAGGCTGTCAACTCCTGCCACCCGACTACCCGCCAGATACTCCCCGGCCGTCCCGTTGAGCAGCCCTACCTTGTCAACAGGCCAGAACCACAACGCACACCAGGCGTCCATGATCTTCTTCAGACGCCAGTAAGGGGTGTCTGCGGCATTGAACAGGTCGTCGAGGACCTGCTCCTTGGTCACCGCCTGCTCCGGGTGGCGAAGGAAGGCGTACTCGGGATCGGCGGGATCGGCGCCCCAGACGTCTATCCGACGCGCGATCGCCCGCTCGGAGAGTTCCATCCGCTTCACCACGAGCGACCACAGGAACTCGGCCCGCCGGGCGGCGTCCCGGAGACGGGTGAACTGGGACACCGGCTCCTTCTTCGCCCTGCCGGCTTTGCTCCGCTTCGGAGCCCGGAGGATCCCCTTCTTCCACGCCGCGAGCTGCTCGACGCCCTCCTTCGCGAGTTCCTTCGCCTCCTTCGATCCCGCGACCGCCGCCCACCCCGGGCTCGGCAGCAGGAACTGGTGGACCGCATCCTGAGGCAGCGCCTGCGCCTCGCCCTCCTTGAGGAAGGGCAGGGGGGTGGGGGCCAACGCCCCCTTGGCCTTGAGCCATTCCTTGCCGACCACATCATCAGCCGCGTAAACAGCCCGGCGCGCACCGATGAGGCTGTTGCCTCGCCGCAGGTGGAGGCCGAACCAGGGAGCCCGCATGCCGGGATGCATGGTGTTGAGCCAGAGTGACACCTCGGCCAGTTCGACGCCCGTGGCGTTGAGGTCCACGCCGTACGCGTTGTGCAGGGCGATGTAAGCCTTGGCCTTCTGCTTCTCGGTGAGGGTGTCGGCAGTCGGGATGGTGATGCCCAACTCGTCCTGCCTGCGACGCAGGTACTCCTCAGCGACCTGGTTGATCGCCTCGTTGAGGAAGGCCCCGGACCCCAGCGCGGGCTCGCAGATCTTGTACGTGAGCAGCTCGGCCGCACGCGTCTTGACCACACCGCCGTCGGCATCGCGCTCCTGGTCGAGGCGGTGCTTGAGGGTGAGCTCGACCGTGACCTGGGTGAGCGACTCGGGGGTGTAGTAGGAAGCGGTGGTCTCGCGGTCACGGCCCGCGAGGCGGTAGACGAACGACCCCTCCTCGTACTTCTTGACTCCGCGCAGGCCCTTCCGGGCGTCGTCCTCGTCGTAGTGGACCAAAGACGCGTCGGGGTACTGGTCCTGCTTGTGCGAGGGGATGAGCCAGGAGCCCTTCTCCGGATCGCCGCCCTTGGCGACCTCGCAGAGCTCCTCCTCGGCAATGATGCCGGTGTACGACATCAGGCCCTCGTACACGGCCCCGAGTTGGTTGATGCCGAGGTTGCGGTAGGAGATGAAGCCGCCCCGCTCCCCGCGCTTGCCCTTCTTCATCGTGAGCAGCCGCAGCACTTCGTGCAGGGCGACATTGCGCAGGCGCAGGTCGAGCCACCTCGGATCCTCGTCCTCGTCGCTGCGGGGGTCGAGGACGCCCCGGCCGATGAGGCGTACCGCGCCGGGTTCGAAGAGTTCGCTGCGCAGGGGTTCGAAGCGCAGGCCGCGGTCCTCGGTGCGGCGTGCGGCCTTGGCCTTACGGGTCTCCTCGTCATCGCCAGGCTGATCGTCGCCAGCCTCGGTGCCGTAAGCGCGGTGGCCGAAGTTGACCTTGTTGAACAGAACGTCCAGGGATTCGTGCAGGTGGAAGCCGTTGCGAGCCTCCTCCTCGACGAGTTCCTCGTCGCGTTCGACGAGCTCCCGCAGGCGGGCCATGGAGTACCCGGCCTCGTAGCTACCGTCGTCGGCGGGGAGGATGCCCAGTTCGGGTCGAGCCTCGGCGTAGAGAAGGAACAGGATGCGGTAGAGGTAGCGCAGGGACTCGCGGGTGAGTTCCCGGGCGAAGGGGATCTTGGGGCTTTCGATGTCGGCCGGGGTGACGTCGTTCCGCAGCTCGGCCATCCGCGCCAGGACCTCGTTGGCGATGATCTCCACGGAACGCTGGAGGCCGTGGCGCAGCTCGCCGGAGACGCCTGCGGCGTTGGCGCCGGACGACTTGAGCAGGGCGTCGATGGCCCGGCTCTGGTCGTTCTCGCCGGGCCGGAGCATGTCCAGGCTGAACAGGGCGGCGATGGTGGCGAGTTCGCCCTGCTGGGCGCGGTCGTTGCGTTCCAGGGCCGCGTCGAGGTTGACGGCCAGGTAGCGGCCTTCGTTCCAGGAGCTGCGGTCCGCAAGGACGAGCACGCCGCCGCAAAGCAACAGGATGAACCGGGGGTGGGGACCGCCAGCCTCGCCGAGCTCGCTCTGGAACAGCCACGACGCGAGGGCGGGGCCGGTTTCGTAGGTCTCGCTCGCACTGACTCGCAGCAGGTGCAGCAGACGGCCGGGGCCGGTGGCGTCGAGGGCGGCGTCGTTGTCGGCGGCCCAGCCGCAGTCCAGGGCGATGATCCCGTGGCCGTGGTAGGCGACGGTCAGGCTGTGGTCGCGTCCGGCGCGGTGGACGGTGATCTCGGACGGGCCGGTCCCGAACCCGAGGGCGTCCAGGACCGTTCGGTGCCACTCGGAGAGACGGTTGCGCCACTCGGGGTTGTTGTGGGTGTGCGGCCGGACCTCGTCTCCGGCGTCGTGCTCCGCTGCCTCGGCGAAGTAGCCGCGTACGTCCTCGGAGAGGTATTCGCCGCGCAGGGAGCGGAGCAGCTCCCGCGGGGTCTTTCGCGGGTCGTTCTCATCGCCTTCGCGAAGGGCCCAGGTGGCGAACAGGCCCTTCTTCAGGTCGGTACCGAGCTGTTCGGCGAAGTAGTGCGCGGCGAGGTATTCGCCGCGGTTGCTGAAGGAGTCGAAGTCGGTGCTCATCGGTTGGTGCCTCCCTCAGCGGCGTTGAGCGGTTCCAGGACGGCGAGCAGGCGCAGCATCGGCTTGCCCGTGGTCTGCAGGGACTTGAGCAGGCTCAGCCGCGTGCTGGCGCTGCGGTTCACTCCGCGCTTGCCCGTTCCGTCAGAGGAGAACAGCGCTTCCTGTTGCCAGTGCACGACGCGCTTGCGGTACGGGGTCAGGATCATCTCGACTTCCGCCTCGTGCCGCTCCCTCAGGTCCATGAGGTGCCGTTCGGCCCTATCGATGACGGAGGGCACGAGCACCGTCAGGCCGTCGAGGTCGCGTGGTACCGCGCGGCCGGGCATCGCCGGACCCACGCCGTAGTCCTCCAGGACCTCCAGGGTCACCGGGGTCACGTGTAGGGCGTCCGGCTCGCCGTGGACGGCCATCCACTCGACGATGGTGGGCCGCCCCAGAGCGTTGGAGCAGATGCCCTGGACCAGGAAAGTCGGCGAGTTGACGGCAGCGGCGAGCACGGGGGCCTGGTGACGGCCGACCTCGACGAGCACCTTGTCGGTCAGCCAGTCCAGCACCGGGTGAACGTCGGTGACGTAGGAGACGTTCGGCCACTGCGACTTGGACGACTCCCGAGCCGCCTTGAGCCGCCTGTCCGCGAGGTCCTTGGAGAAGGTGATCCGCATCCGGCCCGGCTCGCCCTTCCGGGGCATGATCCGCTGCTCGTCGAGGTACGACTTCGGCAATGCCTTCAGCCGGTAGAGCAGGTCGCGCGGGGGTTCGAAGGCGATGGTGCCATCGTCGTCGCGGCGCAGCGAGAGCTGGTCCTCGGGGTTGGGCCGGCAGACCTGGCGCAGTGCTTCGTCGAAGTAGTCGGCGGTCGAGGCGAAGAGCTGTGGCACGTTGGCCCGCCGTACTTCGGGGTGCTCCGGGACGGCACCGACCTGGCCGAGCAGTCCGGACAGGAACGCGGCTCCACCCAGTTGGGACTGCTTGATGGACTCCTCGACCGTCCGGCCGGCGATGAGGTCCTGGGTGAGGCGGCTCTCCTCCTCCTTCGCCCGGTACAGGCCGGTGACAGCCTCGACCGAGCCCTCGATCTTGTGCGCCTCTTCCTCGCGCGCCAGAAGCTTCTCGCCCACGAGGCGGTCGTCAAGGGTGCGCGGTTCCCCAGCGGTCTCGTCCGTCCGCCAGGGAACGTCGCTGGTGAGGATCAGAGCGCGGAACTCGGGCCGGTACTTCTGCCCATAGCGGTCGATGCGACCGTTCCGCTGCTCGATACGGATCAGGGACCAGGGCAGGTCGAAGTGGATCAGCCGGTGGCACTCCTGGTGGAGGTTGACGCCCTCGGAGGCGACGTCGCCCGTGAACAGGATCCGGACCGGGTCGTCGCGCAGCCCGAACTTCTCGACGAGCGCCTGCTGTTCCTCGTCGCTGGTGGCGTCCCCGTGCATGACCTGCACCGCGCCGCCGAAGGCCAGCCAGGGCTTGTTGTCGTCGGGGCTGGCACCGCGCGGAAAGCCGAGCGCGGCCGGGACGGCCTGCGCGAGCCACTTCAGCGTGGGGATGCGCTCGGAGAACACGACCACACGGGTCTCCGAGCCTGGGCCGACGCCCATCGCGCGCAGCTCCTCCAGGAGGGCCGCCAGCTTCGCCGAGTCCTCGTCCTGGATCTGTTCGGCCAAGCCTCGGAGGTCAAGGAGAGCCGCTCGCTCGATCGTCCTGACCTCCTCCCGGACCGCTGGGTCGACCGGACGTGCCGCTCGCTGTCCGGGACGTGGCTCTGCGGCCGGCTGCTTGTCCAACGTCGTCAGCCGCGTCTTGACGGTTTCCAGGAGCGCCTTGTGCGAAGACAGGAAGGACTTCAGCAACTGGTAGGGCACCAGCTGGTGCCGGCTGACCGACGGTTGGTCCGGATCGACTGGGATCCAGCGCGCGGCGAGCTCCTGGAAGACAGCAAGCTCCTTCTCCCCCGCCGGCACGCGGATCGGCAGAGACGGTCCACGGTCCGCCCAGGCACCCTTCAAGGAGTCACGGACCTCCGGCGTGGTCTTGGTACGCCGGATGTAGAGATGCTCCAGGTCCTTCACTTCGTACTTCGACGGGTTGGCGATCGCCGCCTCGTCCAGCATTTTGATCAACTCGGCAAACGACTCTGCACGGCCGTTGTGGGGAGTGGCCGACGCCAGCACCAGCGCGTCGGCCTTCCTTGCCAGCAGGCGGGCGAGGTCGTTGTTCTTGGTGCCCCGGTTGACCAGGTTGTGGGACTCGTCGATGACGACGGCGTCCCAGTCGGTGTGCTCCAGATGGTGCGCGTAGACGTCGCTCTTGAGCGTGTCCACGGAGATGATCGCGCGCTTGAAGTACGCGAACGGGTTCCGCCCGGCCGGGATGTCCTGCTGGATGCGTTGGATGCCGGTGGAATCCAGGCGGACCAGCGGGATCGCGAACCGGGTCCACAGCTCCCGCTGAAACTGCTCAAGCACGTGCTGGGGGGTGACGACCAGGATCCGCTCGCCGCGCCCGCGCCGGATCAGCTCGGCCAGCAGCACCCCGATCTCCAGGGTCTTGCCCAGGCCCACCACGTCAGCGATCAGGATCCGCGGCTGGGGGTTCTTCTCCAACGACATCGCCAGCTCGGCGGGCCGCAGCTGGTGTACCTGCTGGTCCATGAGGAACCCGTCTGCCAGCGCCAGCCCGTGCTCGGTCTGCGGCAGGAAGGTCTTACGCATCACCGCTTCGAGGAAGAGGCGGCCCCGCCGATGGTTGGGCGAGTCGTCCGGGACGAGCCGGGTCTCCCTCGGGTCCAGCACCTGGATGGCGTCGAGTCGGCTGTAGAAGACCGCATCCGTGCCCCGCACGAAGGACGAGATGCCGGTGACCTCCACCATCCAGCCGTCCTTGCCGACATCCTCGGACTTTCGCACCAGCCACAGCTCGTCGCGGATCAGGACCTGGGACCCAGGGGCGTAGCCGGCGGACCCGGTGGTCGGCCGCGGGGCCGGAGCCTCCTCCGGCTTCCAGGCGTCCCACATCGCATCGCCCTGTCCGCCCACGGCTTCCGCCTCGACGCTCAACGTCCGCTCCGATCCCTCACCAGCGGCCTGCGGCGGCCACTCATACCTGCGTGTTTTCCAACGGACCGACTGCACGTCCGAGCCTGTAGTTGCGACCAAGGCTCTCACCCGGTGGTGTCGGCTAAGGAATCACAGAACCGGATCGGCGGCATACAAATCACGCAGCTCATCCGCGACCCTCTTCGACGCCGGGGGCCGTCCCCTCGCCGGATTGGTCTTTGGCTGCTCATTCCGCCGCCCGGAACCGGCAGACGGCCCGGGAACGAGAACCTGCGGCTCTTCCGGTTCCTCCAGCGGCTCCGCTTCTTCGCTCTGGGACTGTGATGCCCGCGCGGGGTCGTCCAGCGGGCTCGCCGGCTGGCCGTCGTCGACAAGATCGGCATGCTCCTGGAGCAAGTTCTCTGGCGACGCCGCCGGTGGCTCGTTGGGGGCCACCGCGGCCTGGCCCGCCCTCGTGTGGGCGATCAGTGCGAGCCGGGCGGCTGCCGGGGTCGCCCCGCGGTCGGTAAGGATCTGCGCGCACGCATCGGAGACCGCTTGCAGAGTCGGCCGCTCCTCCGGCGCGTGAGCAAGCATCGACTCCATCAGGGGAACCAGCGGCGCGGGCACACCGGAGAGGTCGGGAGCGATCTCGGGGTTGGTGACCTGCGCGGCGATCGCCTCCCACCGTGATCCGTCGTACGGATAGTGGTGAGCCGCCGCGTACAGCAGAACCGTGCCCAGCGCATACACATCCGCCGCCGGCGACACCTGCGGATGGCCGCCGGCCTGCTCCGGTGGCATGCACCGCACTGTGCCGATGATCATGCCGCTGTGCGACAGCGTCTCCTGCGAGGCGTCCATGAACGCGCCCAGCCCGAAGTCGATGATCATCGGTCCGTCGTCGCCCATGACGACGTTCTGCGGCTTGACGTCCCGATGGAGCAGCCCGGCTGCATGCACCGCCGACAAGCCCTCCGCGAGCAACGCCCCGAGGCTCGCCACCAGTGGCAGCGCAAGCGCACCATCGGTGTCGACGCAGGCCAGCAACGTACGGCCGGCCACGTACTCCATGGCCAACCACGGCCGGTCGGCGTACGGGTCGGCGTCCAGAAAGCGGGCCACGCGGTTCGTACCGATCACGGTGCGGGCGATCAGCGCCTCCTTCTCGAAGCGTGCACGCGTCAGCGGATCGAGTTTGTCGCTGCGGATCACCTTCACGGCGACCGGATCACCCGCCGGTGTGTAGGCGAGATAAACCTCGCCCATCCCACCCGAGCCGAGCTCCCGCGCCACCGTGTACCGGCCGATCCGCGTGGGCACCCCGCTCATCCGTACCGACTCACCTTTCCGCGGCGGCCCCACCCAATCGGCGCCTTCGTCCTCGACCACTCTAATCGGCCGAGCGATCAGCCTGACGACTTTCACTCTGATCGAGATGTTGAGCAGCTTCGCGCTGACCGACTGTGCCCTCGACTTCGACCGGATACTCCCCCGTCTCGATGCCGGTCAGCGGGCTTGGCTGGTGGGCGCACTCGAGTTGATGCTGCCCGGCCGTGACTGCTTGGGCAGGCTCAGGGGTACGGCCCAAGGTGAGGATCGGCACGTCGTAGAGGTTCGGGTTGCGGGGGCGGGTCATGGTGGGCCCGGTGACCTCCATGATGAGTAGCTCGCTGAGGAACTGGACGCGGGCGTTGAGGAGGTGGCTGGTGCGTCCGTCGGCGTCTTCGCCCTTGAGGCCAGCGGCGAGGTGGATGTGCGGGAGGATCAGGCCGGTGACGGGGGCATGTGCGAGGGTGCCGCCGCCGAGGGCTTCGACGAATTCGACGCGGGTGCGTTCCCAGAGCGGCTACTTGGGATGGGTGAGGCCGTTGCAGGTGCCGACGATCTCGGCTTCGGAGAACGCGCCGATGAACATGGGGATGCAGCCCTGCCGAACGTCATTGTCCTTGCAAAAGGCCGTGAGGGCGTCGAAGAAGTCCTCACCGTGTTCGAAGGTGACGCCGAACGTCCAGTTCACTGGCGCGCGTGAGCAGGTCCTCACTGGGTCAGGGGCTGTTGCGGATAGCGGATCACAGGGCCACGGTTTTGAAAGCTGCGGCGATCTCATCGCTCTTGCGCCTTGGGCGAGGAGCATGTACAGGAGGAGCCGGGCCTTGTAGGCGTCGAAGTGGCCGCCTCGGATCAGTCCGCGGCCGAGCAGGTCCTTCTCCGAGCCGGAGAAGCTGTACGTGGCTTCCAGGACCGGTCCGTTGCCGATGCGGCTGGTGAGGACCACGGGGATCCGGGATGCGATCGTCTCCAGGGTTGCCACGAAGTTCCGGGGGACGTGGCCGACGCCGAACGCGGCGACGACGAGTCCGTCGCAGGCCTCGGCCATGGCGGCGAGCAGGGTGCCGTCGTCGCCAAGCGTCGCGGTATACAGGCCGACGCGTGGTGTCGGCTGAGGTGAACGCGGCGGGGCTGGCGCTGTGGGACTTGCAGACGGTGCGGGCCTCGTGGCCGAGGACGACCACCGCGCCGGCGCCGTTCAGCGCGGGATCGGCGGCAGCGATGACTGCGGCGTGGATGTTCGCCGGGCCGTCCGCGCCGGGCTGGGTGGGATTGCGCATGACCCCGGTGACGACAATCGGCTGATCACCTGCGTGCAGGAGGTCGAGGAGGTAGGCGGTCCCCTCGATCATGTCGGTGCCCTGGGTGACCACAGCTCCGTCGCGGCCGGCCTCGAAGGCGTCGGCGATGGCGTCCGACAGTGCGGTGAGGCCGTCGAAGCCGAGCGAGGCGCTGGGCGGCCGCCGGAAGTCGTGGACCTGCACGTCTACGTCCAGGCTCTGAAGAGTGGGGACAGCGTCGAGGAGTTCCTGGGCGGAAAGGGCCAGTACGACTCCGCCGGTGGCCGGATCGGCGGTCATGGCGATGGTCCCATCGAAAGAGAAGATCGCAACTATCCTCGTGTGCAACGCCGTTGTCTCCCTGTCGTCGGGCGTTTCGCGAAGCGGTGCGGCCGGCTGGCCTTCGGTTCAGGTGGTGCGGTGCGAGGCGACGAAGCGACATGCGGCGCCCAGGCCCTCCAGGCCCAGAAGCCGGCTGCGGGGGCAGGCGAGGGCGCGCGTTCCCATCAGGGCGATGGCCAGGAAGAGCAGGACCCGCTCGTGAGCGCGGGACCGGGTGACCGCCTCCGGCGGAATGCAGAAGGCGCGGCCGGTCCCGGTCGTCGCCTGCGGCGTGCCTGGGGCGGTTCGGCGGGGTAACCGAGCTTGTACGTGAACAGGAGCCAGGTGGCCGCTTCCTCGTCGGTCCGCTCGCGGGTCCAGAAGATCGGCGCGTCTCCGAAGGTGGCGCGGTTGGCGAGGATGTAGCCGGCACTGGCTTGGGAGCCGATGAACATGAGGGAGCCGGGGCCACGCGGTTCAGCGACTTGTCGGTTGTTTACCGGGCAAACCCGGCATGCTGCCTGATGGCTACTCTGAACACTGTTGACGGCACAGTCAGTGATTGTGAAGAGTGGGGTGCGAACGGAGGCGGCAGGGGGTGCCGCTGCAGACCGTTAGGTGGGGGTTGTGTCGGTTCATGCTGCCTTGAGAACCCGTGCGTGGCCTTGCCGGCCTGACTTGTATGTGCGCTTCCAGAGGCATGCCAGTGCTTCCTCCCATCCTGGATGCCTGTCTGCATGAACCGACGCGGTGCCAGAAGGTCCGTGGCTGGGGCGACCCGTTGCCACCCGAGGTCGGCTATCGGGAATTAAGTCGTACCCAGTGCAATGGCGATGCGTGTCAGGGCGCGCAGTCGCTGTTGCGCAGGGCGCTGCCCTCATCAAGGTGTTCGGTGCGTGGCATATGACTCGCTGAACCAATATGCCTGCTCTCGCACGGAGTTGGGTTAACCGAGGCTCGCGGTCCATTTTTTCGAGTGAATCATGAAGTGGTGCGCGATCGACTGCTATCGCGCGCCTTTCGAGAGGGTGGGTACCTATCATGCCAAAGCGCTTGACCAGTAGTGCTGCTGTTTTGCTGCTCGCCGGAGTAATGTTATCCATTGGCCTCCCGGAGACGCAGGCTGACGAGCCGTCCAGGGTTCATGCAGTTGATTACCAGGGCAACCAGATCCAGGTGCCCGACAGCTATGGACCGACGCCTCGCCAGACGAACACGATGCCGGCCGGGGCTGTGGCGCAGACGGCTTCCTCGACTGGTCGTCCGGCCAGTCCGCTGTCCGGCACCGGGACGACGGCTCGCGCGTCCGTGGCCGCCCCGAATGCTGCCGCGGTCCCGACAACCGATGCGGGTGGCAAGGGATTCGACAGCTGTTCCGCGCCGTCGGCTGCAACTATGACAGCGTGGGCCGGTGGCGCCTCGCCGTACCAGTCGGTCGGCATCTACATCGGCGGCCCGTCGATGGGGTGCGCCCAACCCAACCTGACACCGGCCTGGGTCTCGGGCCGGGCAGCTGAGGGCTGGTCGTTCCTGCCGATGTACGCGGGCCAACAAGCCCAGCTCGGCTCCTCGCTGATTTCCGCAGATCTGCCGACAGCCACCAACCAGGGCAGTGCTGACGCGGCCGACGCGGTGAGCAAAGCCACCGCTCTCGGCTTCACGCCGGGCGCCATGCTCTACAACGACATGGAGACCTACAACTCGGCGGCCTACCGTGCTCGGGTCCTGGCCTATCTGTCCGGCTGGACGACGGCTCTACACAATGCCGGGTACCGCTCCGGTGTCTACGCCGATGCCGGCAGTGGCGTCGCGGACCTCGCCTCGCAGTACAACGTCAGTACCTATCCGCGCCCCGATGCCGTCTGGTCTGCCTCTCCAAGCTCCTCACAGGACACCTCCGATTCGGCCATGGGGCTAGCGGGGCCCACCTACTGGCCTGCCGACCGCCGCGTCCACCAGTACGCCAGCGAGGTCAGCGAGACCTGGGGCGGTGTTCAGCAGACCATCAACTCCGAGGCACTCAACGTCGGTTCGACGGCAACTGGTGCAACGATGGCGCCAGGCCAGCGCTTGGAGAGCGGCCAGAGCATCAGCAGCTCCGCTATGACGCTCACCATGCAGGCCGACGGCAATCTGGTCGCCTACGCGAAGGTCGGCGGATCCGGCCAGGGGCCAGCGATGTGGAGCACTGTCACCGGAGGAAACCCGGGCGCCTACACGCTGATGCAGTGGGACGGCAACCTCGTCGTCTACAACGCGAACGGCTCGCCGCTCTGGTCCAGCAAGACGTACGGCAACCCGAATGCCTCCCTCGCGGTCCAGGCCGACGGCAACATCGTGGTGTACCGCCCGGGCGGCGGCCCGAGCACCGGCGGATCACTCTGGGCAGCCGGCACGTTCCAGGCCCCACAGACTCTGAACGGTGGCTTTGCTCTCGCCCCCGGGCGTTGGATGTCGGGAAAGCTCACCGAGCTGATGATGCAGGCGGACGGCAACTTCGTCCTGTACCGCAAGCGTGATGGCGCGGTGCTCTGGTCCTCCGGTACGGCCAACAACTTCGGTGCGTACGTGACCATGCAGACCGACGGAAACCTGGTGGTCTACCGCCCGGGCGGCGGCCCGAGCACCGGCGGGTCGCTCTGGGCGTCCAACACCTTCGGCAACGCCGGCGCATACGCGATCATGCAGGACGACGGGAACCTGGTGGTCTACCGCCAGGGCGGCAGCTCCAGCGCCGGCGGGTCGCTGTGGGCCAGCAACACCTGGCAGCAAGCCAGCGGCTGAACGTGGCTGGGTTCGCCCCGGCCAAGCGGGCGGGGCGAACCCGAGGCGCCTACAACGAAGCCAGCACCGCCCAACTCCCGCCCAGGGACTGATTTGTCGCGGCTCTCAGTGAGCCGCTGGCATAAGCCCGCTGGCACTCCCACCCTGACCGGCAGTGTCCGGCCGCCTGCCGACTCGCAGGTCACCGGTCTGACGAGTCCAGTCGGTGCATCCCGAATGCCTTCATAGAAATTGAGGTATCTCGCATGAACAATTGGCGCTCCATAGGGCTTGCCAAGAAGACGGGTACCGTCGGCTTAGCAGTCCTCACTTTTGCCGGGATCGTCGCGCTGCCGGCGGCGGCAGACACCAGCCGCGCAGGGCACGGTGCTGGGCCAGCGCGAGGCAGCAGCCTGGCTGCGAGCTCTCCAATCCACAACGGAACACCGGAGATCAGCCTCGCACTCGTCCACACAGGCTTTGCAGCCGGCAGCATGGCCTTCGAAGTCCACCTCACCGAGACCAACCACACCGGTGCGGCATATCAGCACTTCACGCCCACTATCGGCGTTCTCGGCAACGGCATGAACCCCCGCAACGTCCACATCCAAACGTGGGCGAACGGGAACCTCGTCTCGCAGCCGGTCCGAGCAGCCTCCGACTCGACCGCCTGGCTCGACTCCGCCACCCTGGACGGGTCACTGGCCGACGGCCAGTCGACCACCTCCGACCTCTACGTGATGATGCCCACCAGCATCGCCGCGGCCACCAACGCCTTCACCATCTCCAGCCAGGCAGAAGGCGACGGCATCAACGCTCCCGGCAGCACGCTGACCGTGATGACCACCGGTGCCGCCACGACGGCCGCAACGCTGACACCCTCCCCGGCCTCGCCGGGCTTCGGCACCCTGCCTATCGGAACCGCCAAGAACCTGACGGTCCAACTGACCAACAGCGGAACGACGCCCACCACAATCACCGCCGTCACCACCCCGGCCTCACCGTTCACTGCGACACCCCCAGCGGTCGGCACCGTCGTGGCCGCCGGCGCAAGCGTCCAGGTCCCGATCGCCTTCAATCCAGCCGCTGCCGGACTGCAGAGCGGCACGCTCGTAATCGCCACCACCGGGGGCACGGTAAGCGTGCCACTCACCGGAAGTGGCGCGGCAGTCGCCACATCCGGACAGCCAGTTCCCGCGCCCACCGATGCCTCCTGGGTGCGCAACGGCTCCGCCGCACTGAACGGCACTGACCTGGTGCTCACCAAGGCCGGTGGTGGCTCCGGAGCCGGCTCCTCCTTCTACCCGACAGCTGTGCCCTCCTCCGGGCTTCACGCCACCTTCACCACCGAACTCGACGGCGGCAGCGGAGCCGACGGCCTGACCTTCGCCCTGCTCGACCCAGCGAACGCCACGGCCAGCGGACTCGGCAACCCTGGCGGCGGCCTCGGCTTCGCCAGCCTCCAGGGCGTCTCCGTCGACCTGGTCACCGACTTCAACAGCCAGCTGAACTCCAGCAACTTCGTTGCCGTCGCCTCCTCCACCGCCGGCGCAACCGGAAACCTCGCCTACGCCGCGACCAACACCACCGTGCCCTCACTGCGCGCCACCACTCACGCCGTGACGGTGGACTACACGCCCGCCGGGCATCTGGTGGTCCAGCTCGACGGCACCCAAGTGCTCAACTTGGCGATGCAACTGCCGCCGAACGTCCTGGTCGGCTTCACCGCGGCGAACGGTGCCAACGACGACAACCACATTGTCCGCAACGCTGCCATCACCGCCGGCCAGCCACTTACCCTGACCGGCCTTGGCGTGTGGTCAACCGCTGACCCGTCCTCGTCGGTGCCGATGGACTGTGTTCTGTGGCAGTTCTCCGGGCCGAACACCGACACGGTCACGGGCCAGATTCACTACCAGCGGGTCTCGACAACCACCGGAAGCCAACCGGACCCCATCAGCGACTGGTCCATCAACTACACCGCAGCCGGCAACTACTCAGGGAGCTCCGGCGAATACTCCTGGTGCGCCGACACCTCGCAACTCCCGGCCTCAGCTCCTGGGTACCAATGGATTCCGGTCTCCTTCACCGCGGACAACGGCACCGGCAGCACCGTGCATGCCAGCTCTGTGACTCTCACAAGCATGACCATCACCGACCCGAATGGCCAAGCCGACCCGTCGATCTTTACGGTTACCCCGAGCGGAACAGCGAAGGCGCACACATCGACTGTCACCCCGCCAAAGATCTGGCACCTGATCAGCATCCGGCCGACACGGTTTGCGTGAACAACTACTGATCACCACTGGCAGAACCGAGCCCGGCTGCCGCCGTACGCGCCGGAGGGAACCACTCCGGCCGCGGCCTATCCCCTGCCTCGTCCGGACTGTTGGCATGCGACGCCTGAGACGGGGAAGCGGAGCCTTCCAGAACGCGAAGCACCCTTCGGACCTGACTAGGAACTCGCGGGGACAAGCACGAAGTTCGGCAGATCCTCGAAATGTCCGCCAGAAACGTGAGCGAGCACCGTGCCGAACACTCGGGGCGGCTGCAATCAGGCGCGGGTGCAGGCCCGCCTGCGCGATTGCGAGGGCACTCAGACCGAGGACTCACGCGCCTGGCGGCACATCCAATGGGGCGTCGGAGATCGGACGTCAGAACTGACTCCCTGGGGTGTGCAACCTCAGGCTTTGAATTCGATGCGAGAAAGGTAACAAGTTGAACGACCGCATACGACGGTTAATCATTTCCGTCTTACTGTTGATACTCATTTCAGCTCTGGGCACGCCGCCCTCCTGGGCCCATCCCACGCACAGCTGGCCCGCAGCCAGCAAGACCAAGGGCGGCTTCGCCCAGGTGGCCGCACCACCGGCGCCTCTCACGCTGGCTCAGAAGCAGCAACAGGCGCAGTCGCTAGGGCACCCGGCGCTTCCCGGCCGGCCCAGTAGTCCAGCAGCAACACGAACTGTGGGGCTGGGCACGCCCGGCTACCGCAGTCTCACGGCTGACGAGGCCCGTGCGCTATCCCTTACAGCCTCGCACCCGGCGGCGCGGGCGCAGGCGGGAAGCACGGGGCGGGCGACACCTGCCTGGTCATCAGGACATCCGTACATCGGCAACCTGCAGACCTACCCCGACAACGTTGAGGTTGACAACACCGGACTCTCCTGGTGTGCGTCCTGGGACCTCAGCCCGAACCTGCTCCCCACCTGGGGCGACCCAGGCATCCCCGGTGCAGTGGCCGTCTCGCTGTACCGCGCCTCGGACAACGCCCTCATGGACGGCGAGCAGTGGATGACGTACCAGGGCAATTCGTTCTGTTCCTTCCATACCATCTCGCCCATTCAGGCTGGTGTGAACTACTACGTGGTAGTCCGCTACGGGTACAGCGACGGCAGTAGCGACACGCTCACGTCGGCGGCGGTGCCCCCAGCTCCGATCAACGGCGTCCCGGCGAACGTCTCGCTGGCCTGCCCCGACTCACCGGCCAGCACGGGCATCGTGCTCGACTTGGTCAAGTACTGCGGTGACCCGGTCAACACCTCCACCGGCGCCTTCGGTGAAGCTGTCACCGATGCGCAGTTGCCCAGCCCCGGGCAGGCCTTCCAGCTGACCAGGAGCTACAGCTCGTCCTCGACGGCCACTGGGGTATTCGGCCCTGGCTGGGCGTTCCCGTACTCGGCCCATCTGATCATCGGCCAGTCAGTCATCACCTTTGCCGCGGAAGACGGATCGCAGACCAACTATGCTGTCCAGACTGACGGTTCACTGAAACCTACGCGCCCGTACATCCACTCCACGCTGCAGATCATCACGGGCGGCTACCAACTG
The DNA here is from genome assembly GCF_057158765.1 of Kitasatospora sp. NEAU-69. Classification (NCBI taxonomy): domain Bacteria; kingdom Bacillati; phylum Actinomycetota; class Actinomycetes; order Kitasatosporales; family Streptomycetaceae; genus Kitasatospora; species Kitasatospora sp. NEAU-69. The sequence continues at coordinate 90,077 of NZ_JBWXUE010000029.1, forward strand.
ACAACTCCCGACCAGCACACACTGCTCTTCGACACCACCGGCCGACTCACCGCCATGCGCGATCCCGTCGGCATCGGCCTCACACTCAACTACACCGGCAGCCAGCTGACCACGATCACCGACGCAGCCGGGCATACCGTCACCCTCGGCTACACCGGCTCACTCCTGACCACAGCGGCCCTGCCCGGCCAGCAGACGGTCACCTACGGCTACACCGCCGGCCGCCTCACCAGCGTCCAGGATCTGCGCGGCCAGACCACCACCTACGGCTACGACGCGACCAGCGGCCTACTGACCACGGTCACCGACCCACTCGGGCACCTTCGCACCACCAACAGCTACGACGGCTCTGGCCGAGTGGCGACCCAAATCGACGCCCTTGGCAACAAGACGACCTACGGCTACGACGCGAACAACCCGGGCACGACGTACATCACCGATCCCGATGGTGGGATCTGGACCGAGGCCTACACCGGCGGCGTGATCAGCTGGCAGTCCGACCCGTACGGGAAGACCACCAAATACCAGTACGACGGCTCCCTCAACCGCACCGGCCTGACGGACCAGAACGGCAACACCGCCACCTTCACCTACGACGCCAACGGCAACGTCCTCACCAGCACGACCCCCGCACCCGTATCCACCACCGAGACGTGGACCTACGACGGGGCCAACCGCGTCACCTCACACAAGGACGGCAGGGGCAATACCGCCACCTACACCTACAACGGCCTGGGCCAACTGGTCACCAGCACCGATCCTGCCAACGGCAAGACCGGCTATACCTACACCGCTCTCAACACGCTTGCCACGGTCACCACTCCGCTCAACGGGGTGACCACCTACGGCTACGACAGCTCCGGCAACCGCACCTCGGTCACCACGCCGCTCAGTGACAAGACGACGTTCACCTACGACGCGGCAGGCCGGGTGGCGACCAAGGTCGACCCGCGAGGCAACCTTCCCCAAGCCAACGCCCTGTCGTACACAACGACTTACCGCTACGACAACGGGAATCTCCTCACCTCGGTGATCGACCCAGCGGGGTACACGACGCTCTACGGCTACGACCTTGACGGTCAGCGCTCCACCATCACCGACGGACTCAATCACCGCACCACCTACGGCTACGACTACGCCGGACACCGCACCACCATCAAGGACGACGCCGGCAACACCACCACCACTGGATACGACGCCGCCGGCAACATCACCTCGGTCATCGATCCGCTCGGAAACAAGACCACCTACACCTACGACAAGAACAACCACCGCCTCACCACCGTCACCGCCCGCGCCTACGCGCCCGGCGGAACACCCGCCGCTTACACCACCGCCTACGGATACGACGCCAACGGCAACCAGACGACAGTGGCGGACCCAACCGGCGCCACCACAACCATCGGCTATGACGTCGTCAACCGGCCCATCACAGTGAAAGACCCGCTCAACAACACCACCACCACCGGCTACGACGCCAACGGCAACGTCATCAGCACCAAGGATCCGCTGGGCAACACCACGACCTACGGCTACGACCTGGCCAATCGGCTCACCACTGTGACGGACGCCCGAGGCAACGCCACCGGCGCCACGGCTGCATACACCACGACCTACGGCTACGACGCCGACGGCAACCGCACCAGCGTCAAGGACCCGCTCGGCAATACCAGCACCACCACGTACGACAAGGACGACCGCCCGAGCACTTTCATCGACCCACGCGGCACCGGCGCGACCGCAGGTTCCTTCACCACGACCTTCGGCTACGACCCCGCCGGCAATCGCACCAGTGTGAAGGACCCTCTCGGCTACAGCACCCTCACCAGCTACGACGGACTGAACCGGGCCACCTCGGTGACCGATCCGCTCTCACACACCACCTCCACCCTCTATGACCCGGTCGGCCAGGTCCTCACCGTCACCGACCCGAACAACAACATCACCACCAACACCTGGAACAACATCGGCGACCTCCTCACACGAAAGGACGCCAACGGCAACACAACCACCTACGCGCACGACCCGCTGCACCGCCTCAGCAGCGTCACCGACCCGCTCAACCACAAGGTGACCTACGGCTACGACGCCGAAGGCCACGCCACCACCGTCACCGACGCACGCGGCGCGATCGCGACCACCACCTACGACGCGCGCGGTCTACCGGCCGGAACGAGCTACACCGACAACACCACTGCCACGTCCCGTGGTTACGACCCGGCCGGGCGTCTGACAACCATCACCGACGCCACCGGAACCCGGACCCTGGGCTACGACTCGGCGAACCGGCTGCGCTCCGTCTCAGCGCCAGGCGGTGGTATCGGCTTCACGTACACCTACGACGCCGACGGCAACCTCGCCACCCGTCAGTACCCCGACGGTGAGAACTTCACCTACACCTACGACTCCGCCGGCCACGAGATCCAGCAGACAGCGGACAGCGCAACCACCACCTACGACTACGACGCTGCCGGCAACTTGACCACCTCCACGCTGCCCGGCAGCAACGGCTACACCGAGAGTCGCGCCTACGACCCCGTCGGCAGGCTCAGCCTGATCGCCAGCACCAAGGGCGCCACCACGCTCGACTCCTGGCAACTGACTCGCGACCCCGACGGCCAGCCCACCATCGTCAACGCCAACCGCCTCGGCGTCACCTCGCCTCAGCAGACCTACGGCTACGATCCGGCCGGCCGCCTCACCTCGCAGACGGTGGGCACGGCGACCACCAACTACACCTACGATGCGGTCGGCAACCGCAAAACCCTGGTGCGCGGCAGCCAGAGCACCAACTACACCTACGACCAGGCCGACGAACTGACACTCGTCGCCACCGGTCTGATCCGCCAGAACTACACCTACGACGCAGACGGCAACGCCACCGGCAACGGCTCCAACGCCAACAGCATCACCTACGACTTCAACAACCACCCCATCGCCGCCGCCCAAGCAGGCGTCAGCTACACCTTCACCAACGACGCCCAAGGAAACCGCGTCACCACCAGCTCCGGCGGCACCCCCGTACGCACCGCCACCTGGGACATCAACAACCGCCTCCCCCAGCTCGCCACGGAAGCCAACGCCACCGGGACTGTGACCGGGGACTACGGTTACGACCCGCTCGGCCTGCCGCAGTCCCAACGCACAAGCGGCGCCACCTTCTACGACCATCACGACTGGCTCGGCTCGATCACCGACCTGACCGACGCCAACGGCGTCCAGCAGAGCCGGATGACCTACGACGCCTTCGGCCAGCAAACCACCACAGCCGTCACAAGCAACGGACCGACCAGCCCGTTCGGATTCGCAGGCCAGTACAACGACCCCAGCCTGACTGGCAAGCAGGACAACAGGGCCCGCGACTACGACCCGTCCACCGGCCGCTTCACCGGCCGCGACCCGCTGGCCACAGCCGCCTCCGCTCCATCCGGATCGGCATACGCCTACGCAGCCGACGCCCCGACGCTCTACACCGACCCGAGCGGCATGGCCCCGGAGGACGACAGCCCGTCGAACATGACCCCGGCGCAGGCGATCGGCAGCGGCCTGGTCAAGGGCGTCAAGCTCCCCTTCGAATTCGTCGGCGACCTCTTCGACGCCTTCACAGGTCGGGGCGACGGCGCTAGCGGATTCGTAGACAAGTACTTCCCTGTCCGCCCTGCCTACGCGTACTACGTCGCTGCCGCCAAGCTCCGCGAATTCGGCTGCGACAACGTCGCCGACCAGGTCGAGAAGCACGCGGACGACCTCGCTGGGCAGGTCGCCCTTGCGGGTCTGGGCGGCCTCGACAGTTGGATGACCAAGGAGGTCACAGCCGGCGAGCTCGGCGCCGAGGTCGGTGTTGCCCGCGAGATCGGGCCAGTTGGTCGGCTGCTCTATGGCGCTCGCGAAGGTGAGGGCCTGCCCGGATCGACGGGCTTCGAGCTCACCGAACGGCCGACTGTGCAGGAGCTGGAGAACCTGACCATCAAGCACAATGTGGAGTTCGCGGTAATCTACAAGCTCGGACCTGGTCCGAATGGTGCTGGCGGAACGTACTACCTCTACTCCGGTGACATCGGTGCGTGTAAGGTTCCCGTGGAAGCGGACAATATTCTTCTGTACCACACGCATCCGCGTGGCGCTAAAAGTCCGAGCGATGCCGATCGGGCACTGCTCCAGTCATTCGAAGATGCGGGATCTCCGATGCGAACATCGAAGATCATCCCCGTGGGCCACGGAGGGAAAGTGACTTCATTTGACAAGGATGGAATGCGATGGTTTCAGTAACGTGATCACGAACCCGAATTCATACCTGTGGGATGGATCAGAGCCCGGCTGGATTCTCTACAAGTCCAAGACTGGCAGCATCCCCTCGATCTTCAACCGCATCACTCGCATGTTCCTCCTCATCGAAGACAACGAGGCATGGCAAGCGACCGTAACGGAGATGTTGGAGCACGGCGTACCGCTCCTGGATGCTTTCCCACCCAAGGAATAGGCATTCACAGCTGATTCATAAGAGAATTTGTGGCGGCCCGCCAGTTCAATCTGGCGGGCCGTCGCACATACGCCGACCCTGACTACCCAAGCCGCACCCGTCACCAATACCTCCATTTCAACCTTGCGGGTGCCGATAAATCATTCGCGCAGATCGCAGCCTTGATAGTCGATCTCCGGATCTACTCGGCGCTGCCGCGACACCTGCACCTGCTGTCAACGGCCATTGAGATGCCCAGGTGGGTGGCCGTTGGGTGTCCAGGCTGGTGGCCATCAGATGCCCAGGTGGGTGGCCAGTGGTGTTCCTGGGGTGGGGGTCAGTTCAAGGGGACCACTCCCTTCCCGGCGAGGGCCTCGGCGAGGCGGTGTGAGTCGCCAGTGGTGGTCACGAGGTGAGCGTGGTGCATGAGGCGGTCGGTGCTGGCGCCGGCGAGAGTCTTGGGCATGATCGTGTCGAAGCCTGAGGGGTGAATGTTGCTGGTCACCGCGATGGACCGGCGTTCGTAGGCAGCGTCGATGATCCGGTAGAACGCCTCGGCGGCGTCCTCGCCGACCGGCAGCAGGCCGATGTCGTCGATGACGATGAGGTCCGCGCGGCAGATCCGGGCGACGGTCCGGGCGGTGGACCCGTCGACCTTCGACTTCCCGATCGCGGCGCTCAGCGTCTCCAGGGTGAACCAGGACACCCGCAGGTCCTTCTCGATCGCGGCCTGGGCCAGGCCCTCGGTGAAGTGGCTCTTGCCCGTCCCCGACGGGCCGGCGATCACCAAATTCTCGGCGCGGCCGATCCACTCCAGGGTGATCAGGGAGTTCTGGGTGGGTTCGGGGATGGTGGAGTCCTCGGCCCGCCAGGAGCCCAGGGTTTTGCCGGTGGGGAAGTTCGCCGAGTGGCGGCGAAGGCGCCGGGTGGCCGCGTCGCGGCCGGTGACCTCCTCGGCTATCAGCAGCCGCAGGACCTCGGCGGGGTCCCAACGCTGGGCTCGGGCGGTGGCCAGGACGTCCGGGGCCGCTTTGCGCATGTAGGGCAGGCGCATGCGGCGCATGAGTTTGTCGAGTTCCTCGGGGATGGCGGGCGGGCTGGGAAAGCTCATGGGGGTGCCGTTCTCTTGGGTGACGTGCAGTCAGAATGCTGTGGTGGGCGGCGTGTTGGCTCAGCGGCCCAGGGCCTGCCAGCCGATGGTTCCGTTCTGGACGGAGTGGGCCTCGTCCGCGCGCACGACCTCGCCGGCGGGCTTGCTGTCCGCGATGTGTCCCAGGATCGAGAGCAGGTCGTCGTCGGCGAAGCGCCCGGCCGTGGCCGCCAGACCGAGGGCCTGGTCGACTTTGTCGTTGCCCAGGACAGTGGCCAGCTCGACCGCGCGGGCCATCTTGGCGCGGATGCGGATCGCGCCGGCGGGTCCGGCCTCCTTGAGCCAGCGCCCGGCCCCGGGCCCGATGCCCACGAACGCGATCTCCGCCTCCGAGCGCGGCCGCAGCCGCGGCTGGTGAACGCTGCGGCCGTCCGGGTGGTCGGGATAGTGCGCGTCGATGATCTGCGGAACACCCGGGGTGGACAGCTGGTGGCGCCAGATCTCCGACAGGTCCCCGGATTCGGTGCGGGCGGTGATGGAGAGTTCCTCGCCGACGACCCGGCACCACACCCTCGCGCCGGTATAGCCCGGCGGGGTCGAGTAGCGCACCGAGTTGAAGCTGATCGTGCGGTCCGAGCCGACCAGCCTCTCCTCGCCCAGCGCGAGCGCGAGCGGCTCGATGGGCAGGACGTGCAGGGTGGTGCGCTCCACGTCCAGGCGGCTCGCGGGTATCTGCCCGGTCGCCCGGTGACGACGGGAGTTCACCTGCTCGCACCAGGTGCGGCAGGCATCGGTGAGCTCGGCGAAGGAGTCGTAGGCGGGCAACAGGTTCGCATCCGTGGGCACCAGGTCGGCCTTCGCGATACGGACCGTGGCCTCCGCGCCGCCCTTCGACTCGGGGTCGTAGGGCACGCAACTGACCACCTGGCAGCCGTAATGCCGACCCGCGGCGACCATCTGTGGATGACGTACCGGGATCCCGGCGATGTGCTCGACGGTGACCGTCTTCGCGTTGTCCGTCAGTACATACGTCGGCGCCCCGCCAATCCGCCGCAACGCGGTGTCCAGGCAGGCCACCAGCGTGCCCAACGTGCAGTCCCAGACCGGGATCACGACCCGGAACCGCGACCAGGACAGCCACGCGCAGAACAGCCAGGTCCGCCGGCCGCCGATCCGCGGCCCCTCGCCCCAGTCGAACTGCAGCCACCGGCCCGGCTCGGGAATCCAGGGTCGGTACGTCCGGCGCTTGCCCGTCTTCCACGCGGTCTTCGCCGCGTTCACCGCCCGCCTCGTCGAGCGCGCACTTCCCCGGTAGCCCATCTTCACGAGCTTCTCGTGGACCACATCGGCGCGGATCGTCGCCTTCGACTGCTCGACCCACTCCTCGACCTTCTCCAGGAACGCGTCGATCATCTTCGGCCGCGGCTCTCGCTCATAAGGATTGCGCCCGCCGTCGCGGGCCTCGACATACCGCTTGACCGTCTTCGGGTCGTGCCCCGCCAAGCTCGCCGCCGACCAGACCGTCCCGGTCAGGTCGTACGCCTCAAGGATTTCCATGATCTCTCTGTCAGACTTCGTCACAGGACCTCTCCGACCGGTTCGCTGATGCTTCGCAAACACCAGCAAACCGGACGGAGGGGTCTCCTTCGATAAGGAAGCGATCAGGAACACCACAGGTCAGACGGCCATCCACCTGGAATTCCGG
>NZ_JBWXUE010000030.1:0-82543 GCF_057158765.1 Kitasatospora sp. NEAU-69
AACGGAGACTTCCTTCGAGCTGCTCTCGCAGTCCCTCCGGGCCCTTCGTTCTTACTTCGTAGAGCTTATCAGATCCGCCGTTGTGGCTTTTCCGACTCCCTCTCGGTGTTTCCGACCTTAGCAGGTCTTCCGCACCGTTTCGGCCTCAAGTGGCCTTCGCCGTAACCGACCTGACGGCCTGTCCGACGTGTTGAACTTTAGCTGAACTCCGCTCCGAAAAGCGAATCCGACCGAAGTCCGCGCACGCAACCGAAATACCGGCACAGCACAAAACAGGCCGGCCGCGCGCAGCCATAAAGGAACAGCGCGAATAGACCAGCACAGATGTACTGAGAGAGGTGTTTCGGGAGAGTGGCCGCCCCGGGACCGTCCGCGCAGATGCGTGTCCGGTGCTCCCAGCCGAGCGACTAGGGAACACTACGCTGCCCGCACCGCAGATGCAAACGTCGTCGGCCGGCCCAGCCCCTCCAGGGGGCGGGCCGGCCGACGACGTTCGACTGCGGGTTGCAGCCAGTGGGCAGCGGGCAGCGGGCCGACTCAGCTGTTGGTCGGGAACCCGAGGTTGATCCCGCCGTGCGAGGGGTCGAGCCAGCGCTGGGTGACCGCCTTGCCCCGGGTGAAGAACTGAACGCCGTCCGGCCCGTACGCGTGCGTGTCGCCGAAGAGCGAGGCCTTCCAGCCGCCGAAGGAGTAGTAGGCGACCGGCACCGGGATCGGCACGTTGATGCCGACCATGCCGACCTCCACCTCGTGCTGGAAGCGCCGCGCCGCACCACCGTCATTGGTGAAGATGGCCGTCCCGTTGCCGTACGGGTTGGCGTTGATCAGCGCCACCCCCTCCGCGTAGGAGGCGACCCGGACCACCGACAGCACCGGCCCGAAGATCTCGTCGTTGTAGACGGACATGCCGGGCTTCACGTGGTCGAAGAGCGTCGGGCCGAGCCAGAAGCCGTCGGCCGTCGCGTCGCCGTTGACGTCCTCCGCCGCGATCGCGTGCTTTCGGCCGTCCACCGCCAGCTCCGCGCCGTCGGCCAGGCCGGACTCCACGTAGGAGGTGACCTTGTCCCGGTGCTGGCCGGTCACCAGCGGGCCCATCTCGGAGTCCCCGTTGCAGCCGGGGCCGACCTTCAGCAGGGCCATCCGCTGCTTGATCTTCTCGACCAGCTCGTCGCCGATCGGGTCCACCGCCACCAGCACCGAGACGGCCATGCAGCGCTCGCCGGCCGCGCCGAAGCCGGCGTTGATCGCGGCGTCCGCGCTCAGGTCCAGGTCGGCGTCGGGGAGCACCAGCATGTGGTTCTTGGCGCCACCGAGCGCCTGCACCCGCTTGCCGTACCGGGTGCCGGTCTCGTAGACGTAGCGCGCGATCGGGGTGGAGCCGACGAAGCTGACGGACTTCACGTCCGGGTGCTCCAGCAGCCGGTCGACCGCCACCTTGTCACCGTGCACGACGTTGAAGACACCGTCCGGCAGCCCGGCCTCCTTCCACAGCTGCGCCATGAAGTTGGCCGCCGACGGGTCCTTCTCCGAGGGCTTGAGGACGACGGTGTTGCCGGCCGCGATCGCGATGGGGAAGAACCACATCGGGACCATGGCCGGGAAGTTGAACGGCGAGATGATCGCGACCGGGCCGAGCGGCTGGCGGATCGAGTAGACGTCGATCCCGGTGGAGGCCTGCTCGGTGAACCCGCCCTTGATCAGCTGCGGGATGCCGCACGCGTACTCGATCACCTCCTGGCCGCGGGCCAGCTCGCCCAGTGCGTCCGAGTGCACCTTGCCGTGCTCGGAGACGATCAGCGCGGCCAGCTCGTCCTTGCGGGCGTTGAACAGCTCCCGGAAGTTGAAGAGCACGGCCGTGCGCTTGGCGATCGAGGCGTGCCGCCACTCGGCGAAGGCGGCGGAGGCGGCGGCGACCGCCTGGTCGACCTCGGTGATCTCGGCGAAGTCGACGTGGCCGGACACCCGGCCGGTGGCCGGGTCGTAGATGTCCCCGCGGCGCGGCGCGACGCCCGCGGTGGGTACGGGCGCACCGTCGATCCAATGGACGACGTGCTTCTCCGTGCTGCTCTGGCGTTCAGTGGGCGTGCTCACGGTGGTCTGCCTCCAAATCACGGGCTCGCCGTCCAGTCTGGTCGCCACGCCACGGCTGCTCAACGAGCACACTGACGGGGATAGCCCGTTCGGCCTTACACCCCGTACCGGGTGCCGTCCCCCGCCAGGCCGCATGCGCCTCAGCGCCCTCAGTCGTGCTCCCTCGGCCCGCCGAGCCCACCGGCCGCCTCGTGCAGCGCCAGCTCCAGGAAGACCGGGTCGGTCAGCCGGCCCGAGCCGTCCGGCGGCAGCAGCCAGTGCAGGCGGCCACCGCGCACCGCCGGGTGCGGAACCATCAGCCCGGCGCCCTCCCCGAGACCACGCACGCCGGTACCGACCCACCGGGCGGCGGTCCCGATCGGCACCAGGAACCCGACGGAGTTCTCGCCGAGGTCCAGTAACGCCGGTCCGCACCGGGGCAACCTGCCCCGCCCGCCCGTCGGCGGCGCGCCCGTGAGCAGGCGCAGCGCCGGCAGGCCGAGCCGCCCCGGGACGACCAGCACGTCCCAGAGCCGTCCGGCCTGCAGCAGCGCCAGTGCCCGGGGGCTGTGCCGCCACACCCGCCGGCAGGCCGCGGGATCGGATGCGGCGGCGGCCAGCCAGGCCACCGCGTCGCTTGGTTCCGTACTGTCCATGGCCCCGCCCCTCGCTCTGCTCGGCTGTCGTCAGGGAGAGCGCGGCGGGGGCGGATTCTTACACGACTCGGTCGAGAAGTGGTCGAGTGAAGTGTCGAGCAGTGTCGGGCCGGTTCAGCCCCGGTCGCCGAAGACGGTGCGGTGCCAGTCCTTGCGGGCCACCGCCGTGGTGTCCAGCATGACGTGCTTGACCTGGGTGTACTCGTCCAGCGAGTACTGCGACATGTCCTTGCCGTAGCCGGAGGACTTGTATCCGCCGTGCGGCATCTCGCTGATGATCGGGATGTGGTCGTTGACCCAGACACACCCGGCCGCCAGCTCCCGGGTGGCGCGCAGCGATCGGTGCACGCCCCCGGTCCACGCCGAGGCCGCCAGTCCGTACGGCGTGTCGTTGGCCAGCCGCAGCCCTTCGTCGTCGCTGTCGAACGGCAGCACGACGAGCACCGGCCCGAAGATCTCGCCCTGCACCACCTCGCTGTCCTGCGCGGCGTCGGTGATCAAGGTGGGCCGGTAGTACGCGCCGGGCCGCAGATCGGTGCCGTCGTGACCGACGGTCGGGGCGCCGCCGCCGGCGACGATCGTGGCGCCGTAGCCGCGGGCGCGCTCGACGAAGCCCGCCACCCGGTCGCGCTGGGCGTGCGAGACGAGCGGGCCGAGGTCGGTCTGCGGGTTGCGCGGGTCACCGAGCCGGACGCCGTTGTAGAGCTCGGCGACACCGGCCACGAAGGCCTGGTAGAGCGGGCGCTGCACGTAGGCGCGGGTCGCCGCGGTGCAGTCCTGCCCGCTGTTGATCAGCGAGGCGGCCACCGCCCCGTGCACCGCGGCGTCCAGGTCCGCGTCGTCGAAGACCACGAACGGCGCCTTGCCACCGAGTTCGAGGTGGGTCCGCTTGACGGTCTCGGCGGCCAGCCGCGCGACCCGCTTTCCCACCACGGTCGAGCCGGTGAACGAGACCATCGCGACGCCGGGGTGGCTGACCAGCCGCTCCCCGGCGGTCGCCCCCGCACCGACCACCACGTTGACCACGCCGTCGGGGATACCGGCCTCGGTGCAGGCCCGGGCGAACATCAGCGAGGTCAGCGGCGTGAGCTCGGCTGGCTTGAGCACCACGGTGTTGCCCGCGGCGACGGCCGGCAGGATCTTCCAGGCGGCCATCTGCAGCGGGTAGTTCCACGGCGAGATCGAGCCGACCACGCCGATCGCCTCGCGCCGGACGTAGGACGTGTGGTCGGCCGAGTACTCGCCGGCCGCCTTGCCCTCCAGGTGGCGCGCGGCGCCGGCGAAGAACGCGGCGTTGTCGATCGTGCCGGGGACGTCGAACTCGGTGGACAGCTTGATCGGTTTGCCGGTCTGCGCGGTCTCCACGTGCGCGAACTCCTCGGCCCGGTCGGCCAGGATCGCGCTGAGCCGCAACAGTGCCTCGGAGCGGGTGCCGGGCGTGGCGCGCGACCACTCGGGCAGCGCGGCGGTCGCGGCCGCGACCGCCGCGTCGACGTCCTCGGTGGAGGCGAGCCGGACCTGCTGGACGGTGCTGCCGTCGGCGGGATTGACCACGCTGAACGGCTCGAGGCCCGTCCCGACGTGCAGCCGGCCGCCGATGTACTGGGCACCGTCGGCGAAACTGCTCAAGTCGCTGGGTTCCATGGGTCGGTTCTCCTCCATAAGGCCATTCCACCCGCTCGGAACCGCCGACGATGCCCGCTGCCCGACGAGCCGGACAAGGGTCACTCCGACAGCCGAGCCGGGAAGAGCCTTACAAGGTGACAGGGCTGGGACCGGGTGACAGATCGTTCGCGGGATGCGAGATTCACCTGACACCTTGCTCCCCCGTTCCACGTTCTCCCAGCTGACCCGCCCAGGAGGCCCTCCGTGCTGCCGACCGTCGCCCGCGTGCTCGACCTCGAAGTGATGCGCCGCGGCCTGCCGCAGGTAGTGGCCGGGGCCGGGCGGTTGGAGCGTCCGGTGCGCTGGGTGCACGTCAGCGAGCTGCCGGACGTGGCCGGCATGCTGCGGGGCGGCGAGCTGGTGCTGACCACCGGCATCGCGCTGCCCGAGGACCGCGAGGGGCTGGCCCGCTACGTGCGCGAGCTGGCCGAGGTCGGGGTGGCCGGCCTGGTCGTGGAGTTCGGCCGCCGCTACTTCGACACGCTGCCGCGGGCCCTGGTGCACGCCGCCGAGCAGCGTGGGCTGCCGCTGATCGTGCTGCGCCGCGAGGTGCGCTTCGTCGCGGTCACCGAGGCGGTGCACGCGCTGGTGGTCAACGCCCAGCTGGAGCAGCTGCGCGCGTCCGAGGTGGTGCACCAGGTCTTCAACGAGCTCGCGGTGGAGGGCGCCGAGCCGGCCGAGGTGCTGCGCCAGATCGCCCGGATGGCGGGCGCGCCGGTGGTCCTGGAGAACCTGAGCCACCAGGTGCTCGCGCACGACCCGGCCGGCCGGACCGAGGACGAGCTGCTGGAGCACTGGGAGCGCCGCTCGCGCGCGGTCCGCTCGGCCGGCCGTACCGGATACGACCCGCGCAGCGGCTGGCTGGTGACGACGGTCGGGGCACGTGGCGAGGACTGGGGGCGCCTGGTGCTGGTGAACGAGCCGGGCGAGCTGCCGGACGAGGAGGCGCACCCCTGCGCGATGCTGCTGGAGCGCGGCGCGGCCACGCTGGCGCTCAACCGGCTGCTGGTGCGCGACCGGGAGAGCCTGGAGCGGCAGACCCACCGCACGCTGCTCGCCGGCATCCTGACCCATGCGCTGACGGTCAGCGAGGTCGCGCTGCGCGCCCAGGCGCTGGGGGTGCCGCTGGAGAGCCGCCGACTGGTCGGTGTGGTGCTGCGCCGGCGCGGCGGGGCACTGCCGGCCGCACTGGAGGCCCAGGCCCGGCTGCGCGACTTCACCGAGCTGGCGGCCACCGCGGCTCGCAGCTGCCGGCTCGCCGCGCTGGTCGGCGCCCTGGACGACGAGGGCGTCGGTCTGCTGATCGCGCTCGGCTCGCAGCAGGAGGAGCACGCCGCACTGGACGCCTTCGCGGCCGCGCTGCGGCGGCTGGTGGCGGACAGCAGGGAGCCGAGCGCGCCGGTCATCGCCGTCGGCTCGTCGGTCGGCTCGGTGCGCGACGCCCGGCGCACGCTGATGGAGGCCACCCAGGTGGCGGACGCCGCGCTGCACGACGCGCCCGGCGCGCGGGCCGCCTCGTACTACCGGCTGCCGGACGTGCGCCTGCGCGGCCTGCTGCACCTGCTGCGCGACGACGCCCGGCTGCAGACCTACGTGGAGCGCGAGTTGGGCCCGCTGCTGGCTCATGACGCCGAGCACGGCTCGCAGTTGGTGCAGCTGCTGCGGGTCTATCTGGAGCAGGGACGGAACAAGTCGGCCGCGGCAGACGCTGCGCATCTGTCGCGGCCGAGCTTCTACGACCGGCTGCACAAGGTGGAGCGGATCCTGGCGGTCGATCTGGACCAGGTGGAGTCCTGCCTCTCGCTGCACGTCGCGCTGCTCGCGCTGGACGCCGTCCGGCGCTGAGCAGGTCGGCCCGGGCCGACCTGGGCCGACCCGGACCGGCATGCAGTCAGTTCATCGCATCAGCCGACGTGCGCGTCCACCACGGTGAGCGCCTCGTCCAGCACGGCGAGGCCGGCCCGCGCCTCCTCCGGCGTCACGGTGCACGGCGGCACCACGTGGAACCGGTTCATGTTGGTGAACGGCCAGAGCCCGCGCTTCTTGCAGGCCGCCGCCAGCTCGGCCATCGGCGCGTTCGCCGCGCCGGCCGCGTTGTACGGGACCAGCGGCTCGCGGGTCTCCCGGTCGCGGACCAGGTCCAGCGCCCAGAAGACGCCGAGCCCGCGCACCTCGCCGATCGACGGGTGCCGCTCGGCCAGTTCGCGCAGCCCGGGGCCGAGCACGGTGTCGCCGATCAGCTTGGCGTTCGCCACGATGCCCTCGTCGGCCATCGCGTTGATGGTCGCGACGGCCGAGGCGCAGGCCAGCGGGTGGCCCGAGTAGGTGAGGCCGCCGGGGAACGGCCGCTCGGCGAAGGTCGCGGCGATCTCCGCGTTGATCGCGACGCCGCCCAGCGGGACGTAGCCGGAGTTGACGCCCTTGGCGAAGGTGAGCAGGTCGGGGACGACGCCCCAGTGGTCGGCGGCGAACCACTCGCCGGTGCGGCCGAAGCCGGCCATCACCTCGTCCAGGATGAAGACGATGCCGTAGCGGTCGCAGATCTCCCGGACGCCGGCCAGGTAACCGGCCGGCGGCACCAGGATGCCGGCGGTGCCGACCACGGTCTCCAGGATGATCGCCGCGACGGTCTGCGGGCCCTCGAACGCGATCGTCTGCTCCAGGTGGGCGAGCGCGCGCTCGCACTCCTGCGCCTCGTTCTCCGCGTGGAAGGCGGAGCGGTACAGGTGCGGCCCCCAGAAGTGCACCACGCCGGAGGTGCCGGTCTCGTTGGCCCAGCGGCGCGGGTCGCCGGTGAGCGCGATCGCGTTGGCGGTGGCGCCGTGGTACGAGCGGTAGGCGGCCATGACCTTCTGCCGGCCGGTGTGCAGCCGCGCCATCCGGACGGCGTTCTCGACGGCCTCGGCGCCGCCGTTGGTGAAGAAGATCTTGTCCAGGTCGCCGGGGGTGCGCTCGGCGATCAGCCGGGCCGCCTCGCTGCGCGCCTCGACCGCGAAGCCGGGCGCGAGCGTGCAGAGCTTGCCGGCCTGCTCCTGGATCGCGGCGACCACCTTGGGGTGCTGGTGGCCGATGTTGGTGTTCACCAGCTGGGAGGAGAAGTCGAGGAAGCGGTTGCCCTCGTAGTCCCAGAAGTACGAGCCCTCGGCGCCGGCCACCGCGAGGGGGTCGATCAGGGCCTGGGCGGACCACGAGTGGAAGACGTGCGCGCGGTCGGCGGCCTTGACGGCCTGCCCGGCGGCGGGATCGGCAGTGGGGATGCTCATGTCCGCCAGCGTAGGCAAGACGCCCGGCGCCGTGGAGCGGCATCTTGTCAGGCGGTCACCGTCCGGGCCGACAGGGTGGAAAGCCACGAGCGGACCCGGGGTGCACCCGGGCCCGCTCGTGCGATTCAACAGATCAGATCCACGGATCAGACCTACAGCTCAGGATCCACAACGGATCAGATCGCGGTCATGACGTGCTTGATCCGGGTGTAGTCCTCGAAGCCGTAGGAGGAGAGGTCCTTGCCGTAGCCCGACTTCTTGAAGCCGCCGTGCGGCATCTCGGCGACCAGCGGGATGTGCGTGTTGATCCAGACGCAGCCGAAGTCGAGGCGGCGGGACATCCGCATCGCACGGGCGTGGTCCTTGGTCCAGACGGACGAGGCCAGCGCGAACTCCACACCGTTGGCGTAGCCGACGGCCTGGTCCTCGTCGGTGAACTTCTGCACGGTGATGACCGGGCCGAAGACCTCGTTCTGGATGATCTCGTCGTCCTGCTTCAGGCCGGAGACCACGGTCGGGGCGTAGAAGTAGCCGATCTCGCCGACCCGGTGGCCACCGGTCTCGACCTTCGCGTGCGCGGGCAGCCGCTCGATGAAGCCGGTCACCTGGGCGAGCTGGTTGGCGTTGTTCAGCGGGCCGTAGAGCACGTCCTCGTCGTCTACCCCGCCCGTCTTGGTCTCGGCGGCGGCCTTGGCCAGCGCGGTGACGAAGGCGTCGTGGATCGACTCGTGCACCAGCACGCGGGTGGCGGCGGTGCAGTCCTGACCGGCGTTGAAGAAGCCGGCCACCGAGATGCCCTCGACCGCCTCGGCGATGTCGGCGTCCTCGAAGACCACGACCGGCGCCTTGCCGCCGAGCTCCAGGTGCACCCGCTTGACGTCCTTGGCGGCGCTGCCGGCCACCTGGATGCCGGCGCGGACCGAACCGGTGATCGAGGCCATCGCCGGGGTCCGGTGCTCGACCATCAGGCGGCCGGTCTCGCGGTCGCCGCAGATCACGTTGAGGATGCCGGCCGGCAGCTCCAGCTCCGCGAGGATGCCGCCGATGATCTCGGCGAGCAGCACGGTGGAGGCGGGCGTGGTGTCGGAGGGCTTGAGCACCACGGCGTTGCCGGCCGCGATCGCCGGGGCGAACTTCCAGACGGCCATCATCATCGGGTAGTTCCAGGGCGCGACCTGGGCGCAGACGCCGACCGGCTCGCGGCGGATGATCGAGGTCATCCCGTCCATGTACTCACCGGCGGCCTTGCCCTCCAGCAGGCGGGCGGCACCGGCGAAGAAGCGGATCTGGTCGGCCATCGGGCCGATCTCCTCCGACTTGGTCAGCCCGCGCGGCTTGCCGGTGTTGCGACACTCGGCCTCGACCAGGTCGTCGGCCCGCGCCTCGACGGCGTCGGCGATCTTCAGCAGCAGCTTCTGCCGGGTGGACGGGGTCGCGTCGCGCCAGGTCTCGAAGGCGGCGGCGGCAGCGGCCATGGCGGCGTCGACATCGGCCGCACCGGAGAGCGGGGAGGTCGCGTAAGCCTGCCCGGTGGTCGGGTCGACGACCTCCAGCGTGCGGCCGTCCGCCGCATCGACGAACTCGCCGTTGATGTAGTTGCGCAGCGTACGAAGGTCGCTCACGACTCTCTCCTCGGGTAGCGGTCGGCGCGGGGGCGGCCGATCCGTCATGGGGCTGTGCGAGTGGTCCGGGTGGGTGGTCCGGCCGGGCGTCGGGTGACGCCGGGTGGCCGGGTGGGGCCCGAGACGGTCCACTGGTGGGGAGCGTACGCCCCGGGGGGACGCGCGCGCGTGACCTCGTCAGAGTAGCCGCATTCTTGCCGGTATCGGCAGAGCCCTGCACTGGATGCAATGAAATCCGTACCGAATTCCGATCATCGCGACGAAATCAGCAGCCCTGACACTTGCGAACAGTCGTCCGATCGGGCACAGTGGCCGCGTGGCCAACCGCGACCGGAACAGCAGCGTTCCCCTCGACTCCGTCTCCAAGGCGATCATCGAGCAGCTGCAGGAGGACGGCCGCCGCGCGTACGCGACCATCGGCAAGGCCGTCGGCCTCTCCGAGGCCGCCGTCCGGCAGCGGGTCCAGAAGCTGCTCGATCAGGGCGTGATGCAGATCGTCGCCGTCACCGACCCGCTCACCGTCGGGTTCACCCGACAGGCGATGGTCGGCATCACGGCCGAAGGTGACATCGAGCCGATCGCCGACGCGCTGGCCGCCATGGACGAGGTCGACTACGTGGTCTGCACCGCGGGCTCGTTCGACCTGCTGGCCGAGCTGGTGTGCGAGGACGACGAGCACCTGCTGGAAATGATCAACAAGCGAATCCGTGCGCTTCCCGGCGTGCGGAGGACCGAGAGCTTCGTTTACCTGAAGCTCCGGAAACAGACCTACACCTGGGGCACCCGATGAGCGCCGACCCGGCACCGAAGGACCTTTCGAAGACCGCGTACGACCACCTGTGGATGCACTTCACCCGCATGTCGTCGTACGAGAAGTCCCCCGTCCCCACCATCGTCAAGGGTGAGGGCACCTACATCTGGGACTCCAACGGCAAGAAGTACCTCGACGGCCTCGCCGGCCTGTTCGTGGTGCAGGCCGGCCACGGCCGCGAGGAGCTGGCCGAGGCCGCTGCCAAGCAGGCCAAGGAGCTCGCCTTCTTCCCGGTCTGGAGCTACGCCCACCCGAAGGCCGTCGAGCTGGCCGAGCGGCTGGCCAACTACGCGCCGGGCGACCTGAACAAGGTCTTCTTCTCCACCGGTGGCGGCGAGGCCGTCGAGACCGCCTGGAAGCTCGCCAAGCAGTACTTCAAGCTGACCGGCAAGCCGACCAAGTACAAGGTCATCTCGCGCGCCGTCGCGTACCACGGCACCCCGCAGGGCGCCCTGTCCATCACCGGCCTGCCGGGGCTGAAGGCCCCGTTCGAGCCGCTGGTGCCGGGCACCCACAAGGCGCCGAACACCAACATCTACCGCGCCCCCGCGTTCCTCCAGGGCCCCGACGGCACCGTCGACCCCGAGGCGTACGGCCGCTGGTGCGCCGACGAGATCGAGGTGGCCATCCTCAACGAGGGCGCCGACACCGTCGCCGCCGTCTTCGTCGAGCCGGTGCAGAACGCCGGTGGCTGCTTCCCGCCGCCGCCCGGGTACTTCCAGCGGCTGCGCGAGATCTGCGACCGGCACGACGTGCTGCTCGTCTCGGACGAGGTCATCTGCGCCTTCGGCCGCCTGGGCACCATGTTCGGCGCCGACAAGTTCGGCTACCAGCCCGACATGATCACCTGCGCCAAGGGCATGACCTCGGGCTACTCCCCGATCGGCGCCACCATCATCTCGGACCGCCTGGCCGAGCCGTTCTACAAGGGTGACAACACCTTCCTGCACGGCTACACCTTCGGCGGCCACCCGGTCTCCTCGGCGGTCGCGCTGGCCAACCTCGACATCTTCGAGCGCGAGGGCCTCAACCAGAAGGTCCTCGACAACGAGGCCAACTTCCTGGGCACCCTGGACAAGCTGCGCGACCTGCCGATCGTCGGCGACGTGCGCGGCAACGGGTACTTCTACGGCATCGAGCTCGTCAAGGACAAGGTCACCAAGGAGTCGTTCAACGACGACGAGGTGGAGCGCGTGCTCTACGGCTTCCTGTCGAAGGCGCTCTTCGACAACGGCCTGTACTGCCGCGCCGACGACCGTGGCGACCCGGTCATCCAGCTGGCCCCGCCGCTGATCTCCGACCAGTCGACCTTCGACGAGATCGAGCAGATCCTGCGGGTCAGCCTCACCGACGCGTGGGCGAAGATCTGAGCTCTCTGACCCACCTCCCGCTCTGAGCTCCGGAACTTCCCGAGTTCTCCGAGCTCGCCGAGTTCTCCGAGCTCAGAGCAACCCTCCGCCGAAGGGCGGTCCCGCTCGGCCTCCTCCTCAGGGCCGACGGGACCGCCCTTCGGCGCATTTTCGTACTGTTCTTTTGATCATTCGTCCGGGTTTAACCCGGCTACGTACCGTGTGCCGCAACCGCAACCAGGCCGGGTCGTTCTAATCTGGCGACTGTCATCCCCCTGCATCCGTGCAGAGCCACCTTCCCAGGACCGGCGGAGGAACTCCATGTCAGCGGCCCCGCCCGACAACGACGTGCTGTGGGCCCGGGGGATCGTCAAGTCCCACCAGGGCACCCCGGCCCTGCGCGACGTCTCGATCGGCATCCGCGAGGGCGAGGTGCTCGCCATCACCGGGCCGCGCGGCTCCGGCAAGTCCACCCTGATCGGCTGCCTCTCCGCGCTGCTGCCGGTGGACTCCGGCGAGGTCTGGTTCAACAGCTCCCCCGTGCACACGCTGAGCCGGGCCGGCCGGGAACGGCTGCGCCGCGACCGGTTCGGCTTCGTCGGCTCCGAACCGCAGCTGGTCCCGGAACTGACCGCCCGGGAGAACGTCGCGCTGCCGCTGCTGCTGGCCGGCGCCGGCCACAAAACCGCGTACGGCGCGGCCGACGACTGGCTGGAGCGCCTGGACGTGACCGACTGCGCCAAGCGCCGGCCGGCCGAGCTGGTCCAGAGCCAGCGCCAGCGGATCGCAGTGGCCCGCGCGCTGGCGCCGCTGCCCCGGGTGGTCTTCGCAGACGACCCGACCGCGCCGCTGCACCGCGAGGCGCAGGACCAGGTGCTGCGGATACTGACCAGCGCCGCCCGCTCGCACCAGCTCACCCTGGTGCTCGCCACCCACGACCCCGAGCTCGCCCGGTACGCCGACCGGACGGTCGCCCTGGTCGACGGACGCACCCCGGCGCCGGCCAGTCCGGTCCGCCGCCCGGCTCCGGCGCCGGTCCCGACCGCGCACTGACCCAGCCGCACCGACCGAGCCACGCAGGACGAGTGAAGGAAAACCCAGGTGTTCTATCTCCGCCTGGTCAGGGGCTACCGGGTGCTCGACCTGGGCCGCTGGCTGCTCACCGCGACCGCGGCCGCCGTGGTCGCCGCCTTCCTGCTGCGGGCGCTCGGCCGCGCACTGAGCGACCCGCCCGGCGGCGCGAGCGCCATCGAACGGCTGCTCTGGTGCCTGCCGCCGCTGCTCGCGGTCGCCTGGTTCGCGGCGGTCGCCGCCCGGGCGCTGCCCGACCAGCGGCCGGAGCGGATGGCCGGACTGACCGCCGCCGGCGCCGGTCCGACCCGGATCCGGCTGCTGATCGCCGGCGAGATCGCGCTGGCCTGCGCACTGGGCGGCCTGCTCTCGCTGCTCGCCTTCTTGGTGCTGCGCAACAACATCGCAGGCCCGGGGCTCGCTCCCGAGCTGGGCATGGGAGTGCGGCTGCCGCCGGCCGCGCCGGTCGCACTGCTGGCCCTGCTGCCGCTGACCGCCGGCTTCTCCGCCGCCGTCGCGGTGCCGGTACGGGAGTCGCTGCCCGGCGTCGACGCCCCGATCCGGTCCAGGCGCTTCGGGCTGGTGCACACCGTCACGGCCCTGCTGCTGACCGTCGGCGGCACGCTGACCGAGTTGTACGCGCTGCGCCCGGCCGCCGCCGAGGACCCGCGGCCGCTCGGACTGCCGGCCGACCTCGGCCGGACCAGCGCCACGCTGCTCGGCGGCTGGGCGGCCGCAGCGGTCGGCCTGGCACTGCTGACGGGGCCGCTGCTCGCCTTCGCCGGCCGGCTGCTGGCGCTCGGCCGGCCGAGCGCCCGCCGGCTGCTGGCCGGGCGCGGGCTGACCGGCGCGGCCCGTCGGCTGAGCGCGCCGCTCGCGGTCCTGGCCTTCACGCTCGCGGTGGTGCTGACCTCGGTGCGGCACTGGGTGGCTCCGGGTGCCGACGGCACCGGGCCGCTGCCGGCCGCCGAGGCGCTGCTGATCACCGGCTGCGTGGTGGCGGCGGTGATCGCCCGGTTGGCCGAGGTCCGGGCGACCCGACGGTCCGTCACCGGGACGCTGCTGCAGCTCGGTGCGTCACCGCGGCTGCTCTTCGGTGCCGCCCTGCTCCGCTGGGCGGTGGGCGGCACCGTCGTGCTGGTCATCGGCTGCTGGACGGCCGCGCTGGCCGCCGCGATCCTCGCCTGAGGTTCGCGGCGGCCGGCGGTGCCTTCGTCAGCCGGTGGTGCTTTCGTCAGCCGGCGGCGGCGAGCTGACCGCAGGCGCCGTCGATCTCCTGGCCGCGGGTGTCGCGGACCGTGGTCGGCACACCGTGCGACTCCAGCCGGCGGACGAACTCGCGCTCGTCCTCGGGCCGGGAGGCCGTCCACTTCGAGCCCGGGGTCGGGTTCAGCGGGATCAGGTTGACGTGCACCCGGTGGTTCTTGATCAAGCGGCCGAGCAGGTCGGCGCGCCAGGCCTGGTCGTTGATGTCCTTGATCAGCGCGTACTCGATGGAGATCCGCCGGCCGGACTTCTCCGCGTAGTTCCACGCGGCGTCCAGCACCTCGGCGACCTTCCAGCGGGTGTTCACCGGGACCAGCTCGTCGCGCAGCTCGTCGTCGGGAGCGTGCAGCGAGAGCGCCAGACGGCAGCTCAGGCCCTCGTCCGCGAGGCGGTTCATGGCCGGCACCAGGCCGACGGTGGAGACCGTGATGCCGCGCTGGGACAGGCCGAAGCCGTCCGGCGCGGGGTCGGTCAGGCGGCGGATCGAGGCCAGCACCCGGTTGTAGTTGGCCAGCGGCTCGCCCATGCCCATGAAGACCACGTTGCTCAGCCGCGCCTCGCCGCCCGGGATCTCGCCGGCCTTGAGCGCGCGCATCCCGGCCGCGATCTGCTCGACGATCTCCGCGGTGGACAGGTTGCGGGTCAGGCCCGCCTGGCCGGTCGCGCAGAACGGGCAGTTCATGCCGCAGCCGGCCTGCGAGCTGATGCACATCGTGACCCGGTCCGGGTAACGCATCAGCACGGACTCGACCAGCGTGCCGTCGAAGAGCTTCCAGAGCGTCTTGCGGGTGGTGTCGTCGTCACAGGAGACGTGCCGCACCACGGACATCAGCTCGGGCAGCAGCTGCTCGGTCAGCTTGTCGCGACTGGCCGCCGGGATGTCCGTCCACTCCGCGGGCTGGTTCGAGAGCCGGCCGAAGTAGTGGTTGGACAGCTGCTTGGCGCGGAACGGCTGCTCGCCCAGCTCGGCGACGGCCTCCTTGCGCTCGGCGGGGTTCAGATCGGCGAGGTGTCGCGGGGGCTTGGCGCCGCGCGGCGCGACAAAGGTGAGTTCTCCGGGTGCAGGCATGGTTCATCCAGTGTCGCAGATACGAAGAAGGTGCCGGCACGGCCAAGGGCCCGGCGTAGCAGCCCGGCCTGGGAGCCCGGTATGACGAAGGGCCGACGGCGCAGGCCCGGGCATGACGAAGGTCCCGGGCGTCCATGACTCCCGGGACCCGTGCCGACCGTTCGGTCAGCTCCCGACGAAGGCCGCCAGCAGGAGCCAGACCACCGGGGCGGTCGGCAGCAGCGAGTCGAGCCGGTCCATGATCCCGCCGTGGCCCGGCAGCAGCGTGCCCATGTCCTTGATGCCCAGGTCGCGCTTGATCATCGACTCGGCCAGGTCGCCGAGCGTCGCGATGACCGCGGCGCAGCCGCCCAGGATCAGGCCCTGCCACCAGTGCCCGTCATCGATGATCCACTGCATCAGCAGTGCGCCGGCCAGCATCGACAGCCCGATCCCACCGGCCAGGCCCTCCCGGGTCTTGCCGGGGCTGATGGTCGGCGCGAGCTTGTTGCGGCCGAACTTGTAGCCGACCGCGTAGGCCCCGGTGTCGCTGCAGATGGTGACCACCAGGAAGAGCACGATCCGCTGCGGACCGTCGTGCGCGGAGAGCATCAGCGCCACGAAGGTCGCCAGGAACGGCACGTAGAACGCGGTGAAGACCCCCGCGGTTATGTCCCGCAGGTAGTTCTCCGGCGGCTCTTTCATCCGCCAGATCATCAGCGCCAGCGCGGTCAGCGCGAGCGCCGCGGCGGCGCCCTGCGGGCCGATCCAGTAGCCGGTGGTCAGCATCGCGAGACCGCCGAGCAGCAGCGGCGGCAGCGGGATCCGGATGTCCTTGCGCTCGGCGAGCCGGCTGGTCAGCTCCCAGCTGCCGACCGAAGCCGCCGCCACGACCACGACCAGGAAGAGCACCTTGACCACGAAGAGCGAAACGATGATCACCGCTCCGAGGCCGACCCCCACCCCTATCGCGGCCGGGAGGTTGCGGCCACCGCGCTGCTTGCGGGGCTGCTGCGGCTCGGGCTGGGCCACCGGTGTCTCCTGCCCTGGGGGTCGGGATCCCCGGTCCGTCGCCACGGGCGGCGACGTCTCGGGGATCTGCGGGGTTGTGCCCCTAGAGCCTGGGGCGTTCGGGGCGTCGTTCATCAGACTTCGAGCAGCTCGGCTTCCTTGTGCTTCAGCAGCTCGTCGATCACCGCGACGTACTTCGCGGTCACGTCGTCGAGCTCCTTCTCGGCGCGGCGCACCTCGTCCTCGCCGGACTCCTTGTCCTTGACGAGCTTGTCGAGGGAGTCCTTGGCCTTGCGGCGGATCGACCGGATCGAGACCTTCGCGTCCTCGCCCTTGCCGCGGGCGACCTTGATGTAGTCGCGGCGGCGCTCCTCGGTCAGCTGCGGGAAGTTCACGCGGATGACGGAGCCGTCGTTGGACGGGTTGACACCGAGGTCGGAGTCGCGGATCGCCTGCTCGATGTTGCGCAGCGCGGTCTTGTCGAACGGCGTGATGACCGCCATCCGCGGCTCGGGCACGGCGAACGAGGCGAGCTGGTTGATCGGGGTCGGCGCGTCGTAGTACATCGCGACGATCTTGTTGAACATCGCCGGGTGGGCCCGGCCGGTGCGGATGGCGGCGAAGTCGTCCTTGGCGACCGCGACGGCCTTCTCCATCTTCTCCTCGGCCTCGAGGAGGATCTCATCGATCACAGTCTGCTCCCTGTCCGGTTGCCTCATGGCGTACTGATGTTCCGCGCGCCCCCTGGGCGTGCGGCTGACTGGTGCTCAGGCCCGGACGGAATCCTGGCTGATGAGTGTGCCGATCTTCTCACTCTTCACCGCACGGGCGATATTGCCCTCGGCGAGCAGCTCGAAGACCAGGATCGGCAGGCTGTTGTCCTTGCACAGGGTGATCGCGGTCAGGTCCGCGACCTTGAGGTCGCGCGAGATCACCTCGGAGTACTCCAGCGCGTCGAAGCGCACCGCGTCCGGGTTGGTCTTGGGGTCGGAGTCGTAGACGCCGTCGACACCGTTCTTGCCCATCAGCAGCACCTCGGCGTGGATCTCCAGGGCGCGCTGCACGGCGGTGGTGTCGGTGGAGAAGTACGGCATGCCCATACCCGCGCCGAAGATCACCACGCGGCCCTTCTCCAGGTGCCGGATGGCCCGCAGCGGCAGGTACGGCTCGGCGACCTGGCCCATCGTGATGGCGGTCTGGACCCGGGTCTCGATGCCTTCCTTCATCAGGAAGTCCTGCAGCGCCAGGCAGTTCATCACGGTGCCGAGCATGCCCATGTAGTCGGAGCGGGCCCGGTCCATGCCGCGCACCTGGAGCTCGGCGCCGCGGAAGAAGTTGCCACCGCCGATGACCACGGCGACCTCGGTCCCCTGCCGGACCACGGTGGCGATCTCGCGGGCGATCGCGTGGACCACGTCCGGGTCGACACCGAGGCTGCCGCCGCCCGCGAAAGCCTCGCCGGACAGCTTGAGCAGAACCCGCCGACGCGAGCCGCCCTGTGCGGTTCCGGGGGTCTCCTGCGTCTGCTGCGTCTCCTGCATGGACTTCTCCTTCTGAACCTGCTGCTTCACAGGTCCGGGTGTGCGGGGCCCCGACCTGCGCGTACACGCGAGGAGGCCACTGCCGCGGGAAACCTAGACGGTGTCCTGCACGGCAATGGCCTCCTCGTCGTTCATGGTGCCGACTCACTGACTCGCAGCTGCGGCGGCGGTTCCTACCTTAGGCAGGAACCTGTGGTTCCCGCCCTCAACGGGCGGGGAACCAGCTGAACGTGGCTCAGGCGCCGACGCGGAAGCGGGCGAAGCGCTTGAGGGCGACGCCGTTCTCCTCGAGAACCTTGGCGACGGTCTTCTTGTTGTCCTTCGCGAAGGCCTGCTCCAGGACGGAGTTCTCCTTGACGAAGCCGGTGACGCGACCCTCGACGATCTTCGGCAGGGCAGCCTCGGGCTTGCCCTCCTCGCGAGCGGTGGCCTCGGCGACGCGGCGCTCGTTCTCCAGCTCCTCGGCCGGGATCTGCTCGCGGGAGAGGTACTTCGGCGCGAAGGCGGCGATGTGCTGCGCGATGTCCTTGGCGACCTCGGCGTTCTCCTTGTCGAGCTCGACCAGGACGCCGACCTGCGGCGGGAGGTCAGGAGAGGTGCGGTGCAGGTAGACGGTGACGTAGCCGTCCGCGAACTGGGCGAAGCGGTCCAGGACGATCTTCTCGCCCAGGTTCGCGTTGGCCTCGTCCACGAACTGCTGGACGGTCTTGCCGGCCTCGATCTCGGAAGCCAGGGCGGCCTCCAGGTCGGCGGGCGCAACCTTGGCGATGTGGCCGGCGATGGCGTCGGCGACGGCGACGAACTTCTCGCCCTTGGCGACGAAGTCGGTCTCGCACTTGAGCTCGACCATCACACCGCTGGTGTTGTCGTCGGCGATGACGGCGACGATGGCGCCGTTCTCGGCCGTGCGGCCCTCGCGCTTGGCAACACCCTTCAGGCCCTTGATACGGATGAGCTCAAGGGCCTTGTCGACGTTGCCCTCGGCCTCGTCAAGCGCCTTCTTGCAGTCCATCATGCCGGCGCCGGTGAGCTCACGGAGCTTCTTGACGTCCGCGGCGGAGATGTTCGCCATGGTGAATCTCTTCTCGCGTCTCGCGTGTCTGCGGGGTGGTTGCACCGGAGCTGATGGTTCAGCCCCGGCACGTGGAGAGAGGGGCACTCGCCGGTACGTACCGGCGAGTGCCCCTCACCCTTCGGTACGTCAGGCCTGCTCGGCCTCGGCGGCCGGAGCCTCGGCGGCCGGAGCCTCGGCGACGACCTCGGCCTCGGCGGCGGGGGCCTCGGCGACAACCTCGGCCTCAGCGGCGGCGGGGGCCTCGTCGGCCTTCGTCTCACCGGTCGCCAGCAGGTCCTGCTCCCAGTCGGCCAGCGGCTGGTCGGCACCCGGCTCGGCCTTGACGTCGCCCTTGGCGACACCGGCGCGGGCCTTCAGACCCTCGGCGACGGCGTCGGCGATCACGCGGGTCAGCAGCGTGACGGAGCGGATCGCGTCGTCGTTGCCCGGGATCTTGTAGTCGACCTCGTCGGGGTCACAGTTGGTGTCGAGGATCGCGACGACCGGGATGTTGAGCTTGCGGGCCTCGCCGACCGCGATGTGCTCCTTCTTGGTGTCCACGATCCAGACAGCGCTGGGCACGCGCTGCATGTCGCGGATACCGCCGAGGGTCTTCTCGAGCTTGGTGTGCTCGCGCTCGAGGACCAGGAGCTCCTTCTTGGTGAGGCCGGAGCCGGCCACGTCCGTGAAGTCGATCTCGCTGAGCTCCTTCATCCGCTGAAGGCGCTTGTAGACGGTCTGGAAGTTGGTCAGCATGCCGCCGAGCCAGCGCTGGTTCACGTAGGGCATGCCCACGCGGGTGGCCTGCTCCGCGATGGCCTCCTGCGCCTGCTTCTTGGTGCCGACGAAGAGGACGCTGCCGCCGTGGGCAACGGTCTCCTTGACGAACTCGAACGCGCGGTCGATGTAGTTCAGCGACTGCAGCAGGTCGATGATGTAGATGCCGTTGCGCTCCGTGAAGATGAAGCGCTTCATCTTCGGGTTCCAACGACGGGTCTGGTGACCGAAGTGGACGCCGCTCTCCAGCAGCTCCCGCATCGTGACGACGGCCATGGCCGTGCTCCTCAGGTGTTGCGCCCGGCGTGGCGTTGCTGCCGTGATCACGGCACTCGGCGGCCACCGGGTCTGCTCGGTTTGTCCGTGCCGGTCAGGTGACCGTCACGCCTGACGCCCCGACGTGCCGAGCCGACCTGGCCTGGGCGGCGGAAGGCCGCGACAGGCTCGGCGGACCGAGCGGCACTCGCACCGACTGGCGCGACGACTGGGCCGTGCGTCCACCGGTGGCGGGGCGTGCGAAGTCGACCCGGTAAGCCGGGTCGCGTGTGAAGTGTACGGGAAGCGCCGAGTGACCGGCGACTCTGCGCCGCGGGGCGGGCGCCCGGGGCGCGGGAACGGCGGCGCGGCGGGGGTGCCGTGGGGGCTTCGTGGCGGCGGCGCGCCAGCGGTTGGCGGCGGGCCGGCGGCAGGCCTTGTGGCGGGTCGGCGGCGGGCCGGTGGGGTGATGATGCTATTGGCAGGCTGCTGGCTGCGCCGGACGGGTGAAGACGGTTGTGCACAGCCCCGGGGTTGTCCACAGGTTTTCGACAGGCCGTGGTGGAGCACCGCGGCGGAGCGGAACCTCTGGGGCATGACTCCTCCTCTTCTGCTCTGCGTCGCACTGGGGCACCCACCACCGGCGCCCGACCGGCGGCGGGCGGCAGCGCTGGCCGCGCTCTGTCTGGCTGCGGCGCTGGTGCTGTTCGGGCTCGCGCCACCGGCCGGCGCACGGGCGGCCGCGCTTGCCACGCGCGCCTCCGCGGTGGCCGTCGGCACGGCACGCGGCCTCCCCGCCGCACCCGGCAGCGAGGTCGGACCCGCCAGCGAGGTCGGACCGGGTAGCGGTGATCCGCCCGGCGGCGGCATCGGGCGGGCCTGGCCGGTGGGCGGACCCGCCGGGGTCCTGCACCGCTTCGCCGCGCCGCCGGCGGTCTGGGCCGCCGGGCATCGGGGCGTCGATCTGGACGCCGCACCCGGGGCCGAGGCCCGGGCGGCCGCCGCGGGCACCGTCGCCTTCTCCGGGACGGTCGCCGGGCGGCCGGTGATCACGGTGCTGCACCCCGGTACGGGCAGCCCGCCGTTGCGCACCACCTACCTGCCGGTGGCAGGTCAGGTACCCGTCGGCGGTGCGGTCGGCGCCGGCCAGGTGATCGGCCGGCTCGCCCCGGGCACCGGGCACTGCGCGACCGGCTGCCTGCACTGGGGGCTGCTGCGCGGGGAGCGCTACCTCGATCCGCTCGCGCTGCTGGGCGCCGGGCGGGCGCGGCTGCTGCCCCTGGAGGAGGCCGGCCAGGAGGCGAACCGGGCCGGCTGGACTCAGCAGGCGGCGGGAGCAGCCGGATCAGCAGGCGCCGAGCAGGCCGGAGGGTCTGAAGGGCCTGAAGGGTCCGAATCGACCCCGGGTGCCGGCTGCGCCGTGGCCAGACCGTGCAGCGACAGGGCGACGGCCGTGTCGGCGATGGCCTGGCGCTCTGCGGCGGACCGGCCCTCCGAGCGCTTGACCGCGGCCTCCACCACGCCCTGCAGCAGCGCCGCCGCCAGCCGCGGCTCCGGGTGGCCCAACTCGCCGAGGGTGTCCACCACCAGACCGACCAGCCCGGCGTGCGTGACCCGGATCCGGCTGCGCGCGGCCTCGTCGAGCTCCAGCGCCGAGATCGCGGTGACGGCCCGGTGCCGGGGGTCGCCCGCGAGCGCGAGCTGGCCGCGGACGTAGGCCTCGATCCGGCCGACCGCGGTGTCGCAGCCGGCCATCCCGGCCTCGATCTCCGCCGCCCAGAGCGGGAAGTCCAGTTCGCAGAGCTGCTCGACCAGATCGGCGCGCGAGCGGAAGTACTCGTAGACCGAGGAGCGCGCCAAGCCGGTGCGGGCCGCCAGGGCGGGGAAGGTCAGCGCCTCCCTACCGCCCTCGGTCAGCAGCGAACGGGCAGCGTCGAGCAGGGCTGCACGCTGCAGCCGGCGGTGCTCAGCCAGAGTGGCGGCTCGGATCTTCGGCACCCTCCAACTGTACGGAGGTCGAACACCGGGCAGGACGCTGGCACGCGTACCGGAATCGGTCACTACCGGCTCGGCGCGGACACGACCGGCTCAGCACACACGACCGGCTCAGCGCAGATCGGAGAGCTTCGCCCGCAGCTGGAGAACGGACTTGGTATGGATCTGACTGACCCGGCTCTCGGTCACCCCGAGGACCTGCCCGATCTCGGCCAGCGTCAGGCCCTCGTAGTAGTAGAGCGTCACGACGGTCTTCTCCCGCTCGGGGAGCGTGTTGATCGCTCCGGCCAGCAGCTTGCGCAGCTCGCGGTCCTCGGCGACCTCGACCGGGTTCTCGGCTCCGATGTCCTCCAGGGTGTCCATCAGGCTGAGCCGCTCACCGCCCTCGCCGGCCGGGTGGAGCAGCTCGTCCAACGCCACCACGTTCGCGAGCGAGAGCTGGCTGAAAATCGCGTGCAACTCCTCGATCGCGATCCCCATCTCGGCCGCCACCTCGGGCTCGTGCGGCGTCCGCCGCAGCCGGGCCTCCAGCGCCGCGTACGTCCGCTCGACCGACTTCGCCTTCTGCCGCACCGATCGCGGAATCCAGTCGAGCGCCCGCAGTTCGTCGATGATCGCGCCACGAATGCGGCTGATCGCGTAGGTCTCGAACTTGATCGCCCGGTCGAGGTCGAACTTCTCGATCGCATCGATCAGACCGAACACGCCGGAGGAGACGAAGTCGGCCTGCTCGACGTTGGCTGGCAGGCCGACCCCGACCCGGCCGGCCACGTACTTGACCAGTGGCGAGTAGTGCAGGATCAACTGCTCGCGCAGTTTGGGGTCACCACTGACCTTGTAGGAGCGCCAGAGCACCTCAAGAGGAGTGGCCGACGGAGGCAGCGCCGAGGCCGGCGGCGGTGCCGGTGCCGGTGATGGTGATGGTGATGGTGATGGTGGGGCAGCGGGCGAGGGAACAGCGGCAGGGCCCGAGCGCACGGAGGACGCTCGACCAGGTGCCGGTACCGGCGCTGGTGATGGCGATGCTGATGGTGGTTCAGCGGGACCCTGTCCGGCAGGAGGTGGTGTGGCAGCGGACGGAGTGCCAGGTGATGGCGTGCCGGGAGGTGGTGTCGCGGTGAGGATGGCGGGTAGCGGGAGCGCCGGGGCGGGGAAGGCGGCTGGACCAGGCACGAGGGTGCCCGTCGGGGGTGGCGCCGCAGCCGCGGGCTGGTCCTCGCCGAGTGGGGCGGGTGCCTTGGCCGAGCCGTCCGACCGGCGCCCGCTGCCGCGGGTCGGCTGAGGGACCGAGGCCAGCCCGGTCGGCTTGGTCACCTGCGCCGATCTCCCGGTTCGCGCGGGCTTCGCGGGCTTCCCCGGCTTCGCCAGTGCGGCGCGGGCCGAGACGCCGGGCGGTCCGCCTGCGGCGGCGAGCGGTGCCGTCGCGACGTCACGCCCCCGGGCATACCGCCGCGGCCGGGCGACGGGACGCCCTTCCGACGCCCCGGCAGCGACGGCGGCGGTAGCAGCAGCGCCGGTTGCAACGGACGGCGGCGACGGCGCAGCCGACTGCGACTGGACCGAAGACGAGACCATCCGAACAGGTTCGGTCTCCGGCGCAGTGGCAGCGGGTGTGCCCGGCGGGGGTGGATCGGTCGCGCCGTCAGTCTGGCGGCGCTGCGCTCCCGGTGACGGCAGCTCGGAGGGTCGGACCGTCACGGGCCGGGTACTCGGCAGGCCGGACTTCGCGGGCGACGTGTCGAGTCCGGCGCGCGGGTCCATGCCGGGGCCACCGCCAGGCCCACCGCCGGACCCGCCCAGGGGCCGGTCGGCACTGGTCGCCCTGTGTCCGGGAATGTGTCCGGGAAGGTTTGTGGGCATACGTGGGTCTGCGCCGTTCTGCCGAGTCATGTGCTGATAGGGAAGCCATAGCGAGCGTAGCGTGACCGAGTCGATGCACTGTGCTACCACCACCTGGCCGTCGCTCGTTCCGGTGGTGTTCACTCCGTCGCGCGAACGCGCGCGCTGCGTTCGGCCGTCGCGCGCCGGTGCGGCCACCGACCTTCTCGGCGAACCATCCGAGCCGTGCGCCTGACCAGCGCACGGCCGGAACGGAGCCACCGGCACCGCGGCACGGCCGAACGACCGCTCCACCTGACCGCTCCGCCGAGCGCGGTGCCGGGCGCGCGGTGCGCGGGCTGACCGCCCCGGCGGACGGCATCGGCGGAGGGCGCAGCTCGGTCACGCACTGTCAGCCGGCAGCAAGTCAGCGTTCAGCGGATCACCCTCCAGTGCGATCCCTTCCGCTGGACGAACCCCAGCGAACAGAGCTCGTAGAGCTGTTTGAGGACGCGGTCCGGCGCGAGGCCGGTCCGCAGTGCGAGGTAGCCGATCAGGGCGCCGTCCGGGCCGGCGGGGATCGCCTCCAGCACCTGGAGGGCCCGCGGCGCCAGCAAGTCCCTCGGGCGGGCCTGCGATCGGTGGAGTGGCGCCAGGTCCGCGCCGATCGCACCGAGTTGCTCGGCGATCTCGTCCGCCGAGGTGACCAAGGTGGCGCCGCCGGCCCTGAGCAGGGCGTGCACGCCGGCGGAGAGTTCGGACGTGACGGGCCCGCAGACGCCCATGGTGTGCCGGTTCAGCTCCTGGGCCCGGCGGGCGGTGCTCAGCGCGCCGCTGCGTACCGCGGCCTCGACCACCACCGTGCCGCGGGTGAGCGCGGCCAGCACCCGGTTGCGCAGCACGAAGCGGAAGCGGTTCGGGTGCTCCCCCGGCGGGAGTTCACTGATCAGCTGGCCCTGTCCGGAGATCCGCCGGATCAGCTCGGTGTTGCCGCGCGGATAGGCCACGTCGACGCCGCAGGCCAGCACGCCGACCGTGGTGCCGCCCGCCGCCAGCGCACCGCGGTGCGCGGCAGCGTCGATGCCGTAGGCGGCTCCGGAGAAGACCACCCAGCCGCGCTCGGCGAGCTGCGCGGCGAACTCGCCCGCGACATGCGAGCCGTAGGCGGTGCAGGCGCGGGCGCCGACCAGCGCTACCGAGCGCAGCGCGAGCAGTCGCAGCGAGCCGCTGCCCAGGACCCAGAGGCCGATCGGCACCGCGTCGCCCAGGTCCGCCAGCTGGCTGGGCCAGTCGCTGTCCAGTGGGGTGAGGAAGCGGCCACCGATCGAGCGCAGGCGTTCGAGATCGGCGGCCGCGGTGGCGGGGTCGATGGCGGCCAACCGGTCGTGCAGCGCGGTCACCCTGGTCCGGTCCAGGCGCAGTTCGGGGTGCACGGCCTCGGCCCGGACGAGGTGGAGCAGTTCGACGGCCGAGCGGGTGCGCAGCCACCGGCCGATCGCGGTGTTGCCCGGCTCGGTGATCCTGGTGAGCGTGGCCCGGGCGAGCCGCTCGTCCTCGGCCGACGGCGGCTCGGACAGCAGCGAGTCGGCCGACGGCGGCTCGGGCAGCAGCGGCGCGAGGGGGAGGGCGGTCTGGGCTGTGTTCTGCTGGGACTCCATCGTCAGGACCTCCCCCGTCGGCCGGTCAGCGACGGTCCTTGCAGTGGCAGGCCGACCGGGAAGCCGCGGCGCAGTGCGAGCGCGGTGCGCAGTTCGGAGCGGCCGGGCGCGTCCCGGTCCGCGAGGTCGGCGACCGTCCAGGCCACCCGGAGCACCCGGTCCAGGCCGCGTGCGGTCAGCCGGCCGCGCTCCATCTCGTGTTCCGCGTCCACCAGCGCGCCGGACTCGGGGCGCCAGCGGGAGCGCAGTTCCCGTCCCGGCACCTCGGCGTTGGTGCGCCACGGGGTACCGGTGAACCGGGCCGCGGCGCGGGCCCGGGCGATGCCGACCCGCTTGGCCACCACGGCGGTGCTCTCCGCCAGGCGGTCGCGTTCCATCAGCTCCGCCCTCGTCACCGGGTCCACTTGCACCCGCAGGTCCACCCGGTCCAGCAGCGGTCCCGAGAGCCGGGCCTGATAGCGGCTCACCATGGCCGGCGTGCAGTCGCACGCCTCGCCGCGGCGGGAGTAGCGGCCGCAGGGGCATGGATTCGCGGCCAGGCAAAGGAGGAACTTCGCGGGCAGCCGCAGCGATCCGGCCGAGCGCGCGATGATCACCTCGCCGGACTCCAGCGGCTGGCGCAGCGCGTCGAGCACCCGGACGGGGAACTCCGGCGCCTCGTCCAGGAAGAGCACCCCGCGGTGGGCCAGTGAGACGGCGCCCGGCCGGGGCAGGCCGCTGCCGCCGCCGATGATCGCGGGCATGGTGGTCGAGTGGTGCGGGGCGCAGTACGGCGGAGCGTCGACCAGCGGTCGCCCGGGCGGGAGCAGCCCGGCCACCGAGTGCACCGCGGTGACCTCCAGCGCCTCGGCCTGGCTCAGCGGCGGCAGCAGCGCGGGCAGCCGTTCGGCGAGCATGGTCTTCCCTGCGCCGGGTGGGCCCTTCAGATAGAGGTGGTGACCGCCGGCGGCGGCGATCTCCAGGGCCTGGCGGGCCTCGTACTGGCCCGCGACGTCCGCCAGGTCGGGGCCGAACTCCGGGTCGGCCATGGTGCCGCGCACCGCCGCGCCGGGCAGCAGCAGGCCCGCCATCAGCGGATCGGGACGGCCTGCGGCCACCGGGTCCGGCGGTTCCTCGGGGACGGGTGCGTCGGTGAGCACCGCGATCAGCTGGCGCAGACTACGGACACCCAGCACCGAGACGCCCGGGACCAGCGCCGCCTCGGCCGCCGTCTGCTCCGCGACGACGACCTGGCGGTAGCCGGCATCGGCCGCCGCGAGCACCGAAGGCAGCACCCCGCGGACCGGCCGGACCCGGCCGTCCAGCCCCAGCTCGCCGATGATCAGCAGGTCGGCGATCGCCGGTGGCGGCAGCCGCTCGGCCGCCGCGAGCACCGCGCAGGCCACCGCGAGGTCGAAGCCGCTGCCGCTCTTCGGCACCGAGGCCGGGCTGAGCCCGACCGTGAGCTTGCGCTGCGGCCAGCTCTCCCCGCTGTTCGAGACCGCCGCGCGGACCCGGTCCCGCGCCTCACTGAGTGCCTTGTCGGGCAGCCCGACCAGGGTGAACGCGGCAACGCCGGGTTCGAGGTCGGCCTGCACCTCGACCACCACGCCGTCCACTCCGATCAGCGCGACCGAGCAGGTACGGGCGAAGGCCATCTCAGATCACCCCCCGCAGGTGCTCGACCAGCGCGGCGCCCCTGGTCCGGCTGACCACCGAGACCAGGTCGATCCGCACTCCGCCGGGCGGCAGGGGGATCGCGTCTCCGGGCCGCAGCGGCACCTCCTGCTGCGCGAGCCGGACGAACTGGTCCGGCCAGCGCTCACTCAGCCAGCGCTCGGCGAGCCGGCGCAGCCGCTCCGCCTTGACCGGCCCGACCGCCTCGGCCGGCTGCTGGAACCCGCGCTCGGAACGGGTCTTGACCTCGCAGACGGCGACCGTGTGGCCGTCCAGCGCGACGATGTCCAGCTCGCCCTCGGAGCAGCGCCAGTTGCGGTCGAGGACCCGCAGGCCGTCCTCGACGAGCCGGCGGGCGGCCACCTCCTCGCCGTAGCGGCCGAGGGCCAGCTGTGCGCTCGGTCCGCTCCCGGCACTGCGCGCACTCCGCGCGTCCTCGCCGCTCCGCGCAACCTTGCCGCTCTTTGCGCTCTTTGCGCTCTTGCCACTCGTCGCGCTCTTCGTGGCCCCGACGCTCTCGGGGCTCCCAGCGCTCTCAGTACTCTCAGCGCTCTCGGGGCCCTGCGCACTCGTCGTACCCTGCGTGCTCTGTGTGGTGCTCTCTGTGGTGCCCTGCGTGTCCTGCACGGCGATCACCTCCGATGACGGAGGCTGCCAGCGCGCGGCCGGCCGTGTCAGGGGCAACCGTCCGGCTGTGGACAACCCATGGGTTGTGGACAGCCGGACTCACTCGGACAGGCGAGTTTGCCGAGTGATTGTCAGCTGATCAGGGCGGCTCAGCCGCCAAAACCGGCGTCGTCCGAAGGCAGCTCCAGATCGCTCTTCGCCAGTTCCTCGATGTTCACGTCCTTGAAGGTCAGCACTCTCACCTTGCGCACGAACCGGGCCGGCCGGTACATGTCCCAGACCCAGGCGTCTGCCATCGAGACCTCGAAGAACACCTCACCCTGCACCGAGTGCACCTGCAGCTCGTAGTCATTGGTGAGGTAGAACCGGCGCTCGGTCTCGATCACGTACTTGAACAGGCCGACGACGTCCTTGTACTCCCGGTAGAGCTTCAGCTCCATCTCGGTTTCGTACTTCTCGAGATCTTCCGCGCTCATGCAAGCGTCCCCTCAGCTCGTCAGGTACCTCCCCATTGTGGACCACGGCGCTCCCGCTCAGAGGCGGACCGGATGGACTGGCGGCCCCTGCTCCAGGAGCTGCTCCAGCAGCGCGGCGAGCCGCTCCGGATAGACCTGCTCGGTGGTCTGCCGCAGCTGCGCCAGCGTCCACCAGCGCGCCTCGCTGAGCTGGGCGCGCTCCTCGGGGTCACTGCCCGAGCTGTCCAGCCGGGTCGGCCCGGCGCCGGCCGGGCGGCCGGCCAAGCGGGCCAGGTAGAAGGTCTGCTCCTGCTCGTACTGCAGGCCGTCGTACGGGAAGACGGCCAGATCGACGGCGACCACCGGGCCGAGCTCGACCTGCGCCCCGATCAGTCCGGTCTCCTCGGCCAGCTCGCGCAGCGCGGCCTCGCGCGGCCCCTCCCCCGGCTCGAGCCCGCCACCGGGGGTGAACCACCAGGTCCGCGCCGGTTCGGCCGGGTCGAAGCCCCGGAACAGCAGCACCCGATCGGCCTGGTCCAGCAGCAGCACCCGGGCCGCCCTGCGCCGCCGCACGGCCATGGTCAGCGCCCTCCGCGCAGCCGCCGGCCGAGCGCGGCCACCGGTCCGGTCAACGAGGTCAGCACGATCACGACCGCGCCCGCCACCATCGCCCAGGCGAGCGGTACCAATGGTCCCGGCGAGCTCGGGCCCCGGCCCGCGAGACCGGCGAACGCATCCGTGCCACCGCGCAGACCGGCGTGTCCCAGCGGCCACACAGTCGCCTCCACCCGCGCCTGCACCTCGCTGACCGGCACGGTGCCGGAGAACTCGTCCAGGTGCACCCGCGAGTCCAGCGACTCGGTGCGGTTGTCGCCCATCAGGAAGAGCCGCCCGGCCGGCACCTGGGCCGAGAACGAGGAGGACGGCACCTGGCTCGGCGCGAGGTACGGCTCGTCGATCGGCTTGCCGTTGACCGTCAGCCGGTGCTGGTCGTCGCAGCAGACCACCGTGTCGCCACCGATCCCGACCACCCGCTTGACCATGGGCACGTTGCCCCAGGCCGGGTCCTTGAAGACCACCATGTCACCGCGCCCGACCGTGGTACCCGACACCCGCCGGCCCAGCACGGTGTCCCCGATCTTGATGGTGGGCTGCATCGAGCCGGTCGGCACCGAGTACGGCGCGTAGCCGACGGCGATCCAGCCGAAGCCGCCGAGCAGCAGTGCCAGGCCCAGCGCCAGCGCGACGCCCTGGACGATCGAGCCGACCCGGCCGCGGCGGGCGGCGACACCCGTGGGGGCGACCACCGCGGGGCCGGTGCTCTCGTCGGCGAGGCTGCTCATCGGGACCGTCCTGGGGGTGAGGGGCCGGACACGGCGGCGGGCCGTGGCACGTCCGAGCAGATTACTCGTCGGTACCACGGCCCGCGCAAGAGCCGAAACCCTACAGATCAGCCACGAACGGCCAGGGCCTGTCGCCAGACCCCACGGCCGGCAGGTCCGTGCCGCTACAGCTCGGCGCCGGAGGAGCGCCGCCGCCGCATCCACAGCGCGAACGGCACCGTGCCCACCGCGCCGAGGGCCGGCGGCAGCAGGCCGACGGCCGCGCTGCTCTGCTGCGAGATGCCCTTCTGGTCGAAGGTGGACGGCACCGGCAGGGTGGCCCAGTGGCTGATCGGCCAGGCGACCACGAAGGCCCGCCCGACCACGTCGCTGTCCGGCACGCTGCCGCCGCCCGGCTGGTCCATGTGGTAGCGCGAGTCGAGCGAGTCGTCGCGGTGGTCGCCCATCACCCAGAGGCTGTTCGGCGGCACCTTGATCGGGCCGAACGGCTTGGTCCCGCACGGGTTCGGGTTCGGCGGCGTGGTGGTGGTGTAGACGTACGGCTCGTTCAGCGGCACGCCGTTGACCTTGAGCGGCCCGTTGCCGTCGCACTCGACGGTGTCGCCGCCGACCCCGATCACGCGCTTGATCAGGTCCTTCTCGTTCGCCGACGGCATCAGGCCGATGAAGCTCAGGACGTCCTGAACACCGCGGACGAACGCGTTGGAGCTCGGCTGGCTGGTCTCGGTGCTGCCGAGCCAGCCGCCCGGGTCGTGGAAGACCACGACGTCGCCGCGCTCCGGCGTGGCGCCGAACCAGGGGGTCAGCTTGTCCACCAGCACCCGGTCACCGACCTGCAGCGTGTTCTGCATCGACTCCGAGGGAATCGAGAACGCCTGCACGAAGAAGGTCTTGATCACCAGCGCCAGGACGAGCGCGATGCCGACCAGGATCGGCAGTTCCTTCCAGAAGGAGCGCTGCTTGCGTTCCTCGGCTGCCGCGGGCTTGCCGGCACCGTCCTCGGTCTCCCGGGGCACCCGCGGCCCGGGGCCGCCAGGGCCGCCGGAGCCACCAGCGGCACCGGCGGCACCGGCGCCGTCGGAGCCGTCCGGGGCACCCGGCTCACCCGCTCGGTCGTCGGCCGGCTCCGAGGGTTGGCCGGACTCGGTGGACTGGGCCGTGCGGCCGCCGGAGCCCTCGGGCTCGCCGGCCCCGCGGGCGCCGATCACCAGATCCCCCACGACATCTCCTCCCTGCTGTGCGGACGACCACTCGTCCGCGCTCACCAGTGCCGCACAGCGGGCACCACGCTCTGTGACCGACCCTGAACCCGCCTCAGCCTGCCCGCCGCGAGGCGACCTGACACCAGCACAGCCTTCGGAACCGGACCGCGGTCGTCCGCGGGTACGTCTGCACTTCTCTATCACTCCGGGCACCACCACCGGGCGTTCCCACACGGCGGCGGTCCCTACCAGGCGGACCGTCAGGTCCCGAGCAGGCGGATCGTCAGTCCGCAGCGGCCCCGAACCGGCGTCGCAACACGGCCGGAGTGACGCCCAACACCCCCATAACGAGCGAGGGTTCCAGGGGATCC
Source organism: Kitasatospora sp. NEAU-69 (assembly GCF_057158765.1). Taxonomy (NCBI): domain Bacteria; kingdom Bacillati; phylum Actinomycetota; class Actinomycetes; order Kitasatosporales; family Streptomycetaceae; genus Kitasatospora; species Kitasatospora sp. NEAU-69. The sequence continues at coordinate 30,585 of NZ_JBWXUE010000030.1, forward strand.
GGCCTGGAACCGGCCGAATCCGGGGCGGTTCCCGACACGCCGACCGCCGGGCCGTCCCCCGGGCCCGCTGCCACGGTCGACGGCGCCGCGCCGGAGAGCGTCCTGAACCGGTCGAACGGCCAGGCGATCAGGAACGCGCGGCCGACCACGTCGGAGAGCGGCACGGTGCCCTGGCCGGGATTCGCCATGTGATAGCGGGAGTCGGCGGACAGGTCGCGGTGGTCGCCCATCACCCAGATCCGCCCCTGGGGCACGGTCACCCGGAACGGGATCCGAGAGGGCTGGTTGCCCGGTGCGATGTACGGCTCGTCGATGCCCTTGCCGTTGACGGTGATCCGGCCGCGGCTGTCGCAGCAGGCCACGGTGTCGCCGCCGACCCCGATCACCCGCTTGATCAGGTCCTGCTCGCTCGACGAGGGCAGCAGGCCGACATAGCTGAAAGCGTCCTTGACGCCGCCGATCACCGGCCCGTCGGTGTCGGGCCGGGGCTCGTTCTCCAGCCAGCCGCCCGGGTCCTTGAAGACCACCACGTCGCCACGCTGCGGCTCGCTGCCGAACCACGGCGTGAGCTTGTCGACGAGCACCCGGTCGCCGATCTGGATCGTCTGCTCCATCGAACCGGACGGGATCACGAAGACCTGCACGAAGAACGTCTTCAGGACGAGCGCTATCAGCAGCGCGACCACCGCGATCACCGGCAGCTCGCGCAGCGGCGAGCGGCGGCGCTTCCGCGCGGCCTTGCGGGCCGTCCGCCGCCGGTCGGCGCGGCCGCGAACGGGCGCCGACCCGGTGGGCCGCGGCGCGTCGATCACGACGTCCACGACGTCGTCACCGGCACCAGTGCCACCAAGAGCCGCGTCGCCAAAGGCTGCGCCGTCGGGCGAGACCCTACTTCCGTTCTCCATGTGCACCGGTCCCCACTGCGGAGACCGCCCCAGCGGCCGCGGCCGCCGACGGCGCCGAGGAGAGCGCCGCGAAGCCGGGCGGGCGGTCCAGGCTGGTCCAGTGGCCGACCGGGAAGACCACCCAGTCGGCCCGCCCGATCACCTTGTTCTCGGGCACGAAGCCACCACCGGGGTCGCCCAGGTGGTCACGGGAGTCACTCGATTCGCTGCGGTGGTCGCCGAGCACGAAGAGCTCGCCGGGCGGCACCTCGACGTCGAAGCCGACGCTGGACGGGGCGTCACCCGGGAAGAGGTAGTCCGACTCGGCCAGCGGGACGCCGTTGACGGTCAGGTGCTGGTCGCCGACCTGGTAGCGGATCCGGTCGCCACCGACGCCGATCACCCGTTTCACGAAGATCGATCCGTCCGAAGGGGCCAGGCCCACCGCTGCGGCGAGCTTGCGCAGGTCTGCGCCGAAGCCGATCGAGTTGTTGCCGCCGGGCACGAAGGAGTCGGTTCCGTCGAAGACGATCACGTCCCCCCGCTTCACCGAGCCGCCGAACTGGTAGGCCAGCTTGTCCACCACCAGGCGGTCGCCGGGGCGCAGCGCGTTCTCCATCGAGGCCGAGGGGACCACGAAGGGCTGGGCGATGAAGACGTTGACGAGGAGCAGCGCGAGCAGGCAGATCGCGCCCAGCTTCACCAGGTCCCGGACCCGCCAGCCGTGTGCCTCGACCTCTTCGACTTCTGCAGCCTCTTCGGCCTCTTCGGCTTTCTCGACCGCATCGACCGGTTCGGTCACAGCGGTCACAGCGGTCGCTTCGGCTGCCACCGGCCCGGGAGGCTCCGCGGGCTCGGTGTCGTCCCCGGAAACGGCCGCGGACCGCGACGGCGGTCGCGCACCCGGAGGTGCGGAGGTGCCGTCGCGGTCCGCGATCGGTTCGTACGTGCTCATCGGGGGTGAGCTTAGCTGCCCCTCCTGAGCGTGCCGTACCCCCCGGCGAGGCCGGGGCTGGCGACTCAGCGGTCGCGCTTCTCCTTGATCTTCGCGGCCTTGCCGCGCAGGTCACGGAGGTAGTACAGCTTGGCGCGACGCACGTCACCGCGGGTGACGACCTCGATCTTCTCGACGATCGGGGTGTGCACCGGGAAGGTGCGCTCCACGCCGACGTTGAAGCTCACCTTGCGGACGGTGAAGGTCTCACCGATGCCCGCGCCGTGGCGGCGGATCACGACGCCCTGGAAGACCTGGACACGGGAGCGGTTGCCCTCGATGACCCGGACGTGAACCTTCAGGGTGTCACCGGCGCGGAAGGCCGGGATGTCGGTGCGCAGCGAAGGCGCGTCGACAGCAGCGAGCTTGTTGCTCATGATGCTCTCCATCGCAGGCGCCACGGGCCGCCCACGGAAAAGTCGTGACAATGGGGTTCGCTGCGGGCCGCATCGACCGGCGGTGAACCCCCCGTGGCGGAGGCACCCGGCCACCGGACCCCGGCAGGGGTCCCAGCGACAGACAGCAGCGGCCTATTCTTCCACAGCCTCGGCGGTGGACCGAAATCGGCCGAGTTCCTGGTCCCAGAGCAGGCCCAGGATGCTCAGCGCCTCGCGGTCCTTCTTGTCGAACTCGCCGTTGCTCCAGCGCGCCACCAGGTCGGGGCGGTTGGCCAGGGTGCGGGCGAAGGCCTGCTCGCGGCGCCAGCGGGCGATCTTGCCGTGGTTGCCGCTCAGCAGCACCTCGGGCACCTCGCGGCCGCGCCACTCGGCGGGCTTGGTGTAGACCGGGCCCTCCAGCAGGTCGGCCATCGCGCCGGGGGCGAAGGAGTCGTCCCGGTGCGATTCGGCGTTGCCGAGCACGCCGGGCAGCAGCCGGGCGATCGCCTCGACCATCACCAGCACCGCGACCTCGCCGCCGGCCAGCACGTAGTCGCCGATCGACGCCTCGACCACCGGCATCCGGGTGGCGGCCTCCTCGATCACCCGGCGGTCGATGCCCTCGTAGCGGGCCGGCGCGAAGGCCAGCCAGGGCCGGCCGGCCAGCTCCTGGGCCAGCTCCTGGGTGAACGGCACGCCGCTCGGGGTCGGCACCACCAGCGTCGGCAGCTGACCGGCGGGGCCGGCCGCGCAGACGGCGTCCAGCGCCTCGCCCCACGGCTCCGGCTTCATCACCATGCCGGGGCCGCCGCCGTACGGCGTGTCGTCCACCGTCCGGTGCACGTCGTGGGTCCAGGAGCGCAGGTCGTGCAGGTGCACGTCGAGCTGGCCGCGCGCGCGGGCCTTGCCGACCAGCGAGACGTTCAGCGGGTCCAGGTACTCGGGGAAGATCGTGACGACGTCGATCCGCATACCGTCGGTCACGGTCATCGGTCGGTCTCCGGCCCGCCGTCGAGCTCGGCCTCGGTCTCCTCGATCAGCCCGCGCGGCGGGTCGATCACGCAGCGCTGGTTCTCCAGGTCGATGGTCGGCACGATCTTCGAGACGAACGGGATCAGCACCTCGGTGCCGTCCGGCCGGGTGACCGTGAGCAGGTCCTGGTACGGCAGGTGGACCACCTCGGACAGCTCGCCGATCGGGGTGCCGTCCAGCAGCACCACGTCCAGGCCGATCAGCTGGTGGTCGTAGTACTCGTCCTCGTCCTCGGGACGCTCGTCCGGGTCCACCTCGGCGATCAGCATGGTGTTCCGCAGCGCCTCGGCGTCGGTGCGGTCCTTCACCCCGGCGAACCGGAGCAGCAGCTTTCCGCTGTGCACCTTGCCGGACTCCACCGTCAGCGGGCCGACCGCGGCCGGGTCGGTGAGGAGCACCGCGCCGGGCCCGAGCCGCAGTTCCGGCTCGTCGGTGCGGACCTCGACGAAGACGTCCCCCTTGATGCCGTGGGCACGGCCGATCCGGCCGACGACGAGCTGCACGGTGCACTCCTGAGCACTAGTACGAAAAAGCAGAACCGGCCGGGACGCGTGACGCGTCCCGGCCGGTCATGAGCAGACGACGGTGATCGTCAGCGGACGTTGTCCACATCGACCAGGTCGACCCGGATGTTACGGCCGCCGAGGGCGCCGACCACGGTGCGCAGGGCACGCGCGGTGCGGCCGCCACGGCCGATCACCTTGCCGAGGTCATCGGGGTGCACGCGCACCTCGATGGTGTTCCCGCGGCGCAGGTTGCGCGAGCGCACCTGCACCTCGTCGGGGTGCTCGACGATGCCCTTGACCAGGTGGTCGAGAGCGTCCTCGATCACGGTCACGCCTCGGCGGCGGCGTCGGCGTCAGCCTCGGCCTTGTCCGACTTCTTGGCCTTCGGGGTGATGGCGACACCGGTGGTGGCGTCCTCGAAGCCGGCGACGGCCTTCGCGAACAGGTGCGAGAAGTCCTCGACCTTGGGCTCGGCGACGAGCAGCGGCGCGGGGGCCGGCAGACCCTTGTACTTCTGCCAGTCACCGGTCAGCTTCAGGATCGCGAGAACCGGCTCGGTCGGCTGGGCGCCGACGGACAGCCAGTACTGGGCGCGGTCCGAGTCGACCTCGATCTTCGAGGGGTTGTACGTCGGCTGGTAGATGCCGATCTCCTCGATCGCGCGGCCGTCACGCTTGGTGCGCGAGTCGGCGACGACGATGCGGTAGTGCGGAGAGCGGATCTTACCGAGACGCTTGAGCTTGATCTTGACTGCCACGGGAGTGGAATCTCCTGGAGTTGACGTGGGTGAGCGACCGCACTCCGCGTGGGGTTGCGGGGCCGGCCGTTCGAATGACACGCCAGCCGTAGGAGAGAGGGGTCCTGCTCGGCTGCCGGGTATCAGCTATCTAGTGTGCCACACCGACCGGGGCCCGCCTGACCGGGGCAGGGCCCCGGCCAGGGAACGAGCATCACGCGATCTTGAACGGCTGCTGGCAGGCGCCGCAGACGATGGACGCCTGGGCCAGTACGGACGGGACGACCCGGACGTTGCGTCCGCAGCCGCAGATCGCCTTGACCCGCACACCGCCGCCCGAGGAACCGTGCCGGGCCGCCGGACCGCGGAACGCGCGTAGCACGCCGCCGTCGGCCGTTCCGGCCACCGCTTCCTGGTGGGCGCCCAGCGCGCGCTCGAGGCGCTCGATGGTCGCGGCGTACCGCTCCTGGGTCTCGGTGAGCATGGTGACCTGAGAGAAGCCGCTGCTCGCGTGTGGTTCGACCGGGTGGGCCAGGCCCAGCTCGGAGGCGAGCAGCAGGAATCGGCGGTTGTGGTAGCGCCCGGCCCGGGAGGTGTCCCGGATCTCGCGGGCGGCCGCCAGACCGTGGGCGGCCTCGTGCAGCAGCCGCTCGAAGCCGAGCTGGGTGCCGCAGGCCGAGGACGACTCGCCGATCAGCGCCTCGGGCGAGGCGAGGTCGGGCAGGTCGCGGTGGTAGGCCTGGATGTCACTCCAGGCGGCGGCCAGTTCGGCCGCGAGGACGAGAGGCTGTGTCGTGCTCACGCTATGCCAACGAGAGAGTAGGTTCGGGCGTTCCATTCCTGAGCACTCACCGGAATTTCCCGGTGAACTCTCAGCAGTACGTCACAATGCCTCTGCTGACGGTTCGAAATCTGACGCAAGACCAACCCCCTCGGTGTCTGCACCCGCCGATGCTCGCCGGGTCGCCGTTTTCGGGCGCGGCATACCACCGCCCCAAGGCGCACGGCCCGGGCCCGGTCGAAATTGACAGGGCCACGGGCCGTACACCGTACCGCTAGTTCGCCTGTACTGGGAGTTGACTGGCGAGTAAGCGAGATGACGTCACCTACTGGTTACTCAGTCGGAGACCAGGACGGGCAATCAGTACGCCCGCGCGACAATCGCGATATTGCCTTCCTGATCGTCGGCGGACGGAACAGAACCGTCCGCGGCGACGATGCAGCGCACCGAAACACCCTGCTCGGCCAACTTCGACTCGCCCTCCGGACCGAGATCGGCCCAGGAGATGCGGCCCCAGCCGGTGGCCGCGGCCTCGATGCACTCGTCGATGGTCGTGACGTCCACCGTACGGGCCTCACGGCGCTCGCGGGACTGCTGCAGCAGCAGTGCCTGGTCCTCCTCGAGAATGCCGGGCAGCAGCGCCGCCAGGCCGTCGATCGCGACCGGCGTCTTGCCACCCGGAATGCGGCGGGCCAGCATCGCGGTGCCGTTCTCCAGATCGCGCGGGCCGACCTCGATCCGCAGCGGAACGCCCTTGAGCTCCCAGTCCACCGCGCGGCGGCCGAACGGCGTGTCGGTGCGGTCGTCCACGACGACGCGGACACCGGCGGCCTCCAGCGCGGCGCCGATCTCGCGGACCTTCGCGATCACCGCGTCGTCACCCTTGATCGCGAGGACCACGGCCTGGGTGGCGGCCAGGCGCGGCGGGACCCGCAGGCCGTTGTCGTCGCCGTGCGACATGATCAGGCCGCCGACCATCCGGGTGGAGACGCCCCAGGAGGTCTGCCAGACGTGCTCGCGCTCGGCGCCCTGCAGCTGGTACGTGGTGTTGAAGGCCTTGGCGAAGTTCTGGCCCAGCTCGTGGCTGGTGCCCAGCTGGAGCGCCTTGCCGTCGCCCATCATGCCCTCGAGGGTGAGGGTGTTGATGGCGCCGGCGAACCGCTCCTTGGCGGTCTTGCGGCCGAGCACGACGTCGATGCCGAGCACGTTGGTCATGAAGTCGCCGTAGACGTCCGTGTGGATCATCGAGGCGTAGGCGCGGGCGTCCTCGTAGGTCGCGTGCGCGGTGTGGCCCTCCTGCCAGAGGAACTCGGTGGTGCGCAGGAAGACGCGCGGGCGCAGCTCCCAACGGACCACGTTCGCCCACTGGTTGATCAGCAGCGGCAGGTCGCGGTGGCTCTGCACCCACTTCGAGAAGTACTCGTTGATGATCGTCTCGGAGGTCGGCCGGACGACGACCGGCTCCTCGAGCTCCTTGCCACCGCCGTGCGTGACCACCGCGAGCTCGGGGGCGAAGCCCTCGACGTGCTCCGCCTCCTTGGTCAGGTAGGACTGCGGGATGAACATCGGGAAGTAGGCGTTCTGCGCGCCCGCCTTCTTGATCCGCGCGTCCATCTCCTGCTGCATCCGCTCCCACAGGCCGTAGCCATACGGTCGGATGACCATGGTGCCGCGCACCGGACCGTTGTCGGCCAGTTCGGCCTTGTTGATCAGATCCTGGTACCAGCGCGGGAAGTCGTCCGCCTGGGGGGTGAGAACGGGAGCCTTTGCCATGGGGCGAATCGTACGGTGCCGGGCCGACCGAGTGTGAATCCACGGCCCCCGAGGTCAGCAGGGGGGCGCACGCCCGTCGCGCGGGATGCTCCGGTGCACTCCTCTGGACGGCGCGGCGACGGCGCTGTTCGCTGGTGTGGGGCGAGAACAGAGTGGGGGGACGGCAGACAGTCACATCCACCGATCCGACGGGAGGCCACAGGATGGCTTCAGCGCAAGGCACGGCCCAGGCGCACGGCAGCACCCGGGTGCACGCCACGGGTCCGGTGCACGGCGCGCCCCCGGCGCCGGCACCGCTCCGGCGCACCACCAGGGCGCGCGACTGGGCCGAGATCCAGGAGCGGATGCTCGTCCCGCTCTACGAGGCGGTGCACGACCGGCTCGCCGTCGGCCCCGCGACGAGCCTGCTCGGCCTGGGCTGCCGCTCGGGGCTGGCGCTGCTGCTCGCCGCGGCGCGCGGCGCCCAGGTGGCGGGTGTGGAGCCGCACCCGGAGCTGCGCGAGCTGGCCCGGGCGCGCGGACTGCGGGTCGCCTCCGGGCGGCCGGCCCCCCGGACGGCCCATTCGGTGGTCACCGTCTTCGACCCGCCACAGCTGGGCGCCGACCCGCGCGGTCCGGTCCGCGAGGCGGCCCGGCTGGCGCTGCCCGGTGCGCTGGTGGTGCTGGCCGGCTGGGGCCCGGCGGAGGAGTGCCAGAGCGCGCCCGTGCTGGAGCCGGCGCTGCGCCGCGGCGGCCCGCAGCCGGTGCCCGACCCGTTCGCGCTCAGCGGCCCGGACGCGCTGGAGGCGGTGCTGGCCGGGGCCGGGCTGCGGCCGCTGGACGGCGCGGTGGTGGACTGCCCGTTCGCCTACGCCGATCTGGACAGCGCGGTGCGCGGCCTGCTCGCGACCGGCTACTACGACGCCGCGATCGCGTACTCGGGCGAGCTGCCGGTGGCCAAGGAGGTGGCCGAAGCGCTGCACCCGTTCACCCGCCCGGACGGCACGGTGCGGATGGCGAACGGCTTCCGGTACGCGGTGGCCCGCAAGACCGGCTGAGCTCGCGCACCGGGCCGGCCGGTGGTGTCAGGCCGCGCTCTGCGGCCCGCGCGGCACCCCGGCCGCGGCGTAGGCGGCCTCCTCGTCGAGCGTCTCGGCCTCCAGCAGGGCCGCGGCCAGCGAGTCCAGCTGGCCGCGGTGCAGCTCCAGCAGGTGCACCGCCTCCTGGTAGCACTCGGCGACGATCCGGCGGGCCTCGTGGTCCACCAGGTCCAGCGTGGCCGGGGCCGCGGAGAGGCCGTAGGCGCCCTGGGTGTCGCCTGGGATCGCGGTGAGCCGGCCGACCCGCTCGCTCATCCCCCACCGGCCGGCCATCCCGCGCGCGATCGAGGTGACCTGCTCCAGGTCGCTCTCCGCACCGGTGGTGACCACGCCGTAGACCACGTGCTCGGCGGCCATCCCGCCGAGCGCGCCGATGATCCGGCCGCGCAGGTACTCCTCGGTGTACGAGTAGCGGTCGGCCTCGGGGGTGGACATGGTGACGCCCAGTGCCCGGCCGCGCGGCACGATGGTGACCTTGCGGACCGGGTCGGCGCCCGGCTGGAGCATGCCGAGCAGCGCGTGCCCGCCCTCGTGGTACGCGGTGCGCCGGCGCTCCTCGGCCGGCATCACCAGCGGGCGCACGGCGCCGAGCTGGACTTTCTCCAGCGCGTCCGAGAGGTCCTGCTGACTGACCGCGTCCTGGCGGCGCTTGACGGCCAGCAGCGCCGCCTCGTTGACCAGGTTGGCCAGTTCGGCGCCGGTCATCCCCGGCGTGGTCTTGGCGACGTCGGCCAGATTGGTGCCCTGGGCGAGCGGCACGTCGCGGGCGTGGATGGTGAGGATCGCGGTGCGCCCGTCCCGGTCCGGCGGGCTGACCTGGACCACCCGGTCGAACCGCCCCGGGCGCAGCAGCGCCGGGTCCAGCACGTCGGCCCGGTTGGTCGCGGCCAGCACCACGACGCCCTCCGAGCCGGAGAAACCGTCCATCTCGGTGAGGATCTGGTTGAGCGTCTGCTCGCGCTCGTCGTGCCCGCCCATCGAGGCGCCGCCGCCGCGCTGGCGGCCGATCGTGTCGATCTCGTCGATGAAGATGATCGCCGGGGCCACCTTGCGAGCCTCGGCGAAGAGCTCGCGCACCCGGCTGGCGCCGACCCCGACGATCATCTCGATGAACTCGGAGGCGGAGGCGGAGAAGAACGGCACCCCGGCCTCGCCGGCCACCGCGCGGGCCAGCAGCGTCTTGCCGGTGCCGGGCGGGCCGGCCAGCAGCACGCCGCCGGGCATCTTGGCACCGAGCCGGCGGTAGGCGGCCGGGTTCTTCAGGAAGTCGACGACCTCGGTGAGCTCGTCCTTGACCTCGTCGATGCCGGCCACGTCGGCGAACGTGGTCCGCTGGTGGGACTCGGCGGTGACCGGTTTCGGCGGCGCCTTGCGGCCCAGCGGTCCGCCGCCGAGGCCGCCGGCCATCCGCCGGGCCAGCAGCACCCAGACCAGGATCAGCAGCAGCATCGGGGCGAGCGAGATCAGCAGGTTGGCCAGGAAGCTGCGCTGCTGCACCACCGGCTCCGCGGTGACCTCGACGCCCTGTGTGAGCAGCGTGCTGTAGAGGTTGTCGTTGGCGAAGGACGGCCGCTGGGTGGTGAATTCGGTGTAGTCGCCCTTGCCGCCGTCCGGCTTCGGTGCGGCCGCCTTCAGGGTGCCCTCGATCGCGTCGCCCTTGGAGTAGATCTTGGCGATGTTGCCCTTGGTCAGCTGGCTGTTGAACTCGGTGTAGGAGACCGTGGTGCCGGCGCCGTTGCCGAAGAAGCTCAGCAGCAGGTCGCTGATCAGGAAGACCGCGAGCGCCGTGAGGATCAGCCCGAACCAGCCGCCGGGCATCTTGCGGCGCGGCGGGGCCGGCGGAGGCGGCGGCGGTGCGCCCTCGGACCGCCAGGGCTGGTCGGGACTCTGACGCGGCGGCACGGGTTCGGTCACCTTTGCGACCATACGGGCTGAAAAGCGGACAATCCATCAGCAACGCCGCCACCGCCGGGGCCACCGGCCCGCGCCATCGACCCGCGCCACCGGCCCGCACCACCGGCCCGAGCTACCGGTGGGCGGGCGGGCTCCACTCCTCCGCCGTCAGCGCGAACCGCTCGTGGTCGCGCCAGGCGCCGTCCAGGAAGAGCATCCGGGGAGTGAAGCCCTCGTGCCGGAAGCCGAGCCGCTTGGCCAGCGCGATCGAGCGCTCGTTCTCGGGCTGCACGTTGATCTCCAGCCGGTGCAGGCCGAGCCCGCCGGTCGTCTGGTCGGCGAAGCAGCGGTCCACCACCTGCCGCATGCCCTCGGTCATCCGGCCGGTGCCGTTGTACGGCAGGTAGCTGTCGTAGCCGAGCGCGGCGTTGCAGAAGCGGCCCATCACGATGTTGGCGATGTTGCACTTGCCGACCAGGCCACCGGTGGCCTGGTCGATGATCAGATAGGTACGCAGCCCCGGCCCCTGACGCTGCAACAGATCCGGCAGCCCGTTCGGCTCCACCGGGTTCCACCGCCCGATGTGCTCGGCGGAGCGGCGCACCGCGGCGGCGTAGAGCTCGGCGTCGGAGGGCCTGGGGGCACGGATCGTCACTCGCGTCATCGCAACATCATCGGGCATCCACCCAAAGTCGAACGGCCCGCCACCCCTGGCGGGGTGACGGGCCGTCGGCAGTTGCGGGCCGCTGTGAGCGCAGCGCTCACAGCAGGTCCGCTACAGCAGGTCCTTGAACTCCTTGGGCAGCTCGAAGTCGGCCGGGCCCTTGCCCGCGCCGAGCCCGAAGGCGCCGCCGTCGGCCGATCCCGGCTCGCCCGCGCCCGGACCGAGCGCCCGGCGGGCCGCCGCGGCCTGCTCCTCCTGGGCGCGCTTCAGCGGGTTGCCGCTCTTGCGCTTGCCCTTGGCGGCCGGGGCCTTCTTGGCCGACTTCTTGCCGCCGCCACCCATGCCGGGGATCCCCGGCATGCCCGGGATGCCCTTGCCGGAGGCCATCGCGGTCATCATCTTGCGGGCCTCGAAGAAGCGCTCGACCAGGTTGTTGACCTCGCCGACGCCGGTGCCCGAGCCCTTGGCGATCCGCAGCCGGCGCGAGCCGTTGATGATCTTGGGGTCGGTCCGCTCGGCCGGGGTCATCGACTTGATGATCGCGCCGACCCGGTTGACGTCCTTGTCGTCGATGTTGTTGATCTGCTCGCGGATCTGGCCCATGCCGGGCAGCATGCCGAGCAGCTTGGAGATCGAGCCCATCTTCTGGACCTGCTCCAGCTGCGACAGGAAGTCGTCGAGCGTGAAGTCCTTGCCGCCGCCCTGCAGCTTGGCGGCCATCTTCTCGGCCTCGGCCTGCGAGAAGGTCTGCTCGGCCTTCTCGATCAGCGAGAGGACGTCACCCATGCCGAGGATGCGCGAGGCCATCCGGTCCGGGTGGAACGCGTCGAAGTCGTCGACCTTCTCGCCGTTGGAGGCGAACATGATCTGCCGGCCGGTGACGTGCGCGACCGACAGGGCCGCACCACCGCGGGCGTCGCCGTCGAGCTTGGAGAGCACCACGCCGGTGAAGTCGACGCCCTCGAGGAAGGCCTGCGCGGTGGTCACCGCGTCCTGACCGATCATCGCGTCGACGACGAACAGGACCTCGTCGGGGTTGACGGCGGCCCGGATGTCGGCGGCCTGCTGCATCAGCTCGGAGTCGATGCCGAGCCGGCCGGCGGTGTCGACGATGACGACGTCGTACTGCTTCTGCTTCGCGTACTCGATCGCGTCGCGGGCCACCTTGACCGGGTCGCCGACGCCGTTGCCCGGCTCGGGGCCGAAGAAGGCCACACCGGCCCGGTCGGCGACCACGTTCAGCTGGGTGACGGCGTTCGGGCGCTGGAGGTCACAGGCGACCAGCAGCGGGGTGTGCTTCTGCTGCTTGAGCCAGTGGCCGAGCTTGCCGGCGAGCGTGGTCTTACCGGCACCCTGGAGACCGGCCAGCATGATCACGGTCGGGCCGGTCTTGGCGAACCGCAGCCTGCGGGTCTCGCCACCGAGGATGTTGATGAGCTCCTCGTTGACGATCTTGACGATCTGCTGGGCCGGGTTCAGCGCGCCGGAGACCTCGGAACCGAGCGCACGGTCCTTGATCTGCTTGACGAAGGCACGCACCACCGGCAGCGCGACATCCGCCTCCAGCAGGGCGATCCGGATCTCCCGGGTGGTGGCGTCGATGTCCGCCTCACTGAGGCGGCCCTTGCCCCGGAGGTTCTTGAACGTCGCTGCGAGGCGGTCGGAAAGAGTGTCGAACACGTCGGTCGCGGGTCCCTTGCGGCATCGGTATGAGTACAGGCGTCGCCAACCAGGGTATCCGCCCGCTCCGCGGACGGCCCCCACCCGGTCAGTCGAGAGCCTTCTGCACCGCTGCGGCCAGCTCCCGGGCGGCCTCCGGCGCCAGTGGCCGGCCGGTCTCGTCGGTCAGGTAGAAGGCGTCGACGGCCTCCGCGCCGAGCGTGCTGACATGGGCGGTGCGGACCCGGGCGCCGGCCGCGTCGAGGGCCCGGCCGATCCGGTGCAGCAGACCCGGCGCGTCGTGCGCGCGGACCTCCAGCACGGTCGCCGAGGCGGAGGCGCCGCCGGGTGCCACGGTGACCACCGGCGGCGGCGGGACGGGCCCGCGCCGGCGCGGGGCCGCGGCGTCCCGTTCGGCGAGCTTGCGGCCGGTGTCCAGCGTGCCGTCCAGCGCGCGGCGCAGGTCCGCCCGCAGCCGGGCCGGCTCGGGCGGCTCGCCGAACTCGGCCGCCACCCGCCAGGAGAGCAGCAGCACCGGGCCCGCGCCGATCGGATCGAGCTCGCGCAGCGTGAGCGAGCGGACGGTGAGGCGGTTGAGCGCGAGCACCCCGGCGACGGTGCCGAGCAAGCCGGGACGGTCCGGGATCGCGAGCGCCAGCCGCACGCCCATCGGCTCGCCGGCCGCCGCGGGGTCGGGCCCGGCCCGGCCCGGATCGGCGACACCAGCGGCACCGGCGGCACCGGCGGCGGCCCGCCCCGGGCCGGCCTCGGCATGCAGGGCCAGCGCGAGCTCGCCGGTCCTGGCCGCCTCGACGGCCAGGCGCTCCTCGTCCGCGGACGCGGCGGCCGCCGCCCAGGCGGCCGGCGGCGGAACCGGCGAACCGGCCAGCGCCACCGCGACCCGGTCGACCAGCCCCGCCACCAGCGAGGCCCGCCAGGCGCTCCAGGCCGCCGGTCCGGTGGCCAGCGCGTCGGCCTCGGTGAGCGCGTGCAGCAGCTCCAGGTGCTGGGCGGTGCCGACCGTCCTGGCGATCAGCTCGACGGTGGCCGGGTCGTCCGGGTCGCGCCGGGTCGCGGTCTCGATCAGCGTCAGGTGGTGGCGCACCAGCAGCGCCAGGCTCTCGGTGTCGTCCTGGTCGAAGCCCATCCGGGCGGCGACGTCGCGGACGATCACCTCGCCGGCCTCCGAGTGGTCGCCCGGCCAGCCCTTGCCGAGGTCGTGCAGCAGCGCGGCGACCAGCAACAGGTCGGGGCGGGCCACCCGGCGGGTCATCGCGGCGGCCCGCACGGCGGTCTCCACCAGGTGCCGGTCCACCGTCCAGACGTGCACGGCGTTGCGCTGCGGGCGGCAGCGCACCCGGTCCCAGTCCGGCAGCAGCCTGCTCACCAGGCCCTGCGCCTCCAGCGCCTCCCAGACCGGCACGCAGGACGCCCCCGCGCCCAGCAGTGTGACGAGCTGCTCGCGCGCCTCGTCCGGCCACGGCACCGGCAGCGGCTTCGTCTCGACGGCCAGCCGGCGCACCGTGGCGTCCGAGACGGCCAGCCCGGCCTGCGCGGCGGCGGCGGCCGCGCGCAGCGGCAGCACCGGATCGACGGCCGGACGCACGCCCTGGGCGAGCACCGCCTCGCCGTCCTGCTCGACCACGCCGTCGGCCAGCGGCCGGCGCGCGACGGCGCCGCGCCCGGGGCCGCCGAACGGGCGGGCGAACGGGTGGGCGAACGGGTGGGCGAACGGGTGGGCGAACGGGCGCAGGCCGCGCGACTGGCGGCCCGCGAGCACGCGGCTGACGGAGCGCCAGGTCACGTCGCTCGCATAGGCGATGGTCCGCGCGGCCTGGTAGATCCGGCGCAGCATGGTGTCCGCGTCGAGCACGCCGAGCGCGGCCGCCACCTGGTCCTGGTCGTGCAGCGAGAGCCGCTCGGTGGCCCGGCCGGTGGTCAGGTGCAGCGCGTCGCGGACGTCGGCGAGGTGCTGCTGGGCGGCGGCCAGGCCGTCCCGCGGGGCGTCGGCGAGCCAGGAGGCGGCGATCGCGTCCAGCGCGACCACGTCCCGCAGGCCGCCGCGCGCCTCCTTGAGGTCCGGCTCCAGCAGGAAGGCCAACTCGCCATGCCGCTCGGCCCGTTCACGGCCCAGTTCGCGCAGTTCGGGCAGGCGTTTGGCCGCGCCGGCCCGCCAGTCGGCCAGTATCCGCGAGCGCAGCGCGGCGGTCAGCTCGGCGTCACCGGCGACGTGCCGGGCGTCCAGCAGGCCCAGTTGGGCCTTGAGGTCGGCGGCGGCGACCGCGCGGGCCTCGGCCGGCTTGCGGACCGAGTGGTCGAGCGAGACGCCGCTGTCCCAGACCGGGTACCAGATCCGGTCGGCGAGTTCGCCGATCGCGGCGCCGTCGTGCAGCAGCAGCAGGTCCAGGTCACTGCGCGGGGAGAGCTCACCGCGGCCGTAGCCGCCGACGGCGACCAGCGCGACGCCGCGACCGGCGCCGGCCGCGGTCAGCAGCGAGCCGAGCCAGCGGTCGGTCAGTTCGGAGAGTGCGGTGCGCCGGGCCCGGCCGGTCAGCGCTGGGTCGGCCAGCAGTCTGGCCCGGGCGGTGGGGTAGTCCTCGGGCCGGTCGCGGGGTTCGGGGGCGTCAGGGGCTTCGGGATGGCTCACTGCGGGCTCTCCGTCCGTACTGCGGGCGGCCGGTGGGGCGGGGGGTGGGGCAGGGGGGTGGGGCAGGGGGGTGGCGAGGGGACCGCGGGGTGCCGCGGATCAGCGATCGGCGATCGGCGATCGGCGATCGGCGATCGGCGGCGAAACGCCGTCAGCGGGCCCGCGACCAGGGCGTCGCGGGCCCGCCGGGCGGGGTTGGGGTGGGGCTGGGTTTGCGTGGGGCTCGGTGCTCAGAGTGCGTCGGGGCCGCGTTCGCCCGTGCGGACCCGGACCACGGTCTCCACCGGGACGCTCCAGACCTTGCCGTCGCCGATCCGGCCGGTCCGGGCGGTCTTCACCAGCACCTCGATCACTTCCTCGGCGTCGCTGTCCTCGACCAGGACCTCTATCCGTGCCTTCGGCACCAGGTCCACGGTGTACTCGGCGCCCCGGTAGACCTCGGTGTGGCCGCGCTGGCGCCCGTAACCACTGGCCTCGCTGACAGTCAGTCCGTGCACGCCGAAGGCCTGCAGGGCGTCCTTGATCTCTTCCACCCGGTGCGGCTTGACGATGGCGGTGATCAGCTTCATCAGGCGTCGACCTCTGTCTTCGTGTGCTGCGCGGCCTGGTCGGTCCGCTTGGTCTTCTCGGCGGCCGGAGCGGTTGCCGAGGAGCTCGCCGTGGCCCCGGCGAGCGCCCGGGCCAGACCGCCGCCGACCGCGCTGTAGTCGTACGCGGACTCGGCATGCTCGGCCTGGTCGATGCCGGCCACCTCGACGTCCTCGGTGACCCGGAAGCCGATGGTCTTCTGGATCGCCTGGCCGAGCAGCCAGGAGATCACGAAGGAGTAGACCGCGACCACCACGACACCCAGCGCCTGCTTGCCGAGCTGACCCCAGCCGCCGCCGTAGAAGAGGCCGTGCGCCGTCTGGCCGACGTGGCCGGTCGCGAAGAAGCCGATCAGCAGCGAGCCGACCGCACCGCCGACCGCGTGCACACCGACCACGTCGAGCGAGTCGTCGAAGCCGAGCTTGTACTTCATGCTGATCGCGGCGGCGCAGATGCCACCGGCGATCAGGCCGATCGCGACCGCGCCGAGCATCGAGACCGAGCCGCAGGCCGGGGTGATCGCGACCAGGCCGGCGACCGCGCCGGAGGCCGCGCCGAGCGAGGTGAACGCGCCGTGCTTGATCTTCTCGAAGGCCAGCCAGCCGAGCATCGCGGCCGCGGTGGCCACCTGGGTGTTCATGAAGGCCATGCCCGCCACGCCGTTGGCGGCCAGTGCGGAGCCGGCGTTGAAGCCGAACCAGCCGAACCAGAGCAGGCCGGAGCCGAGCATCACCAGCGGCAGGCTGTGCGGGCGCATCGGGTCCTTCTTGAAGCCGACCCGCTTGCCGAGCACCAGGCAGAGCGCCAGGCCCGCGACACCGGCGTTGATGTGCACCGCGGTGCCGCCGGCGAAGTCGATCACGCCCATCCGGTCGCCGAGCCAGCCGCCGTGGCCGTTGTCGAAGAAGAACACCCAGTGCGCGACCGGGAAGTACACGATGGTCACCCAGAGCGCGATGAAGAGCGACCAGGCGCCGAACTTGGCCCGGTCCGCGATCGCCCCGCTGATCAGCGCGGGAGTGATCACCGCGAACATCAGCTGGAACGCCGCGAAGGCGGTGACCGGGATCGAGCCGGTCAGGTCGTTCATGCCGATGCCGCGCATCCCGAGGTGGTCGAGATTGCCGATCAGGCCGTGGAAGGCGTCGGTGCCGAAGCTGAGGGTGTAGCCGTAGAGCACCCAGAGCACGCTGACGATCGCGAGCGAGATGAAGCTCATGACCAGCATGTTGAGCGTGCTCTTGACCCTGACCATCCCCCCGTAGAAGAAGGCCAGGCCCGGGGTCATCAACATGACCAGGGCCGCACTGATGAGCACGAAGGCGGTATCGCCCGCGCTGAAGCCGTCCGGCATCGGCGTCTCCTCGATGGTGAAAGCCGCTCCACCCTCGGGATCCTGTCCCGTGCCACCCGGGGTGTCGGCGATGAGAGGAGAGTGCCGAAGACGGGTTTCGGCCAGTGCGGCTCGGTGTTTCACCGCCGTGACACAGCCGACGTCCTGGTTACGGCTACGTGAACTTCGGCCGTGTCATGACAGGTGGTGAGGTACCGTACCGCCCCGCAACCGGAACTCAGACCGTCTCGTACTCCGGCAGCTGCTCCACCACGAGCTGGGCCAGCTGGTCCACCGCCCCGACGCTGCGGTACTCGCGGAAGGCCGCCTCCGAGGTCTTGCGGACCCGGCGGTTCAGCCGCTCGGAGCGCACCTTGCCCGCGATGTCCACCGCCTCGGTCGCGATCAGCGCGGCCTGCTCCGGCTCGCCCTGCAGCAGGTGCACGCTCGCCATCCCGACCAGGTTGAAGGCGTAGGAGCGGGTGTGGTGCTCCATGTCGTCGCGGAACAGGTCCACCGCGGTGGCCATGTGCGGCGCGGCCATCGAGGCGTACCGCGGGCTGCGCAGCGTGTTGTAGGCCAGGTCGCGGAAGGAGTGCGCGTTCTCCGCGTACAGCTCGGCCTTGGAGAAGAACCGCAGCCAGTCCGGGTCGCTCTCGATCGGACCGCAGTCGGTGAAGGTGTCCTCGGCCAGCCGGACGGCGCGGGCGCAGCGGTTGACCTCGCCGATGTTGGAGTAGGCGCGCGCCTCCATCGCGTAGAGCAGCGCCTGCTGGCGCGGCGTCGCGGTGTCGCGGCTGCCGTACTGCGCGAGGTGGATCAGCTCCAGCGCGTCGTCACCGCGGTTGAGGTGGATCATCTGGCGGCTCATGTCGGTGAGAATCTGCGCACCGAACGGGCGGTCGCCGGCCTCCTTGGCCGCGTGCAGCGCGAGCACGTAGTACTTCTGCGCGCTCGGGTGCATGCCGACGTCGTAGGACATCCAGCCGGCCAGGTGGGCGAGTTCGGCGGTCAGCCGGAAGAGCCGCTGGGTGACCGGCGGCGGGTACGTCTCCTGGAGCAGGTCGGTGACCTCGTGCAGTTGGCCGACCACGGCCTTGCGGCGCAGGCCGCCGCCGTTCTGCGCGTCCCACTGGCGGAACATCACGGTGGTCTGCTCCAGCAGCTGGAGCTCCGGCTCGGACAGCCGGCCGGTGTACGGCTCGCCGCGGTTGACGGCGGTCAGCACGGGGGTCGGCACCCCGTTCGGGCCGGGGGCCAGCCAGCGCTGCATCGGCTCGATCAGCGCGGCGCCGGCCGTCAGCGCGAGCGAAGTGCCGAGGAAGCCACGGCGGTTGAGCATCAGGTCGCTGCGCGAGTACTCGCTGATCAACTGGACGGTCTGCTGACCGCTCCACGGCAGGTCGACCCCGCCGCCGGCCACCGTGGAGACCGGGATCGCGGCCCGCAGGCCTAGGTCCTCGACCGCGACCACCGAGCCGAACCGCTCGGTGAACAGGTCGGCCATGATCTTCGGGATCGGCTCGCGCGGCTGCTCGCCGTCCAGCCAGCGGCGCACCCGGGAGGTGTCGGTGCTGACATGGTGGGCACCCAGCGTGCGGGCCTTGCGGTTGACCTGTCTGGCGAACTCACCCTTCGACCAGCCGCTGCGCTCGAACCACGCAGTGAGTTTCTCGTTGGGCTGTTTCTCCGCCATCAGGGTCCACCCCATCCCGCCCGACCCCGTCGCACCGAGGTCCTGCCAAGTCCGGCAAGTCCGGTCCACGCACCCGCTGCTGTGACCCGTGTGCCGAACGTAACGTGCCTTGCGCCGTCCGGGCGATGGTTCGCCGGGAATCGCCACCATTCGCCACCCCCACGAGTGAATCGCCCGGCCGCCGCCCGCGCTTCACTGGAAGGCCGGACCGCGTTCAGGACAAGGCCCGCGGCCCGTCAACGCCCTGCCGTCCGCAAAAGTCGCCCGAAGCACCCGATGGCGCGCGCCACCCGCCGCGCGCCGCCACCACCAGACGCACGCCGGACGCGAGAATCTGACGGTGCGTCACAGTCCCGTAACCGCCGGCAATCGAATTCTGTTGGGGGAGGCATGGAGAACCTGTTCGGCGATCTGAGGTTCGGCGCGCGGCGCCGCAGCCGCGCCACCGCGTGCCAGGCAGCGGCCGAGTACGCCGGGCGCTGGGGCTGGACGGTCGCCCTCGGCGGCCCGCCGGTCCCGTCGGCCCGCGGGCGCTCGGCCGGCGCCGGCGGCCCGTGTGCCTGCGGCCGCCGGCACTGCGCGGCGCCCGGGCTGCATCCGCTCGCCGGCGCCGCGGCCCGCGAACTGCCGCCCGGCACCACCCCGCACGAGGTCCGTGCCCGGTGGCTCGCCGAGGCGAGCGTGCTGCTGCCCACCGGCCGCAGCTTCGACGTGCTCGACGTCCCGGAGCCGGCCGGGCTGCGCGCGCTGGTCCGGCTGGAGCGGATGGGCACCCAGGTCGGCCCGGTGCTCGGCTCGCCGGCCGGCCGGCTGCTCTTCTTCGTCGCGCTCGGCACCGCCGAGAAGCTGCCCGACCTGCTCTACCGGATGGGCTGGGACGACGCCGCACTCGACCTGGACTGCCACGGCGAGGGTGCCTACCTGGCCGCGCCGCCCACCGCGCTGCCGGGCCTGGGCCCGATGCGCTGGCTGCGCCGCCCCTGCCGGGAGAGCGCGGCCCGCCCGCCGCAGGCCCGGCTGCTGCTCGGCACGCTGGCCTACGCGTGCCACCGCGGCCGGGAGCGGGCGGTGGCGGCCGAGCCGGCCTGGCTGGCGTCCTGAGCGCTGCGGCGGCCGAGCCGGCATGAGAAAGGGGCGCCCTCCCCCGAAGGAGAGGACGCCCCGGCGGGCCGAACAGCGGTTCAGTCGCCGATCAGCGCGTCCACGAACGCGGCCGGCTCGAACGGCGCCAGGTCGTCGGCGCCCTCGCCCAGGCCGATCAGCTTGACCGGCACGCCCAGCTGACGCTGCACCTGGATGACGATGCCGCCCTTCGCCGTGCCGTCCAGCTTGGTCAGCACGATGCCGGTGATGTCCACCACCTCGGCGAAGACCCGCGCCTGCACCAGGCCGTTCTGGCCGGTCGTGGCGTCCAGCACCAGCAGCACCTCGTCCACCGGGCCGTGCTTCTCGACGACCCGCTTGACCTTGCCGAGCTCGTCCATCAGACCGGTCTTGGTGTGCAGCCGGCCCGCGGTGTCCACCAGCACGGTGTCCGCGCCCTCGGCGATGCCCTCCTTGACCGCGTCGAACGCGACCGAGGCCGGGTCGCCGCCCTCGGGGCCGCGCACGGTGCGGGCACCGACCCGCTCGCCCCAGGTCTGCAGCTGATCGGCGGCGGCGGCGCGGAAGGTGTCGGCGGCGCCGAGCACGACCTTGCGGCCGTCGGCCACCAGCACCCGGCCGAGCTTGCCGGAGGTGGTGGTCTTGCCGACGCCGTTGACGCCGACCACCAGGACCACCGCCGGGCGGCCGTCCTCGTGCTTGGCGGTCTTCAGCGAGCGGTCCGCCTCGGTGCCGATCAGCGCGACCAGCTCCTCGTGCAGCAGCGTGCGCAGCTCGGCCGGGGTGCGGGTGCCGAGCACCTTGACCCGGGTGCGCAGCCGGTCGACCAGCTCCTGGGTGGGTGCCACGCCGACGTCCGCGGTGAGCAGCGTCTCCTCGATCTCCTCCCAGGTGTCCTCGTCGAGGCGGTCCCGGGAGAGCAGCGTCAGCAGACCCTGGCCGAGCGCGTTCTGCGAGCGGGAGAGCCGCGAGCGCAGCCGGACCAGCCGGCCGGCGGTCGGCTCGGGCACCTCGACGGCGGGCGCCTCGGCGGCGGCCGTCGCGGGCTCCTCGGCCTCCTCAGCCGCGACGGCCGGGAGCTCGACCTCCTCGACGGTCTGGACCGGTGCCTCGCGCGGTGGCGCGGCCTCGTCGCCGACCTGCGGCTCGGCCGGGGCCGGCTTCGGCTCGGCGGCCTTCGGCTTCGCGGGCAGCGGCGCGGTGGGGGGCTTGGGCGGCAGTTCCTTACGTCGTCTGCCGCTGACGACGAGGCCGGCGACCGCTCCGATGGCGACCACGGCGATGACTACGGCAAGGATCACGTATTCCATATCGCGTCCCAGTATCCGTGACGCGGAGCCCGAGTGGCGGCAACCGTGCTCAGACCGTTGCCTCGCGTGGCTGCGGCGGGCGGGCCGGGGTGCGGGGCTCGCGGTGCTCTTCGCGCAGGCGCTGGCTGATCACCTGGGAGATCCCGTCGCCCTTCATCGTCACGCCGTACAGCGCGTCGGCGGACTCCATGGTCAGCTTCTGGTGGGTGATCACGATCAGCTGGGAGCTGTCCCGGAGCTCCTCCATGATCGCGATCAGCCGGCGCAGGTTCGTCTCGTCGAGCGCCGCCTCCACCTCGTCCATCACGTAGAACGGGCTCGGGCGGGCCTTGAAGATCGAGACCAGCAGCGCGACGGCGGTCAGCGAGCGCTCGCCGCCGGAGAGCAGCGAGAGCCGCTTGACCTTCTTGCCGGGCGGGCGGGCCTCCACATCGACGCCGGTGGTCAGCATCGAGTCCGGGTCGGTCAGCACCAGCCGGCCCTCGCCGCCGGGGAAGAGCCGGGCGAAGACGCCCTCGAACTGCGCCGCCGTGTCGTGGTAGGCGGCGGTGAAGAGCTGCTCGACCCGCTGGTCCACGTCCCGGACGATCTCCAGCAGGTCGCGGCGGCTGCGCTTGAGGTCCTCCAGCTGCTCGCCGAGGAACTGGTGGCGCTCCTCCAGCGCGGCGAACTCCTCCAGCGCCAGCGGGTTGACCTTGCCGAGCTGCTGGTGGGCCCGCTCGGCGGCGCGCAGCCGCTTCTCCACCTCGGCGCGGACGTACGGACGCGGCTCGCC
Source organism: Kitasatospora sp. NEAU-69 (assembly GCF_057158765.1). Lineage (NCBI taxonomy): Bacteria > Bacillati > Actinomycetota > Actinomycetes > Kitasatosporales > Streptomycetaceae > Kitasatospora > Kitasatospora sp. NEAU-69. The sequence goes on from NZ_JBWXUE010000030.1 coordinate 52,416, forward strand.
GGGCTCGCCGCCGTCCTCGGGAGCCGGCGGCGGCACCGGCTGGTCGGGGCCGTAGCCGGCCAGCAGCTCCTCGCCCTCGATGCCGAACTCCTCCAGCGCCCTGGCCTCCAGCTGCTCGATCCGCAGCCGCTTCTCGGCCCGCAGCACCTCGTCGCGGTGGCCGGCGTCGACCAGCTTGTCCAGCTCGTCCTTGAGCTCGCGGCCGCGCTCGCGCCCGGCGCGCAGCTCGCGCTCCCGGCCCGCCCTGGCCTGCTCCACCTCGGCCCGCTCGGCGTCGGCGCGGGTCAGCGAGGTCTCCAGGCAGAGCAGCAGGTGGCGCGCGCCCTCGGCGACCGCGCCGGCCACCGCGGCCTCGTGCGCGGCGCGCCGACGGCGCTCGGCGGCGCGGGCCCGGGCCTCGCGCTCGGTCCGGGCGGCGCGCTCCAGCGAGTCGGCCCGGCCGGTCAGCGAGCGGACCCGCTCCTCGTGCGTCCGCACCGCCAGCCGGGCCTCCAGCTCCTCCTGCCGGGCCCGGACGCCCGCCTCGGCCACCTGGTCCCGCTCGGCCGGGTCGGGTTCGTCCTCGCCCGAACCGGCGAGCTGCTCGGCGGCGGCCAGCCGCTCGGCCAGCTCCCCGTCGGCCGCTCGGGCTGCGGCCAGGCCCTCCTCGGCGCGGGCGGCGGCGGCTGCCGCGCGCTCGGCCTCGCCGGCGGCGGCCCGCGCCTGGCCGCCGAGCCGGCCGAGGGCGCCGGCCTGCTCGGCGCGCTGCTTCTCGCTGCGGCGGCGGGTGGCGGCCAGCTCCTCCAGCCGGGCGGCGAGCTCGGCGCGCTGCTCCTTGGCGGTGGCGAGCCGCTCGGTGAGCTCGGCGCAGCGCAGCGCCAGTTGCCCGATCGCGTCGGCCGCGGTGTCGACGGCGGCCTGGGTCTCCAGCTGGCTGGGCGGGCCGGCCGAGCCGCCCTGGGCGAAGCCGGCCGCGAGCAGGTCACCGTCGGCGGTGACGGCGGTCAGCCCGGGGTGGGCGGCGAGCAGTCGCTGAGCGGCGTCGAGGTCGGCGACCACGGCGGTGCGGTGCAGCAGCGCGGCCACGGCGGGCCGCAACTCGGCCGGGGCTTCGAGCAGTTCGGCGGCCCAGCGGGCACCGTCGGGCAGGCCGGCGGCGGCGGACGGGCCGGAGTCGCCGGAGGCGGGCGAGCCGGGGACGGCGGCGGACGGGGGGCCGGTGATCAGCAGTGCGGCTCGGCCGGCCTCCTCGGTGCGCAGCAGGCGCAGCGCGGCGGCGGCGCCGGCCAGGCCGTCCACCGCGACCGCGTCGGCCGCCGCGCCGAGCGCCGCCGCGAGCGCCGCCTCGTGGCCGGGGGCCGGCTTGAGCAGTTCGGCGGCCGGGCCGAGCAGACCGGTCAGCCGGTCGGCGGCGGCCAGCAGCGCGCCGGTGCCGTCCTTACGGCGCAGGCCGAGCGAGAGCGCCTCGTGACGCGCCGTCAGCGCCGCGCGCTCGCGCTCGGCGGCGCCGGCGGCCTCGCGCACGGCGCTCAACTCACGCTCCGCGCCGGCCAGTGCCTCGCGCGCCTGCTCGTGTTCGGACTCCAGCAACTCGTCACCGGACTCCAGCCCGGCCAGCTGCTCATGGAGCTGCTCGTACTCCTCCCGGGCGGCGCCGGCGCGCAGTTCGGCCTCCTCGCGGGCGGCGGCGAGCCGGCCGATCTCGGCCTCGGCGCCGGCCGCCCGGGTGGCCGCGGCGGCAGCCTGCCCCTGCAACCGGGCCAGGCCCTCACGCCGGTCGGCGATCGCCCGGGCCGCCGCGGTGAGCCGCTTCTCCTCCACGGCCAGCGCGCGCTCCAGTTCGGCCCGGGTCTCCACCGCCTCGGCCAGCGCGTACTGCGTCTGCTCCAGCGCCTCGGCGAGGGCGGCCTCCTCCTCGCGCACCCGCTCGGCCTCGCGTTCCAGCTCCTCGGGCTCACGGCCGCGCCGCTCCTCGCCCGGCTCCGCGCTGGTGGCGTGCCGGAGCCGGGCCTCGGCCAGCCCGATCGTGCCGCGGGTGCGCTCGGCGAGCGCGGTGAGCCGGTACCAGGCCTGCCGGGCGCTCTCCAGTCGCGGGCCGAGCTGCTCGACCTGCGCCTCCAGCACCGCCTCGCGCTGCAGCGCCCGACCCAGCTCCTGCTCGACGGTGGCCCGGCGCAGCCGCAGTGCCAGCTCGTCGGCGACCTCGGCCTGCACGGCCTGACGCAGCGCCAGCAGGTCGTCGGCGAGCAGCCGCAGCCGCGCGTCACGCAGCTCGGCCTGGATGCCGGCGGCCCGGCGGGCGATCTTGGCCTGCCGGCCGAGCGGACCGAGCTGGCGGCGCAGTTCGGCGACCAGATCCTGCACCCGGTTGAGGTTCGCGGCCATCGCGTCGAGTTTCCGCAGCGCCTTCTCCTTGCGCTTGCGGTGTTTGAGCACGCCGGCGGCCTCCTCGATGAAGGCCCGGCGGCCCATCGGGTCGGCGTGCAGCACGGAGTCCAGCTGGCCCTGACCGACGATCACGTGCATCTCACGGCCGATGCCGGAGTCGGAGAGCAACTCCTGGATGTCCAGCAGCCGGCAGGTGTCGCCGTTCAGCGCGTACTCGCTGCCGCCGTTGCGGAACATGGTGCGGGTGATGGTCACTTCGGCGTAGTCGATCGGCAGGGCGCCGTCGCTGTTGTCGATCGTGAGGCTGACCTCGGCCCGGCCGAGCGGGGCCCGCCCGCCGGCCCCGGCGAAGATGACGTCCTCCATCTTGCCGCCGCGCAGCGACTTGGCGCCCTGCTCCCCCATCACCCAGGAGAGCGCGTCCACCACATTGGACTTGCCGGAGCCGTTCGGGCCGACCACACAGGTGATGCCCGGCTCGAAGCGCAGCGTGGTGGCGGAGGCGAAGGACTTGAAACCGCGCAGGGTCAGGCTCTTCAGGTGCACGCGCCGTTCTCCCTCTTCCCTGCCGCCACTCCCCCGTCACTCGACTGTATCCGGACGTTCCGCCCGAGCCGCGCAAGCGACGGCGGCTCCGACTTGCGGGTGGGCCGGTTTCGAGCGGCCCGGTGCCGGGCAGCCTCTGGGCAAAGGGGGAACAGGGCGCGTAGAAGGTGACGTACGGCGCGACAGGAACGGGGCAGGGCCGGGTAGGACGGCACGGGGGATCACGGGGATCACGACGGCGGGAGACGACGAAGGGACGCCGGTGAGGGCGTCCCCGGAGATCGCGTCCCGAAAGGATGCGTCCCGATGGTGGCGGGGAGACATCCGTGCGCGGCAAGGCCGGTCAGAGGACCGGCGACATCGATCGGATTCAGGTGAGTGCGGGCTCCCGCTGTCCCAAGCTTTCGAGCAGTGAGTGCTCGTCGGCGACAGCGACGAGCGCGTCGTTCTCAGCCTGCATCCGAACGAGTTCGGCCTCCAGGTCCTGGACGCGCTGCTGAAGCCGCCGCATCTCGGACTGCATTCGCGGGTCGGGACCGCCGACGTACCCGAGAAGCGCCTTTGCCATGATGTATGGTCCTCCACGCTGAGTGACCGAACCGGTACGGTACAGGTCGAGGGGAAGGGATGACGCACGCGCTGCGCGAAGACCGGCAGTGCTGGCTGGGCACTACAGGTCAGACACTGTGGATGTGCGGCCACAGGGCATGACCCTGCCCGGAAATCGCCGTCGTGTGCGCGGGCTTCCAGCGTCTCACCAAAGACCCTATGGGTCAACACGATCACCGCGTGCGACGACGCCGCTGTCACCTGCATGGCGGGGGGGCTTCACGCCATGGGCAGCGGCGGTGCCCACCGATTGACGGTGGATCACTGCTCGATGCGGAGTCAACCACGAGTGCGCCGGATTGGCAACCGTCGGGCACCAGGCGTTGACCCCGGCCCCACCCGATCAGCGGATGGCGAAGCTGTCGTACCCGGTGCCGGTGGCGCTCCAGATCTCGGTCACGCCGGTCACCCGGCCCGGGGTGCCCGGACCGCGGAGCAGTTCCAGCAGGCACTCGCAGTCGGCGGGCCGGCCCTCGGCGACCACCTGGACCCGGCCGTCGCCGAGGTTGCTGCAGTAGCCGGTCAGGCCGATCTCCAACGCGCGGGCCCTGGTCCACCAGCGGAAGCCCACCTGCTGGACGGTGCCGCGCACCCAGGCGGTGACCCGGGTGTCCTCGTCGTGCAGGGGTTTGTGCATGGCTCCGAGACTATCGGGGGTCGATCGGTGCGGCCCGATCGGTGCGGCTCCCTCAGTCTGGATCGACCGGGCCCTCGACCGCCCAGCCGGGCGTGTGGATCTCCATGGTCACCGCGGTGCCGGCGACCTCGGCGCCGCAACTGCGGCAGGTCCAGGCACCGTCCACCGGGTGGTCGGGGTGGCCGGCGCTCTCGTGGCGCAGGCTGACCGGCGGCTCGTCCAGCGCCCACTTGTCCCCCCAGGCGAGCAGCGCCTGGATGACCCCGGCGAGATCGCGGCCGGCCTCGGTCAGGTGGTACTCGTAGCGCGGCGGGCGCTCCTGGTAGGGCCGCCGCTCGACCACGCCGGCCTCCTCCAGGGCGCGCAGCCGGGCGGTCAGCCGGTCGCGCGGGGCGCCGGTGTTGCGCACGATCCGGTCGAACCTGTGATTGCCGTAGAACAGCTCGCGGACGGCCAGCAGTGCCCACTTCTCACCGAGCAGCTGGAGTGCCGCGGCGATCGAGCACGGGCGGCCGGGGAGCCTGGCGGCGGCGTCGGAGGTCATCCGGCCAGGGTGCCACAGCCGCTCCGGATCCGGACCGTGCGTACGGCCACGAGCCGAACAACCCGGGCCGAACGACGCGGGCCGGGCCCCGCTCCGCGTGGAGCAGGACCCGGCCCGGGCCGGTGGTGGACCACCGGGGTGGTCCACCGGTCGCCGGCCTACCAGTCGCCGCCGCCGAAGTCCCCGCCGCCACCGTCGCCGCCGAAGTCACCACCGCCGAAGCCGCTGAAGTCGCCGCCGGAGAAGTCCCCGCCCTCGTAGCGCTCGCCGCCGTCGAAGCCGCCGCCCTCGTAGCCGTAACCGGGACCGGCGGCCCAGGCGTCGCCGCCGGAGAAGGCCGAGCCGAGCATCGTGCCGACCAGCAGGCCCGGCAGCAGGCCGGAGCCGTAGCCGCCGAAGTAGCCGCCCGCCCACGGGCCGTAGGCCGGGCCGGCGTTCCAGTACGGCTGCGGGCCCTGCTCGGTCTGCACCGTGCGGATCGCCGGGTCCAGGCCCACCGCGACGCGCTGCGCGTCGGCCGCGCAGACCGGCACCGAGCGGGCGGCGCCGCCGGCCGGCGCCCACTCGGCGTCCTGCACCGAAGGGCCGTGCCGCGGGTCGAAGAAGCACGGCGGCCGGCGGTCCGGCAGCGGCCGGCCCTCGCGCCGGGCGGCGAGCGTGGCCAGCGCGAAGCGGCCGTCCTCCAGCGCCTCGGTGACCGCCTTCACGTCCTGGGGCCGCTTGGCGGCGTCCATGGTCCGCTTCGCGGTCTCGTACGCGTCCAGCGCGTGCGTGTAGTCGGCGCGCTGCGCGTCGTCGGCGCCGGGCGCGCCCGGGCTGAAGTCGAGCCGGTCCAGCTCCTCACCGAACGCGGTGATGTCCTCGTCCACCACGGTGCGCAGCTGGCGCAGCTCGGCCGCCTGCTGCTCGGCCTTGCGCTTGCGGGCCTTGCGGACCAGCAGCAGGGAGCCGGCGCCGAGCAGCACCAGCAGCGCGACCGGGACGAGCAGCCAGGCCGCGTTGAAGTCGGAGGAGCCAGCCGCGTGGCCCTTCACCTTGGGCGCGGCGTTCGTCACGAAGTCGGTCAGCGTGCCGTTGATGTCACCGGGGTGCGAGTCGAACGCGGCCCGCCCGTAGTTGGTCACCGCGCTCGAGCTCATCGCGGCGGGGTCGGCCCGGACGGCGAACCGGGGGCCCTGCCAGAGCGCGTAGACGCCGACGATGCCGACCTTGGTGCGCAGGTCGCGGATGGCCGAGTCCAGCGGGACCGGGCTCGACGCGGGCAGCACCGCGACGTAGATCGGCTTGTCGGTGTCCTTGATCTTCGCCGTCAGCGCGTCGGCCTGGGCCTGGCTGAACTGGCCGGTCATGGCCGGGTCGACGTAGACCTTGCCCTGCTTCAGGGTGCTGGCCGCAGCGTCGAGCCCACCGGCTGCCGAGGCGGTACCGGGGACGAGCAGGAGCAGAAGACCGAGCAGCGCCCCGAGGAGCGCCACCGGCCCGGCCGCCCGCGAGCGGCGAAGAACGGTTCTCATACCCCAGACGCTACCGGGCCGGTCACCGCGACCGTCGGGCCGTCCCAGTCGACCGATGCTTGGCCCGCGACCTGTTCGATCCCCAACTCGTTGAAGGGTGAGGCGGATTGGCCGCCAATGCCATGACTTGACCAAGGGTGGATCAAAACTAATTCTCTTACGCAAGCGTTACGTTTCCCGGCAGCGACCGCTACCTCGGGCGCCGCCGGCGCGTGATGACCTATGAGGACACACCGAACGCTTGCTAGATTGCGCAACTATCGAAAACGTTGGCGAACGCCGACGCGACTGCCGGTGCTGCCGGCCGACCTGACGAGGTAGGGACATGACAGGGCAACGGGCGGCCGCGCCGGCGGAATCGGCGCAGGCCCGGCCACGGGGGCGGACGCGGCCCCGCGCGGAGGTTCCGGGACCACGCCGCGGCCCCGACGGGCAGGCGGCCGGGCCCACCGGCGCCCATGAACCCGGCACTGGCCGTGGACCGGCCGAGGGTGGCCGGGCCGCGGCCCGGTCGCGGACCAGGCGGTCCGAGCAGCGGCCGGGCGGGGCGCGCGGCCTGGTCGCCATGCTCGCCGTCGGCCTGCCGGTGCTCGGCGCGCTCGCCGACGAGCTGCTCGGCTCGGCACCGGGCGGGATCTTCGCCGTGCTGACCGTCCTCGGCACGGCCGGCGCCGCGCTGCTGGCCAGCCGGGCCGGCTGGTGGTGGGTGCTGCCCGCGCCGCCGGTCGTGGTGCTGGCCGCGACGGCGGGCGCCGAGCTGCTCGCCCACAAGGACGCGTACCCGAACAGCAAGGCGCTGGCCACCGGCGCCGCGAAGTGGGCCACCCACGGGTTCCCGGTGATGGCCGCGGCGATCGGTGCCGGGCTGGCCGCGGTGCTGGTCCGGGTGCTGCGCGAGCGGGCGGCGTCCGCCAAGACGAAGAGCAGGGCGAAGGCACCGGCGCCGGCGCAGCCGCAGCCGCAGGGGCAGGGGCAGGGGCAGTCTCAGGGGCAGGAGCGCCGTCGTGGCTGACCGTGACACACCCGGCCGGGCCTCCTCCCGCGCCGCCCGCCGCCCCGCCGCCCGGCGCGGCAGCTCGCCGCTGATCGTGGCCGGCCGCACGGTCGCCTGCGCGACCTCGCTCGCGGTGCTCGGAACCTGCGGCTTCACCTGGTTCGCGGTGAACTCGCTGTCCAGCGGGATGATCCAGTCGAACGCGCTGGACAGCATCAAGAAGGGCGCCCCGCCGCACCTGGACAACTCGGTCAACCTGCTGCTGATCGGCCTGGACAGCCGCAAGGACATGGACGGCAACGACCTGCCCGGCGAGTTCGTCCAGGACGAGCTGCACGCCGGCTCCAGCAGCGAGGTCGGCGGCTACAACACCAACACCCTGATGCTGATGCACATCCCGGCCAACGGCGGCCAGGTCACCGCGCTCTCGATCCCGCGCGACGACTACGTGCAGACGGTCGGCGCCGACGGCAAGATGCACAAGATCAAGGAGGCCTACGGCATCGCCAAGTCGATGTTCGAGGCCAAGGCGCCCAAGGGCCTCGCCAAGCCCGACCTGGAGCGGCAGGGCCGCGAGGCCGGCCGCAAGGCCACGCTGGCCACCGTGCAGAGCTTCCTCGGGATCCCGATCGACCACTTCGCCGAGGTCAACCTGATCGGCTTCTACGACATCGCCAAGGCCGTCGAGCCGATCGACGTCTGCCTCAACCACGCGACGAAGGACCCGGCGATGGCCGGCCAGGGTTCCGGCGCCGACTTCCACGCCGGGATCAACACGCTGAACGCCGCGCAGGCGCTCTCCTTCGTGCGCCAGCGGCACAATCTGGCCAACGGCGACCTGGACCGCACGCACCGTCAGCAGGCCTTCATCGCCTCGGTCGTCGCCAAGCTGAAGAAGCAGGGCGTGACCAACGACATCGGGCAGATGCAGAACCTGTTCGGCGTGGTGAAGAAGGACGTGGTGATAGACGACCAGTGGAACGTGCTGGACTTCGCGCAGCAGGCCCCGAACCTGTCGGGCGGCCACGTCGAGGCCAACACGCTCCCGATCACCGGCTTCGCGACCGTCAACGGCGAGGCGGTCAACAAGGTCGACCCGCTGCAGATCAAGCGGATCGTCCAGCAGCTGACCGGCCACGACCCCGCGCCCGGCACCGGCGCCGGCGTCGCGGACGGGTCGAGCGCGAGCGCCGCGCCGGCCGCGGGGAGCCCCAGCGCCGCTCCCGACGCCGCACCGCCGCCGCCCGCCGCCGCCGCGCCCGCTCCGGGCAAGGCCACCGGCACCGTGGACGTGGTCAACGCGGGTGCCCCGGCCGGCTCGGCCGGGGCCGAGGCCAAGGCGCTCGCCGGGCTCGGCTTCACCGAGGGGCGGATCTCGCAGAGCACGCGGCAGAGCCGGACCACGGTGACCTACGGCAGCGGCGAGAAGGACGCCGCCGACCAGGTCGCGGCCCGCTACGGCGTGACCGCCGTGGCCGGCGGCGCGGTGCGGGCCGGGCACATCGAGATCATGCTGGGCACCGGCTTCACCGCGCCGGCCGCCGCCCCCGCCGCGGCCCCGCCCCCGGGCAGCCCCGCTGCCGCCCCCGGCGACGGCGCGGCCGCCGCGCCCGCCGACCCGGCGGCCGGCCTGCCGATGCAGGGCCCGCCGGTCAAGATGGGCGGGATCCCGTGCGTCGACTGAGCCCGTCCACGCGGTAGCACGGGTGATCGGGACGGGGTTCGTCGGGCCCCGTCCCACAGGGCATAGTGGGACCGACCCTGCCTAGAGCCTGTCCGGCCCCGCATGTCCTGTTTCGATCGGAGAATCTGGTGATCATCGGTCTGGTGACCGCTGTCGCGGCATCCACCTGCTACGGCACCGGCTCGGTGCTGCAGGCCATGGGAGCGCGCCGCTCGGCCCGCGAGGAGGCCGCGAACAGCGCGGGCGGGCCGACCCAGGTCACCGAACACGGCGGTCCGAGCCTGAGCTCGACCGCCAAGGCCGTGGTCACCTGGGAGTTCGTGTTGGGCACCGTGCTCGACTTCGTGGGCTTCCTGCTCGGGGCGCTCTCGGCACGGCTGCTGCCGCTCTTCCTCTCCCAGACGGTGATCAGCGCGAACCTGGTGATCACCGCGCTGCTGAGCGTCAAACTGCTCGGCCTGCGGCTCAAGCGGGCGGAGTGGGTCTCGATCTCGGTGGTCTGCGGGGCACTGGTCCTGCTCGCGGTCGCGTCCGGGCCCGAGGGCACCGAGAGCACGCCGATCAGCACGCACTGGTGGCTGCTGCTGATCTCGCTCGCGGTGATCGCGGGCGGCTCGCTGCTGGTGCGCCGGATCGGCGCCGGCGGCGCGATCGTGGCCGGCCTGCTCTCCGGGCTGGGCTTCGGCGCACTCGGCATCGGGGTGCGGATCCTGAACGGCGTGCACCCGTTCGACGTCGGCACGCTGCTCAGCGACCCGGCGCTGTACGCCGTCCTGGTCGGCGGGCTCGGCGGGATGTACCTGCACACCGTCGCGCTGCAGCTGGGCTCGGTCAACGGCGCCACGGCCGCGCTCGTGGTCGGCGAGACGGTGGTGCCGGGGATCGTGGGCGTGCTCTGGCTCGGCGACTCCGCGCGGCCCGGCTTCGGCTGGCTCGCCGTGCTGGGCTTCGTGCTGGCCGTCGCGGGCGGGGTCGCGGTCTCGTACTTCGGCAGCGGCGAGGACCTGCACGCGCCCGAAGCGGGCCAGCCGGAGCTGACCGCCCACTAGCCAGGGTCTCTCCGAGAGCCTGTCCGAAGGCCTGTCCAGGAGTGTGCTTGCCGGACAGGCGCTGCCGCATGCCCTGCGCTGCCTTGCCTTGCCTTGTTCTACGACCCCAACACCGCTGCGGCGGGGGTCGGTTATGTGATCTGTGCCATGCCGTGCCCGGGTTCCGCACCCGAGGTGCGGTCTCATGACGTGTCTTTCCAACGAGAAGGTGTGACAGCGGATGACCAGGGGGACCACAGTGGGCAAGCGGGCTGCCGGGCGAGTGCGCGGGTCGAACGGGCGACGGCGAATATCCGTGCTGCGGATCGCCGGGCGGGCGGTGGCCTGCGCGGTCTCCGGCTCCTGCCTGCTGGTCTGTGGGCTCTCCTGGTACACCTACCACCGGATCACCGACAGCCTGAACACCTCGGACGTGCTCAAGCAGGTGCAGCAGGCGGCCACGGCCGGCGGTGCCTCGGCCCCGCCGCACCTGGACAAGTCGGTCAACCTGCTGCTGATCGGCCTGGACAGCCGCAAGGACATGAACGGCAACAACCTGCCGGACGATTTCGTCAAGAACGAGCTGCACGCCGGCAACAGCAACATCGGCGGCTACGAGACCAACACGCTGATCCTGATGCACATACCGGCGAACGGCGGGAAGGTCGAGGCCTTCTCGATCCCGCGCGACGACTACGTGGACCTGGTCAACGTGCCCGGCGGCCACCCGCTCGGCAAGAGCAAGATCAAGGACGCGTACGACCTCGCGAAGTACTACGCCGAGCAGAAGCTCTCCCAGCAGTACTCGGGGGCCGAGCTGGAGCGGCGGGGCCGGGACGCGGGCCGGGCGGCGACCCTGCTCACCGTGCAGAAGCTGCTCAACGTGCCGATCGACCACTTCGCCGAGCTCAATCTGATGGGCTTCTACGACGTCGCCAAGGTGCTGCAGCCGATCACGGTCTGCCTCAAGGCCGACGCCAACGACCCGACCTTCGGCCGGACCGCGACCGCGCCGGGCGGCGGCTCCGGCTTCGTCGGCCACGCGGGCGAGAACCAGCTGGACGCCTCGATGGCGCTCGCCTTCGTCCGGCAGCGGCACAACCTGCCCAACGGCGACCTCGACCGCACGCACCGCCAGCAGGCGTTCATCGCCTCGGTCACCACGAAGCTCAAGCAGCAGGGGTTCTTCGGCGACCTCGGCAAGATGCAGGGGATGCTCAACGCGGTCAAACAGGACGTGGTCATCGACGACAGCTGGGACGTGCTGGACTTCGCGCAGCAGGCCACCAACCTGACTGGTGGGAACTCGGAGTTCAACACGCTGCCGATCGAGGGCTACGGGCACGACCCGGTCGCGGGCGACATCAACGTGGTCAACGTCGCGAAGATCCAGGCCATGGTGCGCCAGACCATCACCGGCGTGGACCCCAACTCCGTGGCCGCGCCCGGCGGGACGGCCGGCCCGACCACCTCCGCACCGGCGAGCCCGGCACCGAGCACTCCCCCGGCGGCCGACCCGACCAGCGCGAAGGCGACCACGAAGGCGAGCCCCGCACCGAGCGACGCCACTGCGAGCGATGCGGCGAGCGATGCGCCGAGTGATGCACCCAGCAGCGCACCGAGCAGCTCGCCGGCCGGCCAGTACCAGGGGCCCGCGGTGACCGCCGACGGCATCCCGTGCGTGAACTGAGCCGCACGAGCCCGTGCTCGCGCCCGCGCTCGCGCGCTCAGCGCGGGCGCGGGATCCGCTGGCAGCGCGGGCAGAAGTAGCTGGACCGGTTCATCCAGGCGGCCCGGCGGATCGGCGTGCCACACCGGTAGCACGGCTCGCCCTCGCGCCCGTAGGCGTCCAGCGAGCGGGAGAAGTAGCCGCTCTCACCGTTCACGTTGACGTAGAGGCTGTCGAAGCTGGTGCCGCCGACCGCGAGCGCCGCGTTCATCACGTCCCGCGCGTTCGTCAGCAGGGTGGCGGCCAGCGGGCGGGTCAGCGTGTCGGTGGGGCGGTCGTAGTGCAGCTTGGAGCGCCAGAGCGCCTCGTCCGCGTAGATGTTGCCGACGCCGCTGATCAGCGACTGGTCGAGCAGCGCGCGCTTGACCGTGGTGCGCTTGGCGCGCAGCGCGGCGAGGAACCCGTCGTCGTCGAAGCGCGGGTCGAGCGGGTCGCGGGCGATGTGCGCGAGCGAGCTCGGCAGGCCCTGCGGGTCGGTCTCCTCGACCGCGAGGTGGCCGAAGGTCCGCTGGTCGACGAAGCGCAGCTCGCGCCCGCCGTCGGTGAAGCGCAGCCGGACCCGCAGATGGGTCTCGTCCGGGGTCGCCGGGTCCTGGACCAGCAGCTGACCGCTCATGCCGAGGTGTCCGAGCATGGCGAACTGGCCGCCGTCCATCGGCAGCCAGAGGTACTTGCCGCGGCGCTGCGCCTCGCCGAGCGTGGTCCCGGCCAGCCGGGCCGTGAAGTCGGCGCCGCCGGCCGCCTGCCGGCGGACGGCGCGCGGATGCAGCACCTCGGCCTCGGCGACCGTGCGGCCGGTGACCCAGCGCGCGAGACCGCGCCGGACCACCTCGACCTCGGGCAGTTCGGGCATCGCGGGCCACCCCCTCGCGTTATGCGGCCGGGGCGGCCGGATCCCCGTACTTGGCCTTGATGGCACGCCAGGCGCTCTCGGCGGCCTTCTGTTCGGCCTCCTTCTTCGAACGGCCGGTGCCGTTGCCGAAGGCCTCGCCGGCCACCCGGGCGGCGGCGTTGAACGTCTTTTCGTGGTCCGGTCCGGACTCCTCGACCACATACTCGGGCACGCCGATACCCACCGCGGCGGTGAGCTCCTGGAGGCTGGTCTTCCAGTCCAGGCCCGCGCCGAGCTGGGAGGACTCCGCGATCAGCGGGTCGAACAGCCGGTGCACGAACTCGGTCGCCGACTCCAGACCCTGGTCCAGGTAGATGGCGCCGATCACGGCCTCGACGGTGTCCGCGAGGATCGAGGACTTGTCACGGCCACCGGTGCCCTCCTCGCCCTTGCCCAGGCGGATGAAGGTGCCCAGCTCCAGGCCACGGCCGACCTCGGCGAGCGCACGCGAGTTGACCACCGCGGCGCGCAGCTTGGCGAGCGTCCCCTCGGCCACGTCCGGGTGGAGGCGGTAGAGGGTGTCGGTCACCACCAGCCCGAGCACCGAGTCGCCGAGGAACTCCAGGCGCTCGTTGGTGGGCAGCCCGCCGTTCTCGTACGCGTACGAGCGGTGGGTGAGGGAACGCACCAGAAGGGCGCGCTCAAGTTGATACCCGAGGCGCCCTTCCAGGACGTCGTATGCCGTCGAAGCCGGCCCGCCGGCCTTCACCCCGTTACCAGGGGTCGACTTGCGGGATGAGTTACCGTCCGACATCGATCGATGCACCCCGCCGATCAGACCGAGAGGACCTGGCGACGGTTGTACGTGCCGCAGCTCGGGCACGCGATGTGACCCAGCTTCGGCTCGTGGCAGCGGTCGCAAGCCACGAGGGCCGGGACAACGGCCTTCCAGTTGGAACGGCGGTGGCGCGTGTTGCTGCGCGACATCTTCCGCTTCGGAACAGCCACGGCTACTTCTCCTGGTTCTCGGCGAGACCCTCACGGGTGTCGCTGTTCTCGGTTCCGCTCCGCCGATCAGCGGCTCGGCCGCGGGTCTCGTCGCCGGGCGCGGCGGAGAGTCCCTGCAGAGCCGCCCACCGGGGGTCGGCGGCTTCGTGGTGGTGCGTCGGGTCCTCGTTGAGCAGCGCTCCACACTCGGAGCACAGGCCCAGGCAGTCTTCCCGGCACACCGGCTGCAGCGGCAGTGCAAGCACCACCGCGTCACGCAGCACCGGCTGAAGGTCGAAGTAATCGCCCTCCAACCGGTAAGTCTCTTCATCGTCCTCGTCCGAGAACTCTTCGTCCGCGGAGCTCGGGGAGCTCTTCGACGGGCCCTTCCCACGGCCGCGCTCGTCGCTCTCCGGGTAGTAGTACAGCTCCTGGAACGTGACGTCGAGGTCGTCCTCGACGGGCTCCAGGCAGCGTACGCACTCACCGGTGACGTGGGCCTCGGCGGTGCCCGTGACGAGCACTCCCTCGACCACCGACTCCAGGCGCAGCTCCAGCGAGATCTCGCTGTCGGCCGGAACGCCGATCACGTCCTCGATGCCCAGGCCCTCGGGGGCCGGGAGGCTGCGGTCGACCGAGCGCATCGAGCCGGGGCGACGACCGAGCTCGTGCGTGTCGAACACGAGGGGGTCGCGGTGGTCGAGGCGGTTCACGGTTCCTGACTTCCTGGTGGCGGGCGCATCTCTGCGCGGCGCGATTCTTGGCTCTCACGGGGTGGCCCGGCCGCGCCGAGCGCTGATGCGCGGGCAGCCGAACGGTCCGACATGTGAATGGCCGGAGGTGTCAGACTACCCGAGAGCGGGCCTGGGCCCAACTCCGCTCCCGGGCGGCCGCCGGTCAGCGGCCGCCGAGCTCCCGCAGCCGGGTCATGTCGATCATGCTGGTGTCGAAGAAGCTGGTCTCGTCCAGCCCCGCCGTCTGCTGCTGCGGGACGACGGCCGGCAGCTGCGGGTGGGCGGGCTGCTGGTAGCCGTAGGCGTCGTAGCCGCCCTGCTGGTCGGGGTGGCCTTGGTGGTCGGAGTGGCCCTGGTGGTCCGGGTGGCCCTGGCCGGCCTGCTGCGGGTAGCCGGGCTGGCCCTGGTAGCCGTAACCGGCCGCGTACGGGTCGGCCTGCTGGCCCTGGTAGCCGTAGTGGTTGCCGTAGGGGTCACCCTGGCCGGCGGCGGGGTCGTAGCCGCCGTAGGGGTCCTGGTACTGCGCGGCCTGCGGCTGGGCGTACTGGTCGCCGTACGGCTGGTGCTGCGCGGCCTCCTGGTACGGCGCCTCGCCCGGGACGGCCTGCCAGCCGGTCTCGGCCGGGGTCTGCTCCGGCCAGCTCTGCCGGGCGGGAGCCGCGGGCTCCTCCTCGCGGTACCAGGCGAGGTCCGAGCCGTCGTCGGCGAAGCCGGCGGCGACCGCCTCGGCACGGTCCTTCTGCTGCTGCGCCTCGTCGGCGGCGGCCAGGTAGGCGCCCAGCTCGTCGATGTGGGCCTTGCCGAGCAGCTTGTCGCGGCCGCGGCCGACCGCCTCCAGCGTGCCGCTGAGCACGTTCTGCAGCGTGGCCAGCTTCACATCGACGTACTCGTCGACCTCGGGGCTGGGGCTCAGGCCGGGCTGGAACTCCTCGCCGTCCTCCGCCTCGTAGCCGCCCTCGCCGCGCAGCTTGTCGCGACCGCGGCCGACCGCGCCGAGCGTCTTGGTGAGCACGACCTCGAAGTTGGCCAGCTTGCTGTCGACGTAGTCGTCGGCCTCCTGGCGCTTGACCGCGACCTCCTCGCGGGCCTCGCCGAGGATCTTGTCGGCCTCGGCCTGGGCCCGGCGGGCCACCTCGGTGTCCGAGATCAGCGAGCCCCGCTCGGCGTGCGCGCCCTGGATGATCCGGTCCGCCTCGCCGCGGGCGTCGGCCACCACCTGCTCGTGGTCGGCCATCACGGACTGCGCCTGGGCCAGCTCGGCGGGGAGCTCCTCGCGCAGCCCCTGGAGCATCGCGATCAGCTCGGCCCGGTTCACCACACAGGAGGCCGACATCGGCATCGCGCGGGCGTTCTCGACCACGGCGATGATCTCGTCGACTCTGTTCTGCACGTCCACGGGGCTTCTGTCTTTCCGTGAGTACCGCGGGGCGGGACTACAGACTGTACGTCAGAATCCCGGGACCACCGCGTGCCGCTGCGCCGGACCGGTGCGGCCGCGCGCTACTGCGCGGCGCGCTCGGCGAGGCGGTCCATCAGCCGGGTGTGCACCGTGGCGGGCACCAGGTGGGAGACGTCGCGGCCGTACGAGGCGACCTCCTTGACCAGCGTCGAGGAGAGGAAGCTGTAGGTCGGCGAGGTCGGCACGAAGAGCGTCTCGACGCCGGTCAGGCCGCGGTTCATCTGGGCCATCTGGAGCTCGTAGTCGAAGTCGCTGACCGCGCGCAGGCCCTTGACGATGGCCGGGATGCCGCGGTCCAGGCAGAAGTCCACCAGCAGGCCGGAGTGCGACTCGGCCTTGACGTTGCCGTACTGGGCGGTGGTCTGCTCGATCATCTCGATGCGCTCGTCGATGGTGAACAGGCCCTGCTTGGTCTTGTTGATCAGCACCGCGACGTGCACCACGTCGTAGAGCTTCGAGGCTCGCTCGATGATGTCGAGGTGCCCGTTGGTGATCGGGTCGAACGAACCAGGACAGACGGCGCGGCGCATGCGGTGTCATTCCCTCATCGGTGAGATGGCTGTCGGTGCTGTCGGTGCGAGCTGCTGGGTGGTGCGGTCAGGCGGCCTGGCCGTACCAGAGCGTGCCCTCGCCGTAGCGGCGGGAGCGCAACGCCTCGAAGCCCCCGGGCCAGCCGAACTCGCCGCCCCGGGTGCTGCGCTCCACGGTGACGAGTGCGTCGTCCGTGATCCAGCCCCCGAGCCGCAGTGTGATCAGCATCTCGCGCAGATCGCCATCGGGCACGACGTACGGCGGGTCGAGGAAGACCAGGTCGTACGGCTCGGCCGGCGCCGGTCCCGCGATCACCTTCTCGGCCCGCTCGGCGCGCACCTCGGCGCCCGGCAGCGCCACGATCTTCACGTTCTCCCGGATCACCCGGGCGGCCGTGGCATCCGCCTCGGCGAGCAGGACGTGCGCCGCGCCGCGGCTGAGCGCCTCCAGGCCGACCGCGCCGGAGCCGCCGAACAGGTCGAGCATCCGGACGCCGACCAGGGTGCCGCGCAGCGACTCCAGGGTGGAGAACATCGCCTCCCGGGCCTTGTCGGAGGTGGGGCGGGTGCTCCGGCCGGGCGGTACGGCGAGCCGGCGGCCGCCGGCCGCCCCGGCGATGACGCGGGTCATGGTCTCTGGTCTGCCTTTCGGGATCAGTCATGGCCACGCTATACGGGCGCCCCCTCCCACGCGGGACGTGGGAGGGGGCAGGCGGGGGAGGGAGTGGGCGGCTACTCCTGCGGCGGCGTCGCGCCGAGCAGCGCCGGGGAGGCGTAGCGGGACCAGGAGAGGCAGCCGTCGGGCGGGCAGTACTCGGGGCGGCGCGGGTCGTGCCCGAGCTCGCGCAGCTTGGTGCGGACGGAGTCCGGCGTACGGCCGAACCGGGCGGCTATCCGGGCGATCGTCTCGCCCTCGTGGAAGCGCCGGACCAGCTCCTCCTCGTGCTGCGGCACCCAGGGGGCGCCGTGTCCGGGGTAGAGCTCGCGCAGCACGTCGCGGTCGGGGATGGGCTCGGCGACATCGGCGACGATCGCGAGGGCGCGCAGCGCGCGGTTGAGCGCGATCCGCAGACTCGCGACGTCCTCCACCGGCAGGCGCAGCCGGCCGCTGGCGATCGGACTGGCGGCCTGGCCCTCGCGCCAGCCGGTCAGCGTGAGGGTGACTTCGCGGTCGTCCTCACTGGCGAGTTCGACCCGGAAGATCTTGTCGCCCAGCGGGAGCTCGTTGAGGTGACGGAATGCCATGCATGACCCCCAAGTGTCGCGCCAGGAACGCTTCTTGACGCTGCGTCCTGAACACCTCCAGTGTCTCGCGTGGCACTGACAATCGGGCGGCCGAAAGGGGGGCCGGCAGGGAGGACGGTCAGCCCTTTTCGAGGAACTGCGCGCGCTCCTCGTCCAGCAGGCCGGCCAGTGCGGTGCGCAGGTCCTCGTGCCCGGTGAGCTGCGGATCGGTGGCGACCAGCTTGGCGGCCTCCGCGCGGGCGGCCGCGATCACCTCTTCGTCCTCCAGCACCGAGAGCACCTTGAGCGAGGACTTCACGCCGGACTGCGCCTGGCCGAGCACGTCGCCCTCGCGCCGCTGCTCCAGGTCGATCCGGGAGAGCTCGAAGCCGTCCAGCGTGCCGGCCACGGCGTCCAGCCGGGCCCGGGCCGCGCTGCCCGCGGGCATCTCGCTGACCAGCAGGCACAGGCCCGCCGCGCTGCCGCGGCCGACCCGGCCGCGCAGCTGGTGCAGCTGGGAGACGCCGAACCGGTCCGCGTCCATGATCACCATGGCGGTGGAGTTCGGCACGTTCACGCCGACCTCGATCACGGTGGTGGCGACCAGCACGTCGATCTGACCCGCTCCGAACCGCCGCATCACCTCGTCCTTGGCGTCGGGCGCCAGCCTGCCGTGCAGGATCTCCACCCGCAGCCCGGCCAGCGGGCCCTTGCCGAGCAGTTCGGCGGTCTCCACGACGGAGAGCGGCGGCCGGCGCTCGTCGCTGCCGGCGCCCTCGTCCGCCGGGTCGGCGATGAGCTCCTCGGGATCGTCGGCGGCGGGCTTACGCTTCCTGGCCTTGCCGGCGGGCTCCGGCGGCTCGTCGCCGATCCGCGGGCAGACCACGTACGCCTGGTGCCCCTTGCCGACCTCCTCGCGGACCCGCTCCCAGGCCCGGGCCAGGAAGTTCGGCTTCTCCAGTGCGGGCACCACGTGGGTGGAGATCGGCGAACGGCCGGCCGGCAGCTGGTCCAGCACCGAGGTCTCCAGGTCGCCGAAGACCGTCATGGCGACCGTGCGCGGGATCGGCGTCGCGGTCATCACCAGCAGGTGCGGCGGCTGCCCGCCCTTGGCCCGCAGCGCGTCGCGCTGCTCGACGCCGAACCGGTGCTGCTCGTCCACCACGACCAGGCCGAGGTCCTGGAACTGCACCTTGTCCTCGATCAGCGCGTGCGTGCCGATCGCGATCCCGGCGTCCCCGCAGGCCATGTCGAGCAGCACCTGACGGCGGGCCGGGACGCCCATCGAACCGGTCAGCAGCACCACCTTGGTGCCGTGCTCCGAGCCGCCGAGCATGCCGCCCTCGGCCAGCTCGCCCATCATCTCGACGATCGACCGGTGGTGCTGCTGGGCCAGCACCTCGGTCGGCGCGAGCAGCACCGCCTGACCGCCGGCGTCCACCACGGCGAGCATCGCGCGCAGCGCCACCAGCGTCTTTCCCGAGCCGACCTCGCCCTGGAGCAGGCGGTGCATCGGGTGCTCGGTGGCCAGGTCGGCGAAGATCTCGGCGCACACGGTCTGCTGGCCGGCGGTCAGGGTGAACGGCAGCTTCGCGTCGAACGCATCCAGCAGCCCGCCGGTGCGCACCGGGCGGGCCTTGGCGGGCAGCGCGGAGTCGGCGGCCCGGCGCTGGGCGAGCGCGACCTGGAGGACGAACGCCTCGTCCCAGCGCAGCCGGTCGCGGGCCTGCTCCAGCTCGGCGCGGTTGCGCGGACGGTGGATCAGTTCGAGCGCCTCGGGCAGCGGGAGCAGGCCGCGCTCGGCGCGCAGCGCCTCGGGCAGCGGCTCGCCGACGTCGGCCAGGTGCTTGGTCAGCGCGACCTCGACCGCCAGCGAGAGCTTCCAGCTGGGCATCTGGGCGCTGGCCGGGTAGACCGGGATCAGCCGGCCGGCGAACTGCGCGGCGGTAGCAGTCCCGTTGTCGCCCCCATCCTCTTCGGCCAGCAGCTGGTAGTCCGGCGAGGCGAGCTGGCGGGTGCGGTTGAAGACGCCGACCTTGCCCGCGAACAGGCCCTGCAGGCCCGGGCGCAGGTCCTTCTGCCGCCAGCCCTGGTTGAAGAAGACCAGGGTGAGCCGGCCGCGGCCGTCGGTGACCACGACTTCGAGCCGGTCGCCCTTGCGGCCCCGGAACGGGATCAGCGTGACCTTCTCGATCCGGGCGAGCACGGTGACGTGCTCGTCGACCTCCAGCTCGTCCAGGCTGGTCAGCTCGCCGCGTTCGGCGTACCGGCGCGGGTAGTGGTGCAGCAGGTCACCGACCGTGCGCAGCTTGAGGCTGTCGGCGAGCACCTTCGCGGTGCGGTCGCCGACCAGCTTGGTCAGGGGTTCGTCCAGGGCAGCCATCGAAGCCAATGGAACACCACCGGACGGACACCCCGGGCGCTATTCGGCCCCGATCCCGGGCGCTATTCGACCCCGATGAGCAGCGGCGCGCTCTGCGGGCCGCCCGCGAAGACCACGGTGTCCACCTCCGGGCGCTGCCGGCGGGCGTGCGCGACCAGGTGCTCGGCGAGCTCCTGCGGGGCGCCGTCGCCGAGCACCAGCGTGACCAGTTCGCCGCCGGCCGCGAGCATCCGGGAGAGCACCTCGGCGCCGGTCTCGGCCACCCCGCTGCCGATCACCGCGACGTCCCCGTCGATCAGCCCGAGCACGTCACCGGCCTGGCAGACCCCGGCCATGGTCCAGGACTCCCCCTCGGCGACGGCCAGTTCGGCGTACCGGGTGGCGCCGGCCGCCGAGGTCATGGCGACCACGTCCTCGTCGAACCGGCGGCCCGCCTCGTGCACGGCCAGCGCGGCCAGGCCCTGTACCGGCGAGCGGGTGGGCAGCACGGCGATCCGCAGGCCCTCCTCGCGCAGCTGGTCGGCGGCGGCGCCCGCGGTGGCCCGCAGCTCCGGGTCGTTGAGCAGCACGATCACCTCGCGCGCGGCGCACCGGCGCACGGCCGCCACCAGCTCGGCGCTGGACGGCAGTGCGTCCGGGTCGGCGGGCAGCACGGCCGCGCCGGCCTCGCGGCAGAGCTCGACCAGGCCCGCGCCGGCCACCACGCTGAGCACCACCCGGGCGGCCGGCGGGCTCTCGATGCCGGCGCCCGCGCGGGCCGCGGCCTCGGCGAAGTGGGTGATCCGGATCTGGTACGGCCGGCCGGCCTCGACGCCCGCCTCGACCGCCGCGCCAGCGTCGTCCACGTGCACGTGGACGTTCCACAGCCCGTCGCCGCCGCCGACCACCAGCGAGTCGCCGAGGCCGCCGAGGCGGCGGCGCAGCGCGGGCAACGCCTGGTCGGGGGCCTCCAGCAGGTAGATCACCTCGAAGGCGGGGTGGCCCGGCAGCCGCTCGGGCTCGGCGCAGCCGTGCGCCAGGTGCAGGTCCTCGCCGAGCGCGACCGGGCCCATCGGCTGCTGCCCGGCCACCGCGTCGGCGAGCGCGCCGAGCACGGCCACCAGGCCGCGTCCGCCGGCGTCCACCACGCCGGCCCGGGCCAGCACGTCGAGCTGGTCGGGGGTGCGCAGCAGCGCGCCGCGGGCCTCCTGGTGCGCGGCGCCGGCCACCTCGGCCAGCCCGCCGGTGGTGCGTCCGGCGCTCTCGGCGGCCCGGGCGGCCACTGTCAGCAGGGTGCCCTCCACCGGGTCGGCGACCGCCTGGTAGGCCGCCTCGGCGCCGCGGCCGAGCGCCTCGCGCAGCGCCTGCGGGCCGCCGCCGCGGGCGGCCAGGATCTCGGCCACCCCGCGCAGCAGCTGGGCCAGGATCACGCCCGAGTTGCCCCGGGCGCCGAGCAGCGCACCCTTGGCCATCGCCTTGACGGCGGTCGCCAGCTCCGGCTGGGGGTGCGGCTCGAAGGCGGCCGGCTCGAAGGCGGGCGGCTCGAAGCAGCGCTCCACGGCCGCGGTGGCGGACTCCACGGTCAGGTAGAGGTTCGTCCCGGTGTCGCCGTCCGGCACCGGATAGACGTTCAGCGCGTCGATCTCCTCGCGGGCCTGCCCGAGGGCGGCGAGCGCCAGACGGCACCAGGTACGGACGGCGGGGGCGTCGAGCGTGTCCAGCACCGGGGCTCCTTCTGGTGAACGCGGTCGGAACGGGAGAGGACCTTCCTGCAGGTTATCGAGGTACGGCGGGTGGGTCCGACGGAGCGATCAAGGGCCGCTGCATGGTAGTTTCGTGGAGCGGGAGCAGTCGATGTATGCTGCTCCGGTTGCCTGGAACAGTCCAGGCTCACCCCTTGATCCGATTCGGTCCACGCGAGTGGTCCGGGCGGATCAGCCGGGGTTTTCGAACGTAAATGATTCTGAAGTCTTGGAGTGACTCCTGTGGCTGCCAACTGCGACGTCTGCGGCAAGGGGCCGGGCTTCGGCAACAACATCTCCCACTCGCACCGCCGTACCCGTCGTCGTTGGAACCCCAACATTCAGACGGTGCGCGCTGTGATCGGGCGGACGCCGAAGCGGCTCAACGTCTGCACCTCGTGCATCAAGGCCGGTAAGGTCTCGCGCTGACGCGCAGACCGGTACGCCGGTCCTCCAGTTAGCCGATCCACTCCGTGTGGATCGGCTTTCTGTTTGATCGGCTTGCTCGGTACTTGTTTCACACCGCTGCGGGGACCTGTTCACAGGTCCCCGCAGCGTTTTTTGCGCTCCGGGCACTGCCGGAGACAGCCACGGTCGGCCGCAGTCAGCCGCGCTGCCGCCAGCCGTGGTCGACCGGGCCGATGCCGGCGCCGAGCGCGAACCCGGCCCGGATCGCCCCGGTGACGTACGCCTTGGCCGCGGCGACCGCCTCGGGCATCGGGTGGCCCTTGGCCAGCTCGGCGGCGATCGCGCTGGCCAGCGTGCAGCCGGTGCCGTGGGTGTGCCGGTTGTCGTAGCGCGGCGCCCGGAACCAGTGCTCCTCGCCGTCCCGCCCGGCCAGCAGGTCGGCGGCCTCGCCGCTCAGGTGACCGCCCTTGATCAGCACCCAGCGCGGGCCGAAGGCGAGCATCGCGTCGGCGGCCGGGCGCATCTCGCCCTCCTCCAGCACGGTGATCCCGGTGAGCTGCGCCACTTCGTGCAGGTTCGGCGTGGCCAGCGTGGCGTGCGGCAGCAGGCGCTCGCGGACGGTCGCGACGGCCTCGGCGGCGAGCAGCGCATCGCCGTGCTTGGAGACGCCGACCGGGTCCACCACGACCGGCGCGGCCACGTCCGCGAGCAGCTCGGCGACCGTCTCGACCAGCTCGATCGAGGCGAGCATGCCGGTCTTCACGGCCTGCACCCCGATGTCGTCGACCACACTGCGGAACTGCGCCCGGACGGCCTCGGCCGGCAGCTCCCAGTACCCCTGGACGCCGAGCGAGTTCTGCGCGGTGACCGCGGTGATCACGCTCATGCCGTGGGTGCCGAGCGCGAGCATGGTCTTCAGGTCGGCCTGGATGCCGGCGCCGCCGCCGGAGTCGGAGCCGGCGATGGTCAGGACGCGGGGCGGAGCTGCGACGGGCAGGGCGTCATCGGGCAGTGCGTCGTCGGGCAGTGTGTCAGCGGACATGCCGCCAACCTACCGGGCGGCGGTCGGAGGGCGGCGGTCAGAGCACGGCTTCGGACTCCGCCCAGCGGTCCTGCGGCACGGTCTTCAGGTGGGTGACCGCATCGGCCACCGGGATCAGCTCGATCTCGGTGCCGCGCAGCGCGGTGAAGTGCCCGAAGGCACCCTTGTGCACGGCCTCCACCGCGTGCCAGCCGAACCGGGTGGCGAGCACCCGGTCACGGGCCGTCGGCGTGCCGCCGCGCTGGGTGTGACCGAGGATCACCGGCCGGGCCTCCTTGCCCAGCAGGTCCTCCAGCTCGCGCGCCAGCCGGGTGCCGATGCCGCCGAAGGTCTGGTGACCGTACTGGTCCACCGTGCCGTGGTCGAACGGGAAGGTGCCGGGCATCGGCTTGGCGCCCTCGGCGACCGCGATGATGGCGAACTTCTTGCCACGCGCGAAGCGCTCCTCGATCATCCGGGCGACCGCCTCGATGTCGAAGGGCTTCTCCGGGATCAGGATTCCGTGCGCGCCGGCGGCCATGCCCGCGGTGAGCGTGATCCAGCCGGTGTGGCGGCCCATCAGCTCGACCACCATCACCCGCTGGTGCGACTCGGCGGTGGTCTTCAGCCGGTCGATCGCCTCGGTCGCGACGTGCACGGCGGTGTCGAAGCCGAAGGTGACGTCGGTGGCGTCGATGTCGTTGTCGATCGTCTTCGGCACGCCGACCACCGGCAGGCCGGCGTCGGACAGCAGCTTGGCCGCGGTCAGCGTGCCCTCGCCGCCGATCGCGATCAGCGCGTCGATGCCCAGGTCGGCGGCGAGCCGGGGGGCGTTCTGCACCGCCCACTGGATCTTCTCGCGGTGCACCCGGGCCGAGCCGAGGATGGTGCCGCCGAGCGTCAGCAGGCCGGTGACGTCGTCATGGCCGACGATCCGGGCCCGGCCCTCGATCAGCCCGAGGAAACCGTCCTCGATGCCGAGGATCTCGTCGCCGTGCACATCGAGCCCGCGGTGGACCACCGAGCGGATCACCGCGTTGAGCCCGGGACAGTCGCCGCCGCTGGTCAGGACACCGATACGCATGAGGGAAGCCTACGCGCTGACCGGCCGGCGGCCCGGTCCCAACCACCCGGTCGGCGCAGCGGGCACCACTCGCTCCCGGGCGGCTCCCCTGCTTACTCCTCGGCGAAGTGGTCCCAGCCGGCCGTGCGGTCCCAGGGTGCGCCGTCCACCGTGACCCGGCCGCTGCGGCCGGACCTGGCCGGGCCGGCGACCTCGCCCACCACCCGCCAGCGGGCCGGGAGTTGGGCGCTGCGCGGGAAGGTCGCGGCGATCGCGTGGTCCTCGCCACCGGAGAGCACCCAGACCAGCGGATCGACCCCGACCGCCTGGCCGATGTCGGCCATCTGCGCCGGGACGTCGAAGTCGGCGGCGTGCAGGTCGATGTCCACACCGCTGGCCGCCGCGACGTGCCCGAGGTCGGCGACCAGCCCGTCACTGACGTCCACCATCGCGGTCGCGCCGAGCTCGGCGGCCGCCGGTCCGGCGTGGTACGGCGGTTCGGGACGGCGGTGCGCCTCGACGAAGGCGCGCGGCGAGCGGAACCCGCGGGAGAGCACGGTCAGGCCGGCGGCCGACCAGCCGAGCCAGCCGGTCACCGCGACCACGTCACCCGGTTGGGCGCCCGAGCGCTTGACCGGCGCCCGGCCCTGCAGGTCGCCGAGCGCGGTGATCGCCAGCGTGATGGTGTCGCCGCGCACCACGTCACCGCCGACCACCGCGGCGCCGGCCACCTGGCACTCGTCGCGCAGCCCGTCCATCAGTTCGGTCGCCCAGGTGGTCGGCAGGTCGGCCGGGGTGACCAGGCCGAGCAGGATCGCGGTCGGCACGGCGCCCATCGCGGCGATGTCGGCGAGGTTCTGGGCGGCCGACTTGCGGCCGACGTCGTAGGCGGTGGACCAGTCGCGGCGGAAGTGCCGACCCTCGATCAGCACGTCGGTGGTGGCCACCACCCGGCCGTCCGGGGCCTTCACCACCGCGGCGTCGTCGCCCGGACCGAGCTCCACCGCCGGGGTCAGCGGCAGCCGGGCGGTGAGCTCCCTGATGAGGCCGAACTCGCCGAGCTCGCCCACGGTCCCCTGCATGTCCCGTCCTCTCCGGATTGCCGACGGCGACGATCGCCCCGCGCCTGCCGGGCCACGCGTATGCGCTTCCCGCGCGAAGCGTACGCCCCCCGGCCCGCATGGGGTCTCCCCTCCCGGGCCCGGGGCGCGGTAGCGTGGTGATCCATCCAGTCTCTGCGGCGGGCCCGCCCCACCACCCACCCCGCGCGGGCCGCGCCCCTTCACCGTGCAACCAGTCGGGCAACCATCACCGCAGCCGCCGGGAGGTCCTCCGTGGTACAGGCATACATCCTGATCCAGACCGAAGTGGGCAAAGCCACGTCCGTGGCCGAGTCGATCGCCAGGATCGAGGGGGTGTTGACGGCCGAGGACGTCACCGGCCCCTATGACGTGATCGTGCGGGCCGAGGCGCCGAGCGTGGACGAGCTGGGGCGGCTCGTCGTCGCGCAGATCCAACAGGTCGAGGGCATCACCCGGACGCTGACCTGCCCCGTCGTGCACATCTAGGGCCGTGCACGACTAGGGCCTGTCCGGGTCCACAACCGGGTACGCCGCACCGGCTTCGGCCGGTGCGGCGTTTCTCGTTGACCGGGTGGTGCGGGTCAGCGCAGGCCGGTGGAGCGGCGCAGCGCCGCCTGCAGCAGGCGGTCGATCAGCTCGGTGTACGGCACCCCGGTGGCCTGCCACATCTTGGGGTAGGCCGAGATCGGCGTGAAGCCGGGCAGCGTGTTGATCTCGTTGACGACCCAGCGCCCGTCGGTGAGCAGGAAGAAGTCGACCCGGGCCAGGCCCTCGCAACCGATCGCGTCGAACGCGGCCACCGCCTGACGGCGGATCTCGGCGGTCTCCTCCTCGCTGAGGCGGGCCGGGATCTGGACCTCGGAGGAGTCGATGTACTTCGCCTCGAAGTCGTAGAACTCGAAGTCGCCGCCGACCAGGATCTCGGCCGGCACGCTGGCCCGCGGGCCCTCGGCGAACTCCAGCACCGCGCACTCGATCTCGCGGCCCTCCAGCATCGCCTCGACGATCACCTTGGGGTCGTGCCGGCGGGCTTCCTCGATCGCGCCGTCGAGCTCGGCCGCGTCCTTGACCTTGGTGATCCCGATGCTGGAGCCGGCCCGGCAGGGCTTGACGAAGACCGGCAGGCCCAGCTCGGCGACCCGGGCGCGGGCGGCCGCCCGGCCGTCCTCGCTCTCCCAGTCGCGCGGGCGGATCACGGTGTACGGGCCGATGCCGATCCCGAAGGACTCCAGCACCCGCTTGGTGTACTCCTTGTCCATGCCGACCGCGCTGGCCAGCACGCCGGAGCCGACGTACGGCACGCCGGAGAGCTCCAGCAGGCCCTGCAGCGTGCCGTCCTCGCCCCACGGTCCGTGCAGCAGCGGCAGCACCACGTCGACCTCGCCGAGCTGCTTCGGCGCGGCGCCGGGCTCGTTCCAGACCACCTCGCGCGAGGCCGGGCTGACCGGCAGCGCGACCTGGCCCTCGGCCTGCTCGGCGATCTGGCCGACGTCCGGCAGCCGGCCGTCGGTGATGGCCATCCGGTCCGGTTCGTCGCTGACCAGGGCCCAGCGGCCCTCGTGCGTGATACCGATCGGCAGGACGTCGTACTTCGTCCGGTCGATCGAGCGCAGGACGCTGCCCGCGGTCGAGACCGAGATGGCGTGCTCGGAGCTGCGGCCGCCGAAGACCACGGCGACCCGCGGCTTGCGCGGCGCCTCGGACTCGGCCTGGCCGGCCTGGGCCGAGCCGGACTGGGGGGAGGTCGGTTCGATGCTCATATCGGCTATGAGACTACCGTGCGACCCGATCGGTTCCAGGTCAGCGCCGCTCTGTCCCGTCGTCAGCGTTGCCGGGGCCCGTCGTCAGCGCCGCTCGGGCTTGGCCGAGCGGGACATCAGGTCCTTGAGCACGGCCTGCGGCGGGCGCCCGTTGTGCACGACGTCGACCACCGCCTCGACGATCGGCATGTCGCACCCGTTGCGGCGGGCCAGGTCGAGCACCGACTCGCAGGACTTCACGCCCTCCGCGGTCTGCCGGGTCGCGGCCACCGTCTGCTCCAGCGACATCCCGCGCCCGAGGTTGACGCCGAAGCTGTGGTTGCGGGAGAGCGGCGAGGAGCAGGTGGCGACCAGGTCGCCCATGCCGGCCAGGCCGGCGAAGGTGTGCGGGTCGGCGCCGAGCGCCTCGCCGAGCCGGGTGATCTCGGCCAGCCCACGGGTCATCAGGGTGGCCTTGGTGTTGTCGCCCAGGCCCATCCCGTCGGCCATCCCGACCGCCAGGCCGATCACGTTCTTCACCGCGCCGCCGAGCTCGCAGCCGATCACGTCGGTGTTGGTGTACGGGCGGAAGTACGGCGTGTGGCAGGCCGCCTGGAGCCGCTTGGCGACCGTCCCGTCGGTGCAGGCGACCACCGTCGCGGCCGGCTGGCGGTTCGCGATCTCCAGCGACAGGTTCGGGCCGCTGACCACCGCGACCCGCTCCGGGCCGACCGCGGCGACCTCGCCGATCACCTCGCTCATCCGCTTCGCGGTGCCGAGCTCGATGCCCTTCATCAGGCTGACCAGCACGGTCTGCGGGCCGATCAGCGGCGCCCAGTCGGCGAGGTTCGCGCGCAGCGTCTGGGACGGCACGACGAGCACCGCGAAGTCCGCACCGTCCAGCGCGGCGGCCGGGTCGGTGGTCGCGGTGACCGACTCCGGCAGCGGCGTGCCGGGCATGTAGTCGGGGTTCAGGTGGGTGGAGTTGATGGTGTCCACCAGCTCCTTGCGGCGGCCCCACAGGGTCACCTCGTTGCCGGCGTCGGCCAGGATCATCGCGAAGGCGGTGCCCCAGGAGCCGGTTCCGAACACGGCGCAGCGGGTCACTGCCCGGCCTCCTCGGTGTCGTTCTGCCCGGGCTTGTTCTGCTCGGGCTTGCTCTGCTCGGGCTGGTTCTGCCCGGGCTTGCTGTCGATCCGGCTGCGGCTCTGCTCGCGGGCCTTGCGCAGGTCGAAGCGCTCGGCCGGCGCCTTCTCGCCGCGCAGGCCCTCCAGCACCTCGGTGATCGCGTCCATGATGTCCTCGGTCGCCTCGCGCAGCACCTGGGCGGTGAGTTCCTTGCCCTGGTACCTGCTCAGGTCGACCGGCGGACCGGCCGCCACCTTCACCGCGGTCCGCGGGAACAGCTTCGCCTTGGCCTTGTGGCCGCCCAGGCCCCGGCCGTACGGCGGGACGATCTCGTGCGCACCCCAGTGCGCGACCGGGATCACCGGCGCGCCGGTCATCAGCGCGACCCGGGCTGCGCCGCTCTTGCCGGTCATCGGCCAGATCTGCGGATCCCGGGTGATCGTGCCCTCCGGGTAGAACTGCACCACCTGGCCGTTGTTGATCGCCTCGATGGCCGCCCGGAAGGCGTGCGCCGCGTCCGTGGAGTCGCGGTAGACCGGGATCTGGCCGGTCTTGCGCAGCATGAAGCCGATGAACGGCACCTTGAAGAGCGAGGACTTGCCCAGTATCCGCGGCGGGCGGCCGCTGTTGTACTGGAAGTGGGCGTAGACCACCGGGTCGATCACCGAGTTGTGGTTCACCACGGTCAGGAAGCCGCCCTCCTTGGGGAAGTGCTCCCAACCGCTCCACTCGGGCTTCACCAGCGCGGTCGTCACCGGCTTCACCAGGACCGCCGCGAAGCGGTACCAGACTCCGTAGTCGGCATTGCCGAAACTGGCGTACGAGCGGCGGGCCACCCCAGGTCCTCCTCGTGTGGTGCGGCACGTGGGGTGCCGCAGGCTTTCAGTCCATGGCTCAGTCCATCGCATGGACGGTCCATCGCATAATCGCATCCGAGCCACCACACCTTGGCGGCCGGCACTGACACACCCCGACCGACACACCTCGACCGGCGCGCCCGACCGGGGCCGCTCTGGCGAAGCCCGGCACAGCGGCACCAGAATGGCGCGGATGACCCAGCACACCGTACGCCCACTCCTGCCCAGCGCGCGGGACCGGTCGGCCGCCTGGACCCTGGTGCTGCCGCTGAAACCGTTGGAACGGGCCAAGAGCCGGCTCGCCGCGTACGCGGGCGAGCGACGCCCCGAACTCGCGCTGGCCTTCGCCCTCGACACCGTCGCCGCCGCGCTGGCCTGCCCGGCGGTGGAGCGGGTGCTGGTGGTCTCGCAGGACCCGGTGGCCGGCCCGCGGCTGGCGGCGGCCGGCGCCGTGCTGGTCACCGACGAGCCTGGGGGCGGGCTCAACGCCGCACTGGCGCACGGCGCCCGGCACGCGCGGCGGCTGCACCCCGATGCGCCCCTGGCCGCGCTCTCCGCCGACCTGCCGGCGCTGCGCCCGGCCGAACTCGCCCGGGTGCTGGCCGCCGTGCCCACCGACGGGCGGGCCTTCCTGGCCGACACACCCGGTGTCGGCACCACGCTGCTCGCCTGCTCCCCCGGCCTGCCGCTGCTGCCGGCCTTCGGCGGCGCCTCCCGGCAGCGGCACGCGGCCGGCGGGGCGGTCGAACTCACGCTGCCCGACGTGCCGTCGGCGCGCCGGGACGTCGACGACCGGGCCGACCTCGCCGAGGCGCTCGGGCTCGGCGTCGGCCCGCACACCCGCGTGGTGGCCGCCGAACTCGTCGGCGCCGCGGGCCGACCGTAGGGCCCGGCCCGGCGCGCGGGCACCAGCGGGTGCGCCGGGCGCAGAAAGATATGCTTTCGCGCATGCAGGCCACCGCGTTCACCTTCGATCCCGCGACCCGGGCCGGTTCCGTGCTGCTCGACGACGGCACCCCGGTGCCCTTCGACGCCGCCGCCTTCGATGCCGGCGGCCTGCGGCTGCTGCGACCCGGCCAGCGGGTCCGGATCAGGACCGAGGGCAGCGGCGAGGCCCGCCGGGTGGTCTTCGTGACGCTCCAGACCTTCGCGGACCCCGGCGCCGGCGACTCCTGAGCCCCGCTCGGCTGAGTCCCGCTCGGCAGTCGGCCGGCCCGCGCCCGTACGGCAGCCCGGAACGCCGCGGGGGGGGGGGGGGGGGGGGGTGGTGGGGGGGGGGGGGGGGGGGGGGGGTGGTTGGTTGGGTCG